>NZ_SMJW01000061.1 GCF_004348335.1 Actinomadura bangladeshensis | reverse complement strand
CCCCAGCCCCGCACCCCGGCCGGGCTGGACCCGGGCGACACGCCTTAGTCAAGGAGGCGTTCACCATGTCGGGCGAACACCACACCATCGAACTCCCTAGCAGCCCACTCCCCAACACCGCACTGGCCGACGACGCCCTGCCCACCGACTCACTCCCCACCGACGCGCTGCCCGCGGCCGCGCCGGCCGGCGACATGGTCGCCACCGCCGCGCACGGGCTGCCGGCGATCGACGAACCGCCCCCGCTGCTGCTGGGCGAGCTGACGCTCCCCGCGGAACGGGAGTCCGTGCCCCGGGCCCGGCGGTTCAGCCGGTCCGTCACCGTCGCCTCCGGCATCGCGCACCTCCGCGACGACGCCGAGGTCCTGGTCTCCGAGCTGGTCACCAACGCCGTCCGGCACGCGACGGTGTCCGGCGCCGCGCTCTGCCTGCGGCTGCTGCGCGCCGGCACCCGGCTCCGCATCGAGGTCCACGACCAGGGCACCGGGGTCCCCCGGCCGCGCCGGGTCGACCTCATGGAGGAGACGGGCCGGGGCTGGTTCCTCGTCGCGGTCATGGCCGACCGGCACGGCACCGACCACACGCCGTCGGGCAAGTCGGTGTGGTGCGAAGTGCGCGCCTGGCCGCGGGACGAGCACCCCGGGCACTGAGCACCCCGTCCGCAGCCCCCGGTCCGGCGAATGGACGTGCCATGCCCGAGAACGCGCACACCGCCCGCTACCACCGGTCGGACGGGAGCCCCGCCACGGCCGAGGAGGCCCAGCGGCTGCTGCTCGACGTGCGGGGACGCCTGCTGGCGCAGGACGTCATCCGCGTCGGCGCCGCCGTCGTGGTCGTCTCGACCTGGTTCACGGTGGTCGACCTCGGCATCGCGGCGAACGGACGGCCGCTGCTGTGGCAGACGATCGTGTCCGACCTCTCGATGCACGCCGACATCGGCCAGTACACCTCGCGGGAGAAGGCCGCGCGCGGCCACGCGCAGGCCGTCGCCATGATCTCCGGCAGGCTGCGCGGACTGGTCGCCCGCGCGGCGCTGGACGAGGTGCGTCCCTGACGAGCGAGCGCTGAGAGGCGAGAACGCCACCCCCCCGCATTCCCCCCACGACACGGGCCGCGATCCCGGCCCGCCCTCGGCATGAGGTTGTGATCTGATGGCCTCGAAGGCACCCCGCGACGACGTCCCCGGCGGCAAGGCCCGGCGGAGACGTCCCATCCGCCTGCGGATCACGGCGCTGCTGCTGGTCCCGCTGGTGTCCCTCATCACCCTGTGGGCGTTCGCCGCGAACATCACGCTCGGCGACGCGTTCGACAAGTACGACTTCTCGACCACGTACGAGAAGATGGGCCTCCCCGGCCTCTACCTGGTGAACCAGCTCCAGGCGGAGCGTTCCCTGAGCGTCGTCGCGCTCGTCTCCGGCGACGCCGCGAACAAGCAGAAGCTCGGCGTGCAGCGCGCCCGGGTCAGCGCCGTCGAGAAGTCCTTCCGCGGGACCGCGCTGTCGGCCGACGCGCAGGACGCGGCGCAGCCCGAGACCAAGCAGCGCCTCGCCGAGGCGATCGAGGCCCTCGACACGCTGCCACGGCTGCGCGGCAAGGTCGACTCCGGGCAGGTCGCCCCGCTGGAGGTCATCAACTCCTACAGCACGATGCTCGACCAGGTCATCAAGGTCTTCGACGGCCTGGTGACGGTCAACGACGTCGCGATCCTCACCCAGGGCCGCGCGCTGATCGGCATCGGCAACGCCCGCGCCTACATGCTGCGCGAGGACTCCCTCGTCACCGCGGCCATGGCGCGCAAGGGCCGGCTCACCCCGGCCGAGCACACCGCGTTCGTCCAGTGGGCGGCGGAGGGGCGGCAGGAGTTCGAGGCCGGGCTCGCCGACCTCGACGACCATCTCCGCGAGCCGCTGCAGCAGCTCGCCGCGTCCGACCAGTTCAAGCGGTACCGGGCCGCCGAGGCCGCGATCGTGAACGCGCGCGGCGACCGGCTGCCGGCCGAGGCCGCCGACTGGCAGGCCACCACCCAGCTGCTGTCGCAGGCGTGGGGGCAGCGGATCCAGCAGGCGAGCCTCGCGCTGAACGAGCTGGCCAAGCCGATCGGCGAGCGGATCGTCATGCGGCTCGTCCTCGCCGGCGGGTTCGGGCTGCTCGCGGTGATCGCGTCCATCGTGCTGTCGCTGCTCGCGGCCCGCAGCCTGTCCCGCGAGCTGCGCGGGCTGCAGCGCGCCGCGCTGAACCTCGCCGAGGACCGGCTGCCCGCCGTCGTCGCCCGGCTCCGGCGCGGTGAGGAGGTCGACGTGGAGGCCGAGGCGCCGCCGCTGGTCATCGGCAAGACCAAGGAGGTCGCGCGCGTCGGCGACGCCTTCACCCAGGTGCAGCACACCGCGATCGAGACCGCCGTCCGCGAGTCGTACCTGCGGCAGGGCATCAGCCGCGTGTTCCTCAACGTCGCCTGGCGCAGCCAGTCGCTGCTGCACCGCCAGCTCCGCATGCTGGACGAGATGGAGCGCGGCGCGTCCGACCCGAAGGCCCTGGAGGACCTGTTCCGGCTCGACCACCTCACCACCCGCATGCGCCGGCACGCCGAGGGCCTGGTCATCCTGTCCGGGACGTCCCCGGGCCGCGGCTGGAGCCGGCCGGTGCACGTCGAGGACGTGCTGCGCGCCGCCGTCGCCGAGGTCGAGGACTACACCCGCGTCGAGGTCGTCGTCATGTCCGGGCAGGCCGCGCTGATCGGCGAGGCCGTCGCCGACATCATCCACCTGCTCGCCGAGCTGATCGAGAACGCCACCGTGTTCTCGCCCGCGCCGACCGAGGTGCTGGTGCGCGGCGAGATGGGCGCCAACGGGTTCGCCGTCGACGTCATCGACCGCGGCATCGGGCTCGACCAGTCCGAGCTGGACGCGCTGAACCTGCGGCTGTCGCGGCCCCCCGAGTTCGACCTGGCCGTCACCGACCGGCTCGGCCTGTTCGTCGTCGCCCGGCTCGCCGGCCGGCACGGCATCAGGGTCGCCCTCCAGCCGTCGCTGTACGGGGGCGTGAGCGCCGTCGTGCTGATCCCGCGCGAGCTGATCGTGGACGTCGACCAGCCCGAGGACGAGGGCGGTGCCGCCGCGTCCGGCGGGGACGTGCCGGTCGCCGGGCCCGTCCGGCAGAACGGGCACGCGGCGGCGAACGGCTCGACGCGCCAGTGGCCCGCGCCGTCGGCGCCGTCGTCCACGGCGATGCTGAACGCCCCGGTGTACGACACCGTGCAGGACGCGCCGCCCGCCCACGACGCGGCGCAGCCCTACGACACCGGGCCGCCGTACGACGGCCCGTCCGCGTACGGCGGTGCGCCGCCGTACGAGGCCACGGCGCCCGATACGCCGGCGTCCCTGGAGGAGCGGCCGGAGCACGACGCGACGGTGGGGTTCGGCCCGTACGACGGAACCGAGACCCCGACGCCGTACGGCGCCCCACCGTCGCACGGGGCGCAGCCCGGACCACCGCCCGCGTTCGACGCGACGCGCCCGTTCCAGGCCGCGGGCCCGCGCATCCCGGCCTACGGCCACGACCCCTACGCGGGCCAGGGCCGCTACGAGACGCCCGCCTCGTTCGGCGAGGGCCGGCCGTTCGGGCAGGGCCAGCCGTTCGGCCAGGCTCAGCCGTTCGGAGAGGCGCAGTCCTTCGGGCAGGCGCAGTCGTTCGGCGAGGTGCAGGCCCGCGGCGGGAACGGCGGGCGCGCCCCGCTGCCGCGCCGCGTGCGGGGCGGCAACCTGGCGCCGCAGCTGCGCGACGCGGACGCCCTCGACGACGAGCCGGTCCCGGCGGCGCCCCCGGAGGACGCGCTCGCCGCCTGGGAGGAGCGCTCGGCGGAGGCGTCCCGCGACCTGTTCGCCTCCCTGCAGGCCGGCTGGCTGCGGGGCAGGGACGAGGACGAAGGACCGGCCGACGGCATGGAGGGAAGATCATGACCCAGCAGGGAGTCGCCGCCGAGCTCAACTTCCTCCTCGACGACCTCGTCGACCGCGTTCCGCAGATCCGCAAGGTCGTGGTGCTGTCCCGGGACGGGCTCGTGATGGGCAAGTCGCGCGGCGTCGGCCGCGAGGACGCCGAGTACCTCGCGGCCCTCGCCGCGGGGTTCCACAGCCTGGCCAACGGCGCGCGGCCGCAGCTGGAGTCCGGCGAGATCCGGCAGACCCTCATCGAGATGGACCAGGGCCTGTTCTTCGTGGTGCCCGCCGGCGCCAACAGCTGCCTGGCGCTGCTCAGCGAGGTCGGCGCCAACGCGGGCCTCGTCGCCTACGAGATGACGATGCTGGTCAAGCGCGTCGGCCGGCAGCTGTCCACCGGAGTCAGGCAGAGCGCCGCGGGCCCCGGACCCAGGTGACCCGCCATGGACCCCAGTGACGTGCCCGGTGCTCCCCGGGGTCCCGGACGGGAGCGGTGGCTCGACGCCGCCGCCGGGCCCATCGTCCGCCCCTACGCGGTGACGCGCGGCCGGACCCGGCCGGCCGGCGAGCCGCTCGACATCGTGGCGATCCTCGTCGCGACCGGGCGGCCGCCGGCCGAGCCGGGCCGGCTGTCGCGCCACCAGCGCCGGCTGCTCGCGCTGTGCCGGCGCCCGCACGCCCTCGCCGACCTCGCCTCGGACCTCGGCCTGCCGCTCGGGGTGATCCGGGTGCTGGCCGGCGACCTGATCGAATCGGGCCTCGTGGACGTCCAGCGGTGGTCCACGCCGGCCACGCCGACCGGGCAGCCCGCCGTGGTCCCGCCGCATACCGACCAGAACCTGCTCAGGATGGTGCTCGATGAACTCCGCGCACTCTAGCTCCCCGCCTGTCGCCGAGGAGACCGACGACCGGGACGACGGCCCGCGCGTCGCCCTGAAGATCCTCGTCGCGGGCGGGTTCGGCGTCGGGAAGACGACCCTGGTCGGCGCGGTCAGCGAGATCCGGCCGCTGCGCACCGAGGAGGCGCTGACCGACGCGAGCATCGGGGTCGACGACCTCGACGGCGTCGCCGCCAAGACCACCACGACCGTGGCGATGGACTTCGGCCGCATCACGCTGCGCGACGGCGTCGCGATCTACCTGTTCGGGACGCCGGGCCAGGAGCGGTTCTGGTTCATGTGGAACGAGCTGTCGCGCGGCGCGCTCGGCGCGGTCGTGCTCGCCGACACGCGGCGGCTGATGGCGAGCTTCGCGTCGATCGACTACTTCGAGCGCAAGGGCACGCCGTTCGTCGTCGCGGTCAACTGCTTCGACGACGCCGACCGCTACGACCCGCCGGAGATCCGGACGGCGCTCGACATCGACCCGCACGTCCCGGTGCTGCTGTGCGACGCGCGCCGGACGGGTTCGGCGAAGGACGTCCTGGTGTCCCTGGTGGAGCACGCCCTGCGCCTGGCAGGCGGCGCAAGCCCCCGCCGCCCCGACCGCTCCCGTTGACCTGCGGCGTGTTGTTGTTATCCGGCCCGCCATAACAACAACACGCCGCAGGTCAACGAGAGTCCTCTCCGGGGTGCGGGGGGCGCATGATGATGTCGTCGACGCCTACGTCGTGGCCGTCGGCGCATCTGACCTGCGCCGTCACGCGCTCGCCGCAGCGGGTGTGGGTCAGCATGACCTGGCGTCCCTCCTCGTTGGGCAGGTACGTCTCGCCCCATTCCATGAGGCTGACGAGGGTCGGCGCGAGGTCCAGGCCCATCTTGGTCAGGTGGTACTCGTAGCGCGTGCGCTGGCCGGGCTCCTGGTACGGCTCCCGGGTGAGCAGCCCGGCCTTGACGAGGTGGCGCAGGCGGGCGGTGACGGCGGATTCGGTCATGCCGAGGTTGCGCACGAAGTCGCCGAAACGATTGGTCCCGAAGAACGCCTCGCTGAGCACCAGCACCGCCGACGGCGGTCCGAGCGCGGCCAGGGTACGGGCGACCGGGCAGTTCTGCATCGACCAGGCGTCGCGGTCGGCGAAGTGCCCCTCAAGTGCGATTGTCACGCGACCCACTATAAACCTGCTGACTTCGCTTGACCAAAGTCAGGTCGGGCGCTAGCGTCCCTGACTATGGTGAAACAAAGTCAGGTACGCACCGGTCCCGTCCTCGCGGTGCTCTCCGTCGCCTCCTTCATGGCGGGCCTTGACCTGTTCATCGTCAACGTGGCCTTCGACGACATCGGCCGCGACTTCGCCGGCACGCCGATGGCCGACCTGTCCTGGGTCCTCAACGGCTACGCGATCGTGTTCGCCGCGCTGCTCGTCCCGCTCGGCCGGCTCGCCGACCGGTACGGGCGCAAGGCCGGGCTCGTCCTCGGCCTGGCCGTCTTCACCCTCGCCTCCCAGGCGTGCGCCGCCGCCCCCGGCCTGTGGTGGCTCGTCGGCTTCCGCGTCCTGCAGGCCGCGGGCGCCGCCGCGCTCATCCCCACCAGCCTCGGGCTGCTGCTGTCGGCGATGCCGGCGGCGCGCCGCGGCGGCGCGGTGCGGATCTGGTCGGCGTCCTCGGCGCTCGCCGCCGCGGCCGGCCCCGCGATCGGCGGCGTCCTCGTGGACGTCTCCTGGCGCTGGGTCTTCGAGGTCAACGTGCCCATCGGCGTCGCCGCGGTCGTGCTCGCGCTGCGGCTCGTCCCCGACTCCCGCGAGGGCGTCACCGCCCGCGTCCCCGACCTGCCCGGCACCGCCGTGCTGACCGGCGCGATCGCCCTCCTCGCGCTCGGCCTCGTGAAGATCAACGACTGGCCAGGCGAGCGGACGACCCTGGTCACCGGCGCCGCGCTGCTCGGCCTCGCCTGGTTCTGGCTGCGCTCGCTGCGGCACCCCGCGCCGGTCATCGAGCCCGCGCTGCTCGCCGTCCGCACCTTCTTCTGGTCGAACGCCGCGGTCCTGCTGTTCACCGTCGCGTTCGCCGCGAACCTGCTGCTCGGCGTGCTGTGGATGCAGCAGGTCTGGCACTACTCGCCCATCAGGACCGGGCTCGCCGTCGCGCCCGGCCCCCTGATGGTCCCCATCATGGCGCTCATCGCCGGACGCCTCGCCGCGGCCCGGGTCCCCGTCGGACTGATCACCGCCGTCGGGTGCATGCTGTGCGCGTTCGGCGTCGTCATGATCGCGATGAGCCTCGGCCCGGCACCGGCCTACGCGTCGCAGCTGCTGCCGGGCTGGCTCATCGGCGGGATCGGGGTCGGGCTCGCCCTCCCCACCATCCTGTCGGCCGCCGCCGTCGAACTGCCGTCCCACCGCTACGCCACCGGCAGCGCCGTGGTGAACATGAGCCGGCAGATCGGCACCGTCCTCGGCGTCAGCCTCGCCGTCGCCGCCCTCGGCACCCCGCGCGGCTGGCCCGAGGCCCACACCGCCTACACCGACGCCTGGCTGATGGTCGCCGGGTTCATGGTGATCGCAGCGATCGCCGCCCTTGGCATGACCCCGCGCCGCCTTCGGCCCTCCCCAACCGTCCCCGAGCCAGAGAAGGAAGTGGTCGCCGGCACCTAACCCCGCCTTGACGAGTACCGCAGAGCGCGGGCGTCGGACGAAGCCTTGACCCGGACCGCGAGGCCCGGTTCGCCCGACCGCCCGAACCACAGTGAGCACCTCATGGCCAGAGGTGCTCACTGTATTTATTGTATTTTTCTCCTCCTTCGGGCCTGGCGGCCCTCCATCGTCGAAAAACACGGTGCGATCGCTGCATCGCATCCGACTCGCCTGGCGGCTCGCTGCGCGATCAGGTTCTCGCTTCGCTTGAACCTGCCTTCGGTCGCGATCGCGACGGTCGGGGTCGTTGCGTGGTTGCGGTGCCGGTCGCGGTTGTCGGGTCAGGCTTGAAGGGCTGACAGGACGACCAGGATCAGGGTCACTACCGCGAAGAGGCCGTGGGCCAGGACGACCGCCATGGGGAAGGCGGCTTCGGGGGCGGTGTCCGCCTGGGCGGAGCCGGGGGCGCCCGCGGCGGTGCGGACCGCGGGGGTGCGGGTCACGGCCAGCCAGCGGAAGAACATCACGAAGCCGAGCAGGGCGACCGGCAGGAGGAGGCCGAAGGCCGTCCAGGCCAGGGCCGCGGTGTCGGCCAGGACGTAGATGATCCAGACCACCAGGCCGGCGGCCGCCAGCAGGAAGTGGCCGAAGATGACCGGGACCGGGAGGCGGGACGTCCCGCCGCGGACGCCGCCGCGGGAGATCCAGGTGCCGAGCATGTAGAAGCCGCCCAGGGCGGTGATCAGCCAGGTGACTAGTGCGCCGATGGTCATGCGTTCTCTCCTTGGTGGGTGGTGGGACGGGGTGCGGGCTCGGCCGTGGCGAAGCCCTCGGACTGGGTGGTCTCGTCGGCGACGCGGACGCCGTAGCGGTAGGCGAGCTTGCCGCCCAGGAAGCCGGAGACGGTCAGCCCTGCCAGGGACACCGCCGAGAGGGCGATCGGTCCGGGCGGGACGGGGCCGGTGACGTCGCCGAGGCGCCAGCCGAAGGCCGCCGCGTAGGCGGTGGTCACGGCCAGGTTCAGGGACATGTGGACCAGGGCGGTGCGGAAGGCGCGCGTGCCCGGCGGGACGGCGAGCAGGTCGAGGAAACCGGTCGCGGCGGCGGCGAGCGCCCCCGCGACGCCCAGGCCGATGAGCCACAGGGAGCCCTTGGTCAGGAAGTCCGGGTCGCCGACCAGGTGCGAGGCGATGTCGAAGACGAGGCTCGCCACCCACGCGCCGATCGGGACCGTCACCAGGATCGGGTGCAAGGGGTGGCCGTAGCCGCCGGCGAGCACGCTCACCGGCCGTTTCGACTGCTGCTGCGGATCGTCCATGACGACCTCCCATTTCGCCAACAAGTATTGGTGTTATAGCACTCTCGCGTCAATGGGGCCGTGGTCGGCCGGGGTGTCGTCCGGTTTCGAGCGGTTTTTTGGGCGTTATGGCGATCGCGGGTTAGGGTGGGGGCGTGACTTCGGACTCCATCGGACTGGAGGCCGCCGCGATTCTCAGCGACGACCTGCGGCGCCGGATGTACGCGTTCATCCGCGCTGCGAACGCGCCGGTGACCCGGGACGAGGCGGCGGCGAGCGTCGGCATCTCCCGGAAGCTGGCCGCGTTCCACCTCGACAAGCTCGTGGACGCGGGGCTGCTGTCCGCCCGCTACGCCAACCCGGCGGGCGTCCGGCGGGTGGGGCGGGCGCCGAAGGTGTACGAGCCGTCGGGTGTGGACGTGCGGGTCAGCATCCCGCAGCGCGAGCACGGGCTCCTCGCGAGCATCCTGCTGGACGCCGTCCGCGACCAGGAGCCGGGGGAGAGCGGGCAGGAGGCGGCGTTCCGGGCCGCCGGGGAGCGGGGGCGCGCGCTCGGCGCGGCGGAGAGCCGTCCCGTGCGGGGCGGCCGGCTCGGCGCGGAGCGCGCGCTGACGTGCGCGGCCGAGCTCCTGGAGCGGTACGGGTTCGAACCCGAGCGGGACGGCCCGAAGCGGCTGCGGCTGCGCAACTGCCCCTTCCACCCCATGGCCGGGGACGATCCCGGCCTGGTGTGCGGGGTGAACCACGCGTTCCTGTCCGGCGTGGTGGACGGCCTGGGCGCCTCCAGCGTGCGGGCGGAACTCGCCCCGCATTCGGGGTACTGCTGCGTCGAGTTCGGCCCGCGCGACGAGTGATCCGCCCGGTTTGAGGCGGGTGGCGATGGACCCGGGCGATAGATCTTGCTTCTCCCGGTAAGTCACTAAGGAGCGTCGCTGTAGCCGAAGTCGACCAGGCTGGAGGAACGATGAGCCTGCCGTTGCACGAGAGCCGTGTTCTCGCGCTCATCGAGATGGGGCTGTGCCGCGAGGACCGGGAGCTCGCGGCCCGGTTCGCCGTGTTCAACCGCCTGACGGCGGCCGAGACGCCGCCGCGCCGGGAGCATCTGGGACCGAGCCGGAGGCTGTGCTGGGTCCTCACGGCGGTACTGATCGTGTCGATCATCGCGCTCGGCGCGATCGCCGCCGTCGTCGCGGGCTAGCGGTCCGGCTGGTCCTCCAGGGTCTTCAGCTCGGCGCTCAGGCGGTCCAGGATCGGCGCGAGGCTGCGCAGCTCCGCGAGGTGCACCCGGGTCAGCTCGGCGAGGACGCGGTCGGCCGCCGCGGTCAGCCGCACCCGCATCACCCGGTTGTCGTCGGGGTCGCGCTCGCGGCCGACGAGACCGGCGTGCTCCGCCCGGTTGATCAGCTCGACCGTGCTGTGGTGGCGCAGCAGCAGGTACTCCGCGAGCTCGCCGACCGTGGGCGGACGCTCGGCGTCATGGCCCTTGACGGCGAGGAGGAGCTGGTGCTGCGCCGGCGTCAGCCCCGCCGCGCGCACCGCCTGCTCGCTCCAGCGCAGATAGCGGCGCAGCCCCGTCCGGAACGCGAGCAGGGCGGTGAACTCCTCCTGGCTGAGTTCCTGCACGCGCACCCCCGTCCATGGGCATGGAAGTCCGTCCTGTGACGCCTCGATGCTACTTCACCGGCGGTATCCGGGCAGGTGGGGCGCCGGAGCGTGACAAATGTATCGTGTCACGATAAATTAGGGGACGAGTGAGATGGGGTGAGAACGCGATGCGACCGACATCATCGGTGCTGCACGTCTACCAGGCGGACGACTGCGACATCGTGACCTTTCCCGCCGAGGTCGATCTCCTGAACGACGAGAGGATCCGCACCCAGCTGCTCTGGCTGCTCAACACGAGCCCCCGGGGCCTGGTCCTGGACCTGTCGGGGACGCGCTTCTGCGCCGCCTGCGGGGTGGACGCCATCTTCCGCGCCTGCATCCGCGCCAAGGCCCTCGGCATCCGGGTCGGCCTGCTCTCGCCGCCGAGCGGGCCGGTGAACCGCGTCATCCAGGTCACCGGGCTGAACCGCGCGATCCCCACGACGACCGACCGGGCGGAGGCCCTCGCCGCGCTGCGCTGATCCGTCGCGCATCGGGCTCCGCCGCGGCGGCACCGGCCTGGACCTGTCGATCATCGGGGTGCCGCAGTTCGAGGGCTGCGTCTAGCCGCCGGTGGTGGTCGCGTCGTCGAGGATGAGGCGCAGCTTCTCGGCGCGGCCGCCGCTGATGGCGCCCTCGCGGGTGCGGGTCGAGATCTTGTGCCGGAGGTAGGCGACGTCGGCGCGGCGGCGGTCGAGCGGGGACCACTGCCGCCGCAGCATGCCCTCGATCACGTTGGTGAGGTCGAGGCCGACGTCGTCGCGGACGTCCCCGTCGGCGACGCCCTGGTAGACCGCGGAGCGGAGCCGCAGCAGCGCGTCGTGGATGCGCGTCTCGGGCGGCGCGGAGGTCTCGGGCGTCTCCGGGACGGGATCCGTGGCCGGTTCGGTGCTCGGCGGGTCCGGGTCGGCGGTGGCCGGCGGGGACGGGGACGCCGCCTGGAGCGGCAGGAGGCGGCCGGGGGAGCGGTCCCGGCTGGAGAGGGTGTCGCCGATTCCGATGATGAGGGTGGCCGCGGCGGCGATCGTGGCGGCGACCCCCGCGAGCGCGAGCCACGGGATGCGGAGGCCCCGCCGGGAGTGGCGGATCTCCTCCCGCCGCCACCGTCCGGGCTGCTGGCCGGCGGTCATGCCCGGATGGTCGCGAGGACGCGGTTCAGCTCGTCCGCGAGGTCGGGAGTGAGGGCCTGTTCGCGCCGCCGCGTGTCGATCTTGTCGTGCAGCTGGGCGACGCGGCCGCCGACGTCCACGTTGCGGTCGGCGGTGAGGTCGTTCTCCAGGTTGGTGATCACGTTGTTCAGGTCGATGGCGACGTCGGGGCGGATCTCGCCGGAGGCGTAGCCGCGGCTGACGATCGGGCGCAGCCGGCCGAGCGCGCCCCGCACCCGCGTGCCGGCCGGCTCGACGGCGGGCGGCCGGCCCGGCGCCGCCGTCGCGGACGGCGCGGACGCATCCGGGACGGGCGTCGCGACGGGAACCGGCGCGCGCGGTGCCGAGGCCAGGATCGCGGCGGCCGCCGAGACCGGCACCACGACGGCCAGAGCGAGCACGGCCGGCCGAACGCGCCGGGCGGCAGGCCGCCGCGACGGCGGGCGCAGGGCCTTCGTCGGCCGGGGCGGCGAGTGCAGAGCGTCGGACCGTCGTGACGGCGGGCCCGGGGCCTTCGTCCGGCGGGGTGCGGCGAGGTGCGCTGGGGCGGTGAAGAAGTGGTTCGGCGGGGCGTCGTCCTCGCGGGTGAGGAGGCCGGCGATCTGCCGGGCGGACGGCGGTTCCCGGCTCAGGCAGCGGGCGACGAGCGCCGACAGCTCCTCGGACGCGCCGGGGGTGACGCAGGCGGAGATGAGCGCGCCCAGTGCCCGGATGTCGGCGGTCGCCCCGGGCTCGGTCGTCGGCGCCGCCGCCTCCGGCCCCCGGGCGCTGCGGACGATCCCGCCGATGCCGGTGTCGACGAGCCTGACCTCGTCCGGGAGGAGCACGACCTTGCCGGGCCTCAGGTCGCCGTGCGCCACGCCGGCCGTGTGCGCGAGGTCCAGCGCGGAGGCGACCCGGCCGCACACCTCGGCGGTCTCGTAGGCGGTGAGCGGGCCGCGGCGCAGCCGGTCCGCGAGGGTCGTGCCGTCGAGGAACTCGGTGACCAGGTAGGACGTCAGCCGTCCGGACGCGTCCCGGGTCTGGTCGCTGTCGAAGATCGTCTCCAGCACGGGGTGGGAGAGTCCGGCGGCGCGGTTGACCCCCTGCTGGAAGGCGGGGTGCAGGCCGGCGCGCGCGGGCGTCAGCAGCTTGACCGCGACGGCGCGGTCGAGCAGCTCGTCCCGGGCGCGCCAGACCTCCATCGTCCCGCCGCCGTCGAGGCGCTCCACGAGCCGGTAGCGCTCGGTCAGCCGCAAGCCCGATTCCACTGGACGCCCACCCTCGCCGTGCTCCGTGCCGGGCGTGGTCCCCGGCGTGTCAGGAGGTACGCGCCGCCCCGCGCACCGGGTTCGACCCGGCGGCGGCGCGCCACGCGGCGAGCAGCTCGCGGAGGCCCTCCTCGTAGCGGGCGACGTTCGCGGTCTTCACCTCCTCGTAGCCGCGGATCATGTCGGGCAGCTCCGCGATCCGGACGGCGAGATCGTGCCGGTCCGCCGTGAGGCCCGCGTCCAGGCCCGCGACCAGCTCGTTCAGGACGGCGACGTAGCCGGTGACGAGGCGGCGCTCGGCGCGGCGCTGCGCGGTGGCGCCGAACGGGTCGAGCGGGGTGCCGCGCAGCCGCCGCATGGCGCGCAGCGCGTGGAACGCCGGGCGGGCCGTCCGGCCGAGCGCGACCTTCTTGCCGAGCCCCAGCGCCCGCAGCAGCGGCGGGTGCAGCATGTACCGGACGGTCGAGCCGGGCCCGAACTGCTCCTCGACGCGGCGGGCGAGCTCGGGGTCGAGGTGGAGGCGGGCGACCTCGTACTCGTCCTTGTACGCCATCAGCTTGTAGAGGTTGCGCGCGACGGCGACCGCGAGCCGCTGCCCGTCCGCCCCCGCCGCCCGCTCGGCGCGCGCGACGCGCATGACCGCGTCCAGGTACCGCTCGGCGAGCGCGAGGTCCTGGTAGGCGGCGAGGTCGGGGACGCGGATCCGCAGCACGCGGGCCAGTTCCCCGTCCGCTCCGGACGCATCGACCAGGCGCATCGCGGCCGGCGCGGTCGCGTCCAGCGGACGCGGAGCGGCGGCGGCGGCGGTCGCGGCCGGCTCGGCCGCCCAGCCCGGTTCCAGGACGAGCCGCCGCCCCGCCCGGAACGCCTGCACGTTCGCCGCGACCTGGACGCCGTTCAGCGCGAGCGCCTCCTCGATCGCCTTCGCCGACAGCGGCAGCAGGCCCGACTGGTAGGCGGCGCCGACCACGACGAAGTTCGCGGTGGTCGTGCTCCCGAACCAGCGCTCGGCGAGCGCGAGGGCGTCGAGCGCGACGAGGCCCTCCGGCCGCGTCCGGTCGGCGATCCGCCGGACGAGCGCCGCGCTCGGCGGCAGCGCCGCCGCCGTGTCGGTGATCATCCGCCCGGTGGGGACCTCGCTGGTCGACACGACCGCGGCGGTCCGGCCGGGCGCGCAGCGGCGCAGGTTCGGCTCGGACGTCCCGGCGAGCGCGTCGAACACCAGGTAGGCGTCGGCGCCGCCCGCGCCGACCATGCCGGGGCGGTCCCGCTCGGCGTCCCCGATCCGCAGGTGCGACACGACCGCGCCGGCCTTCTGGCTCAGCCCGGTCTGGTCGAGCGCGCGGGCGTGCAGGCCGTCGACGAGCGCGGCCGTGGCGAGGACCTGGTTGACGGTCACGACGCCGGTTCCGCCGATGCCCACGAGCAGGACGTCCGCCGACTCGGGACGGGTCTCGGGCTCGGCCAGCTCACCGATCTCCGGCAGCGACGGCCGCGCCTTCTTCTCGCCGGGGACCACGGTGAGGAACGAGGGGCAGTCGCCGTCCACGCACGAGTAGTCCTTGTTGCAGGACGTCTGGTTGATCTGCGTCTTGCGCCCGAACTCGGTCTCGACCGGTTCGACGCTGAGGCAGTTCGACTTCACGCCGCAGTCGCCGCACCCCTCGCAGACCGCTTCGTTGATCAGCACGCGGACCTGCGGGTCGGGGGCGAGGCCGCGCTTGCGCTTGCGCCGCGACTCCGCCGCGCACGCCTGGTCGTACAGCAGCACGGTCACGCCGGGGATCTCGCGCAGCTCCCGCTGGACGGCGTCGAGGTCGTCGCGGTGCCGGACCCGGACGCCGGGCGCCCAGTCGGTCCCGCGCGGGTAGCGGGACGGGTCGTCCGCCACCACGGTGATCTTCGCGACGCCCTCGGCGTGCAGCATCCGGGTGATCGCGGCCGGGTCGGAGCCGCCGTCGGCGTCCTGCCCGCCGGTCATCGCGACCGCCGCGTTGTAGAGGATCTTGAAGGTGATGTCGGTGCCGGCGGCGACGGCCTGCCGGACGGCGAGGCTGCCGGAGTGGAAGAACGTCCCGTCGCCGAGGTTCTGGAACATGTGCCCGGTGTCGCTGAACGGCGCCGCGCCGACCCACATGGCGCCCTCGCCGCCCATCTGCGTCGTGCCGATGCTGCGGTCCTGGAAGACCGTCATCACGTGGCAGCCGATGCCGCTCGCCGCGATCGACCCGTCCGGGACGACCGTCGACCGGTTGTGCGGGCAGCCCGAGCAGAAGTACGGGGTGCGCGCCGGCGCCAGCAGGTCGATCTGCGGCTTGCGGGGCGTCAGCGCCGGGTCGCGGAGGTCGACGTGCTCCGCGCCGACGCGGTCGGCGATGAACCGGGCGAGCGCCTTGACGACCCGGTCGGCGTCCAGCCCGCCGTCGGCCGGGACGAGCCCGGCGCCATCGGGCCCGTTCTTCCCGTACACGGCCGGACGCTCCGCCTGGTCGTACAGGACGTCCCGGATCTGCGTCTCGATGAACGCGCGCTTCTCCTCCACCACGACGATCTCGCGGAGGCCCTTCGCGAACCCGCGGATCCGGTCGGCGTCCAGCGGATAGATCAGGGCGAGCCGCAGCAGCCGCACACCCCGCCGCGCCAGCGCGTCCTCGTCCAGGCCGATCCGGTCGAGGGCTTCGCGCAGCTCAATGTAGGTGCGCCCGGCCGCGACGAGCCCGACGGTCGCGTCCGCGGCCGCACCCTCGATCCGGTCGAGCCCGTTGGCCGCGGCGTACGCCGTCGCCGCCTGCAGCCGACCCTGCAGGACCTCGGTCTCGATGGCCGTCGTGCCCTTCAAGTCGACGCCGGGCTTGCGCGTCGGCTTCCACGGACGCCCCCGCCACCTGAAGTCCGGGATCACCGGGTCGGGCACCGGCTCCGCCGCCACGATCTCGTGCGAGTCGGCGACGTCCGTCACGACCTTGAAACCGGTCCAGGCACCACTGAACCGGGACATCTCGAACCCGTGCCGTCCCAGCCGCAGCACGTCGCCCACCGACGCGGGCACCAGCACCGGCATGAACGCCTCCGCGAGCGCGCCCTCCGTCGCCGACGGCAGCGTGGACGACTTCGCGGACGGGTCGTCGCCCACGACCGCGAGCACCCCGCCGCGCGCGGACGTGCCGAGCCAGTTCCCGTGCTTGAACGCGTCCAGCGACCGGTCGACGCCGGGCGCCTTGCCGTACCAGAGCCCGAAGACGCCCTCGTACCGCGGCCCAGGCAGGTGCTCGGCGAGCTGCGACCCGTAGACCGCCGTCGCCGCCAGCTCCTCGTTCACGCCCGGGATGAACCGGATGTCGTTGCCCTCGAGCAGCTTCGCGTCCCGCATCAGCTGCTGGTCGAGCCCGCCGAGCGGCGACCCCCGGTAGCCGGACACGAACCCGGCCGTCGTCCAGCCGCGCCGGGCGTCCGACCGCCGCTGGTCGAGCAGCAGCCGGACGAGCGCGTGCACGCCGCCGATCGCGATCCGGCCGCGCTCCAGCTCCAGCCGGTCGCGGAGCGGAGAGGAAGTAACGGTGGTGCTCATGCTTGCATTGAGCCCCCCGACCTGAGCGGTGTGCAAGATGGTGGGACGATACTTGAGCAGATTGCTCAAATCGGACCACACTTACTCATCGGAGCTGAGCATTGTGACGAGCGCCACTCTCCTCGACCTGCAGATCCTGCGCCGCCTCGTGGAGCAGCCCCGCATCGGCATCACGGAACTGGCCGCCAAGCTCGGCATCGCCCGCAACACCGCGCACGCGCGCGTGGAGCGGCTCGAACGCGAGGGCGTCATCGGGCACCGCGGCCGGGAGGTCGACCTCGGCGCGATCGGCTTCGAGCTGACCGCCTTCGTCACCCTCGAAGTCGCCCAGGGCCGCCTGCGCGAGGCCGCCGCGGCGCTGTCGGCGATCCCGCGCGTCCTGGAGGTCCTCGGCATCACCGGCCAGGGCGACCTCCTCGTCCGCGCGGTGGCCCCGAACGGCAAGCAGCTGCACGAGGTCATCGACTCGATCCTCGCCTGCCCCGGCGTCCGCCGCAGCACGACGTCGATCGTCCTGACCCACCAGGTCCCGTTCCGCATCGGCCCCCTCCTGGAGGACGAGGAACGCCGCGCCCGGCTCAAGGAGCGGTGAGTGCAAGAGCGCTCCAGGAGCGCTGGGGTTCAAGGAGCGGAGACGAGTTCCTTGGAGTTCGGCCGGGAGGGGTGGGTCCGCCCGAGCGGCCCGGCGGCCATGGCCGTGAAGAGCGTCGTGCTCACCTGGGTGACGAACCGCCGTCCGGCCTCGGTGACGCCGTGCCCGCAGGCCGGCCCGCGCATCGAGCAGACCCAGCGCATCGTGCCGGTGGCGAACACACCCGCGCCGCTCTCGGCGGTGTAGTAGGACGCGTCCGCGACGGCCGCCCGGTTCCCGCAGGTGATCGGCGAGTGCGCGACGATCTCCAGGCCGGGCGGCGTGGGGCCGTCGCGGTTGAGGGCGTCGGCCTCCGGGCCGATGACGCCGGGGAACTTCGTGCCCTTCCGGACGCCCGTCCCCCGGAACATCCAGAAATCGGGCTGATGGATCGTGAACGCGCCCTCGGCCGGGAAGCAGAAGTACTGGATGCCGATGATGTCGCTCTCCGGGCGCGGCACCGGCGAGAGCCGCCAGTCCTGCGTCGACTCGGCCGGGTTCTGCTTCGACATGGGGTCGAGGTCCGCGTCCTTGTAGCAGACGACCAGGCGGTTCGCCCCCAGCGGCGTGGAGCCGAAGCGGATATGGCGATTCACGGCATTCGCTCCGAGAAAGGCGATGTTGACGCCTCGGTCGCGGGCCTGGGTCGCGCGCTGCCGCATGGTGGCCGACCAGTACTCGTCGTGCCCCAGCGTGAGCAGGCCGCGGGCGCCGTCCAGCAGGTGCGGGTCGGCGTGCAGGTCGTTGTCGGTCGCGTACGCCAGCGGCAGGCCGAGCTTCTCGGCCAGCGCGACCGCGGGCTGCTCGTAGCTGAGGAACTTGCCCGCGCCGTTCCCGTCGTAGGGGCGGTCGAAGCTGACGGCCGTCGAGCGGTCCGGCAGCCCGCCGGACGGGCCCTTGTAGAGGTCGTGGCCGCCCCACATGTTGTAGGCCTGCCACGTGGTGGTCGCGTTCAGCACGACCACGCGGCCCTCGGCGCGGGGCGACCGGACGGTGATCGGCACGTACCGCTGGGCGCCCGACGCGGCGGTCAGCCTGATCAGGTAGCCGCCCTCGGGCCAGCCGGCCGTGGGAACGGTCAGCGACGGCCGCCACACCGCCGACACGGTGCGGGTCGCCTTGTCGATGCTCGCGGCGGCCTGCCTGGTACCGGGCACGCGCTCCGACCGCCACACCCGGCGGGCCTGCGCACCCCCGTACCAGCCCATGCGGAACGCCTCGGCGGTGAAGCCGGACGTCGTCGTGGAGACCAGCAGCCGGAAAGCCTGCCCCGGCAGCACGCTCACCTTGTCGGCGTACCCCTCGATCTCGTGCTCGGCGCCCTTGCGCCGGACCCGCCAGTCCGCCGTGCCCGGCTGCTCGTTCTCGCTCTTCCCGGCGGCCGCGGTCGCCGCCGCGTCCGGCCGCCCCTTCCCGCGCCCGCCGAACCCCGGCGAGCAGGCACCCGCGAGGGGCACCAGGCCCAGCAAGGCCACGACGCCGAACACACGCCTGCCCACGACGTCCCCCCGGATGATCGACGGCCGACGCAGGTGATTCCCGCCCCGCTGGGCGAGAACCGCAACTTTTCGCCAAGTCGGACCAAACAGCGCCTCGTCGCGGCCGGGCAAGGACCCGGTGCCGGCGGGTCGCAGGGCCCGTGACGGACGGCGGCGCCGAACCGGCGGCCGCCGTCACGGCCGGAGTGACTTCTCCACCGCCACGGCGACCGTGTAGGCGCTGTCGACGAGGCGGCTCCCGCTCAGGGCCGTCTCCCGTCGGTGCCCCGGTAGTCGGCCGCGTTGGCCAGGTGCACGCGGTCAGAGACAGGCGCGCACGCCGGCGGCTATCTCGAGGTCTTCGCGGGCGGCTATCACCAGGGTGCGGACGGTGGCGTCCGGGGCGGTGATGTCGGTGTCGCCGTCCACCTCGTCGTTGCGGCCGGGGTCGATGGAGACGCCCAGGTAGGAGAGGTCCTCGGCGAGCCGCATGCGCACGGACGGGTCGTGCTCGCCGACGCCGCCCGTGAACACCAGGGCGTCCAGGCCGCCGAGGGACGCGGTCATCGCGGCGGCGCAGGCGCGGAGGCGGTGGTGGTAGACGTCGAGGGCGGCGAGCGCGGGCGCGTCGCGCGCCTCGGCCAGTTCGCGGATGCGGCGCATGTCACCGGTGCCGGTGAGGCCGCGCAGCCCGGAGTCGCGTTCGAGGGCCCGGTTGACCTCGCCCGCGTCGAGGCCGTGCTTGATCAGCCACAGCGGGATGCCGGGGTCGATGCTGCCCGCCCGGGACGCCATGACCAGCCCTTCGAGGGGCGTGAACCCCATCGTCGTGTCGATCGAGCGCCCGTCGGCGACGGCGCACAGGGACGCCCCGGCACCGAGGTGGCAGATGACCGTCCGGGCCGGGGTCGAACCGAGCATCTCTCCCACCCGCCGGGTGGCGTAGGAGAACGACAGGCCGTGGAAGCCGTAGCGGCGCAGGCCGAAGCGCTCCCGCCACTCCGGCGGGAGCGCGTAGGTCGCGGCGGCGGACGGCAGCGTCGCGTGGAACGCGGTGTCGAAGCAGGCCACGGCCGGGACGCCGGGCAGCGCCGCGGTGATCTCCGCGAGCGCGTGCAGCGACGCCGGCTGGTGCAGCGGGGCCAGGTCGGCGAGCTCGTGCAGCCGCTCGGTGACCCCGGCGTCGATGCGGACGGGTGCGGTGTAATCGGTGCCGCCGTGGACGAACCGGATGCCGATCGCGTCCGGAGGCGGCATGGTCGCGACCACGCCGGCCATCTCGTGGCCGGCGCCGGAGTCCTCCGCGAGGACGGTGTCGTCCGGGTCGAGCAGGCTCACCTTCAGGCTGCTCGACCCGGGGTTGACCGTGAGCACGCGCATCAGTGCGCCCCCCTCGCCGGTACCGCCGGCATCACCGGGGCGGCCCCCTTCACCAGTACGGCCCCTCCCACTAGTAGGGCCAGGTCCAGTCGCGGACTTCGGGGGCGTCTTCGCCGTGTTCGCGGGTGTGGGCGCGCATGGCCAGGCGTTGGTCGGACATCCGCTGGCGGATGTGGGCGACGCGCCCGCCGAGGGACGGGACGCGGTCGATGACGTCCATCACCAGGTGGTAGCGGTCGAGGTCGTTCAGCATGACCATGTCGAACGGCGTGGTGGTGGTCCCCTCTTCCTTGTAGCCGCGGACATGCAGGTGGGCGTGCCCGGCGCGGCGGTACGTGAGCCGGTGAATCAGGTAGGGGTAGCCGTGGAAGGCGAAGATCACGGGCTTGTCGGTGGTGAACAGGGTGTCGTACTCGCGGTCGGCGAGGCCGTGCGGGTGCTCGCTGGACGGCTGGAGCCGCATCAGGTCGACGACGTTCACGACCCGGACGCGCAGTTCGGGGAACAGCCGCCGCAGCAGGTCCACCGCGGCGAGCGTCTCCAGCGTCGGGATGTCGCCCGCGCAGGCCATGACGACATCGGGGTCCTCGCCGCCGTCGGTCGAGGCCCACTCCCAGATGCCGATGCCGCGCGTGCAGTGCGCGATCGCCGCGTCCATCGGCAGCCAGTTCAGCGCCGGCTGCTTCCCGGCCACGATCACGTTGACGTAGTCGCGGGACCGCAGGCAATGGTCGCCGACGGACAGCAGCGTGTTCGCGTCCGGCGGCAGGTACACCCGGACGATCTCCGGCTTCTTGTTCAGGACGACGTCGAGGAAGCCGGGGTCCTGGTGGGTGAAGCCGTTGTGGTCCTGCCGCCACACGTGCGACGACAGCAGGTAGTTCAGCGACGCGATGGGCCGCCGCCACGGCAGGTGCCGGGTCACCTTCAGCCATTTCGCGTGCTGGTTGAACATGGCGTCGACGATGTGCACGAACGCCTCGTAGCTGTTGAACAGCCCGTGCCGTCCGGTGAGGAGGTAGCCCTCCAGCCAGCCTTGGCACAGGTGCTCGCTCAGCACCTCCATGACCTGCCCGGACGGCGCCTGATGCTCGTCGGTCGGGAGGATCTCGCCTTCGAAGACCCGCTCGGTCGCCTCGAACACGTCACCGAGCCGGTTGGACGCCGTCTCGTCCGCGCCCATGATGCGGAAGCTGGTCGGGTTGGCCTTCACGACATCGCGCAGGAACGACCCCAGTGTCCGGGTGGGTTCGGTGAGCGTCGTGCCGGGCTTGTCGACGGGCACGGCGTAGTCCCGGAAATCGGGCAGCGCGAGCGGCTTCAGCAGCAGGCCGCCGTTCGCGTGCGGGTTGGCGCTCATCCGCCGCTCGCCCTCGGGTGCGAGCGCCCGCACCGCTTCGACGGGGCGGCCGTCGGCGTCGAACAACTCGTCCGGACGGTAGGAGCGCAGCCATTCCTCGAGCTGCGCGAGATGCGCGGGGTCGTCGCGCACGCCGGCCAGCGGGACCTGGTGGGAGCGCCACGTGTTCTCGACGGGCAGCCCGTCCACCTCCTTCGGCCCCGTCCAGCCCTTCGGCGACCGCAGGACGATCATCGGCCAGCGCCGCCGCTCCGACGTCCGCCCCGCCCGCGCGTCGCGCTGGATCCCGGCGATCTCGTCCAGGGCCTGGCCGAGCGCGGCGTCCATCTTCCGGTGCATGGACGCGGGCTCGTCCCCGCTCACCAGGAGCGGCCGGTACCCGTACCCGTCCAGCAGCTGGACGAGTTCCTCCTCCGGGATCCGCGCCAGCACCGTCGGGTTCGCGATCTTGTAGCCGTTGAGGTGCAGGATCGGCAGGACGGCGCCGTCCTTCACCGGGTCGAGGAACTTGTTCGAATGCCAGCTCGCCGCGAGCGGCCCGGTCTCCGCCTCGCCGTCCCCGATGATGCACGCGACGACGAGGTCCGGGTTGTCGAACGCCGCCCCGAACGCGTGCGCCAGCGAATACCCCAGCTCGCCTCCCTCGTGGATGGAGCCCGGCGTCTCCGGCGCCACATGGGACGGGATGCCGCCGGGGAACGAGAACTGGTGGAACAGCCGCCGCATGCCCTCGGCGTCCTGCGAGACGTGCGGGTACACCTCGCTGTAGGTGCCCTCCAGCCACGCGTTCGCGACCGCCGCCGGCCCGCCGTGCCCCGGCCCCATGATGTAGATCATGTCGAGGTCCCGCGCCTTGATCGCCCGGTTCAGGTGCGCGTAGCAGAAGTTCAGGCCGGGCGAGGTGCCCCAGTGCCCGAGCAGCCGCGGCTTGATGTGCCGGCGCCCGAGCGGCTCGCGCAGCAGCGGGTTCGCGAGCAGGTAGATCTGACCCACGGAGAGGTAGTTGGCGGCTCTCCAGTAGGCATCGATCGCCCGTACCTCGTCATCGGACATCATGGGCTCGGCCATTGCGCGTCCCTCCGCTGTCGGTCCCGCCTCAGGGAGATCACGTCCCCACCATCGGCGCGGTCAACCGTCACGCAGAGCCCATCACACGGGCCGGGACGCACCCAGGGCCCAAAGTCCCCACAACAGAGAGTTTCCAGAACGGGCGCAGAACCCAAGGCCGGGACTCAACAGCCCAAAGCCCCGGAAACCAGAGGCGCCCGGGGCCTCCGGGGCCGGGGCGCGTTCGGCGCCCGGCACCCGGAGGCGCCGACACAACAGGGTGGACGCCGCCGGTTACAGAGGCGGATCCCGGGCGCGGGCTCCGCCCCGCCCCCCAGCGAACCGGTGGGAGCGTCTCCTCTGGGCGTGTTGAAGCCTGCCGCCTACCCGCGCGTAGGTTCACCGCGATGGGCGTGCAGTCGTCCGGCGGTAGGACGGCTGCGACGAATGGCTCGCACAGAGTGACCGATCAAGGACGGAAAGCCATGAACGGGACGCCCGGCCTGTCTCGCGCGGGGCCCGATGTGCTAGGGAGAGCGGGACGGCTGATCAGGTAGGAGGCGGTATGGGCGGGTTCTTCACCGGACGGACGCTGGCGGACCTCGGACGGGCCCTGCGCGACGGCGAGCAGACGGCGCAGGATCTCGTCACCAGGGTTCTGGAGTCGGCCGACCCCGAACTGAACGCCTTCGTGGACCTCGACCCCGAACTCGCCCAGGAGAACGCCCGGTTGGCGGACAAGGAGCGGGCGCGCGGCGTCGACCTGGGCCCGCTGCACGGCATCCCCGTCGCGGTGAAGGACATCATCGACGTCGCCGGCTTCCGGACCGGCATGGGGTCGGCGCACTTCGACGGCCACCTGGCCGAGGAGGACGCGGCCTGCGTGCGGCGACTGCGGGACGCCGGCGCCGTGATCGTCGGCAAGACGGGCACGCAGGAGTTCGCGTTCGGCGCCACCGGCGACGTGTCGGCGAGCGGCCCGGTCCGCAACCCGCACGACCGGTCGCGCATGGCGGGCGGCTCCAGCAGCGGCAGCGCGGCCGCCGTCGCCGCCGGCACGGTGCCGCTCGCCCTCGGCACCGACACCGGCGGGTCGGTGCGCATCCCGTCCGCGTTCTGCGGGGTGGCCGGGTTCAAGCCGGCGCACGGCGCCGTCCCCGCCGACGGCGTGTTCCCGCTGTCGCGCTCGCTGGACCATGTGGGCGTCCTGGCCGGCTCGGCCGCCGACTGCCTGACCGCCTACCGCGTGCTGGCCGCCCCGTCCGGGGACACCGGGCCCGCCGCGGACGAGGCCGCGCGCCACGGCCGCGCCGCCTGGATCGAGCCGCCCGCCGCCGACCCCGAGGTGGTGCGGACCGTCCGGGCCCTGTTCCCGGACGCGCCGGCCGAGCCGCTCGACTTCGCCGGGCTGCGGGAGGTGTTCATCGCGATCGAGTTCAGCGAGGCCTACGACGTGCACGCCGAACGGATCGCGGACGCGCCCGGCCTGTACCTGCCGGCCACGCTCGGACGGCTGGAGGAGTCGGGGCGCATGCCCGGCTGGCGGCTCGTCCGGGCCCTGCGCGAGCGGGACCGGTACGCCCGCGAGATCGCCGCGCTGCTCGACCGCTACGACTACCTGGCGATGCCCACGATGCCGATCACCGCACCGGAGATCGGCGCGACGGAGAACGAGTTCGGGCCGCTGACCGCGCTGCTGGTCAGCCTCACCTCGCCGTGGAACGTGCTCGGGCTGCCCGCGCTGAGCGTCCCCGCCGGGACGGTCGGCGGCCTCCCGGTCGGCGCGCAGCTCGTCACCCGGCGCGGCGCGGAGCGCATCCTGTTCGACGCCGCCGAACGGCTCACCGCGTAAAGGGCGCCTCGCGCCGCAGAGGTACTCGCGCCTCAGAGGTGCTCGCGCCTCAGAGGTAGAGGCCGAAGAACTCTTCGGGGTGCTCCAGCAGCGGGGGCAGGTCCTCGGCGGTGATCGTCACCAGCTCCTGCCGCGTGGGCGCCTGCACCGGCGGCTCCCCGCCCTGCCCGGCCGCTGCGCGGACCGCCTTCTCCCGCCCGGCCTTCCCGGCCCCGGCCTTCCCAGCCTCGTTCCCGGCCTGCTCCCGCTGCGCCGTCACGGCCGCGGACGCGACCCGGTCGGCCTGGTTGGCGACGGCGACGTCCAGCATGTTGCGCATGAGCCGGCCGTTGCCGAAGGACGGTCCGCGGGGCGCGCGGCGCAGCATCGTCGCCAGCACCTCGTCGGTGCCGGGCGCGAGCTCGAACCCGTCCGCGGCGGCGAGCTGCCCGAACACGGTGATCAGCTCGTCGTCGGTGTAGTCGGGGAAGTGGATCTGCTTGGGGAACCGCGAGTCCAGCCCGGGGTTGGCGGCGAGGAACTCGGCCATCTCCTGCTGGTAGCCGGCGACGACCACCACCAGGTCGTCGCGGTGGTCCTCCATCAGCTTGACCAGCTCGGCGATCGCCTCGTGCCCGTAGTCGCCCTTCAGCGGCGACTGCGTCAGCGTGTACGCCTCGTCGATGAACAGGACGCCGCCGATCGCCCGCTCGACCAGCCGGCGGGTGCGCGGCGCCGTCTGCCCGATGTACTCGCCGACGAGGTGGGCGCGGGACGCCTCGACCAGATGCCCGGACGACAGCACGCCCAGCCGCTTGTAGATGCGGCCGAGCAGCCGCGCCACCATCGTCTTGCCGGTGCCCGGGTTGCCGGTGAACACCATGTGCCGGGTCGGCGGGGTGATCTTCAGCCCGTTCTCGCTGCGCAGCCGCGCCGCGTGCGTCCCGGCGACGAGCAGCGCGATCTCGTGCTTGACGGTCTCCAGGCCGGTCAGGTCGCGCAGTTCGGCGAGGGGGTTCCCGGCCGCCCGGGAGATGTCCAGGGTGCCCGGGACGTCCTGCTTGCGGACGAGGAGTTCGGCGTCGGCCGCCCCCTGCCGCGCGCGGGCCGCGGCCGTGACCTGGTCCGCCAGGTACGGGGCGAGCCGCGCGTTGCGGAGCGTCTGCATCGGCGGCGTCGCCGCCAGCAGCGCGCCCGCCGCCGCGACCGCCTGCCGGGTGCCGCGCGCGCCGCGGGCGGCCAGCGCCCGGCGGAACAGCTCGGCGTGCCCGTCCGCGGTGAACGGCCGCGTCCGCGCGATCCGGAACAGCTGCGGCAGGACGGGGTTGATCTCGCGGATCCGCTCCTCCCCGCCCGTGTCGCACAGCGCCACCAGGTTCAGGTCGGGGTGGACGGCGAGGAGCCGGTGCAGCTCGGCGGCGAGCGCCTCCCCGTTGCCGGGGTCGGTGACGATCCCGTCCAGGCCCTCGATGACGAGCAGCCGGTCGCCGGCGCAGTCGCGGGCGTCGGCGTGCAGCCGGGCGACGGCGTCCGGCAGCCGCTGCCCGGTGTACAGGTTGTCGGTGACCCAGTGCGGGTCGCGGCCGAACGCGAGCGCCTTCCCGAGCTCCTGCGCCGCGTCGCGCTTGCCGGTGCCGTCCGGCCCGGCCAGCAGCAGCCGGACCGGCTCGCCGCCGCCGGTCAGCTCCGCCAGCGCCGCGGTGACCTCCGGCTGCCCGACCAGCGAGGTCGCGAGCTCCGGCCGGACGGCCCGCCCGGCGGCCCCGGCCGCTGCGGAGGTGCCGTCCGCCGCGGGCGCCCGGTGCAGCGTCTCGGTCAGCGGGTTCACGACGCGGCGGCGCGGCGCGTACAGGCGCCGCAGGTCGGTCTGGAACTGGCCGACCGGGATCCACTCCGCCTTCGGGAACCACGGGTCGCCGGGCAGCCCCTGCACGGTCGCGATGAACCGCATCGCCATGTCGAGCCAGCCCCGGCAGGCGTCCGCCGCCCCCGCGACCAGCGCCCGGACCAGCCACGCCCGCGTCCGCTCCTGCCACGCGCCCGCCTTGAACCCGCGGCGCTCGGCCGCGAACCGCTGCTGCAGCTCGCCGTAGCGGTCCTCGCCCAGCGCGACCGCCAGCTCCGCCGGGACGTGCTCCATGCTGCCCTGCAGCAGCAGCTGGAGCAGGTGGACCTCGACGGTCTCGTCGCGCGGCGCCACGTCCGTCAGATGCTCGTAGGCCGCGAGCAGCCCCGCGCACACCCACTCCAGGTAGCCGACCGGGCCGAGCAGCTCGGGCACCGCCGCGACGATGTCGTCGCCGGCGTGCGCGTGCCAGTGCTCGCGCAGCTCCGCCTTCGGCAGGCCGATCTCGCACTCCGGCGGGTCGTCGTAGAGCCGCAGCAGCGCCTTGCGGCGCTCCTCCAGCGGCTCGATGCCCTCCAGCGCCGCCAGGCAGTCGCGGGCCAGCTCGATCGCCAGGCCCCGGTCGGGAGCCTCGATCAGCCAGTCCACCGGCGGCCGCCAGCGGCCTCCCGGGGCGTCCCAGCGGGTCATCCGGGTGCTGAGCGGCCCCGGGTTGACCAGGTGCCGGTGCAGCAGCCGCTCCGGCAGCTGCGACCAGGAGCCCGCCTTGATCGCGCCGCCGCCGGGCAGGAACGCCAGCATGCCGAAGATCTCCGCGGTGACGAGCGACGCCGGCAGCGTCAGCAGCTTGTGCTCGTCGGTCGTGAGCTCCGCGGCCCGCGGATCGGCCGCCAGCCCGTCGATCCGCGCCGAGATCTCCTCGAACAGCCCGTCCGGGACACGCCACGGGCCGTGCGAGTAGACGTCGAGCACCGGCTCGTCGGTGAGCAGTAGCCCCAGATGGTCCGGCAGCCGCAAAGAACACCCCTCAAGAACGGTTAAAGCAGGGGTACAGCCTATGTTTTCCAATGGACTGCTGCCGTATGGCCCACTCGATCCGCGGCACCGGATGCGACACATTTTCGTGTTCGTGCCGCGGTGCTCACCCGCGGCGCAGGGACTCCACGGCCAGCCGCGCCGCCGTGCCGATCACGGCGTCGGCCCGCGGCAGGACGGCGATGGGCAGCGTCGACCGGGTGAACACCGCCACGGCGTAGCGGGCGCCGTCGGGGTACTCGACCGCGCCGACCTCGTTGCGGACGGTCGGCAGCGTGCCGGTCTTGCCGCTGACGACGACGTCGTCGTAGGGGAAGCCGGACGACAGCCGGTGCGGCCACACCTGCAGGCCGAGCAGCCGCCGCATCGCCGCGCAGTGGTCCGGCGGCGCGGCCTCGTCCCGCCAGATCATCGACAGCAGCCGGGTCATGTCGCGCGGCGTGCTGCGGCTGGTGCGGGCCGGGTCGAGAGCGCGCAGCCGGCCGAGGACGCCGGGCTCGTCCAGCCGCGCCCACACGTCCGCGAAGGTGGCGGCGCCGGCGTCCGCGAGCAGGGACTCGTGCAGCTCGCGGCCGTTGACCTCGACGACCGTCGCGCGCAGTCCGAGGTCGGCGGCCGCCGCGTTCACCGCGTCCCGGCCGACCCGGTCGAGGACGGCGTCGGCGGCGGCGTTGTCGCTCACCGTGATCATCAGGCAGGTGAGGTCGCGCAGCGACATGCGCACCTCGTCCAGCAGCGCGGACACCCCGGTCGGCCCGGCGGTGCGGTCGCCCGGCGCCAGCGTGACCTGCTCGGCCGGGTCGAGCAGCCCGGCGGCGGCCCGCCGGTGGAAGGCGACCAGCAGCGGCACCTTGAACACCGACGCGAGCACGACCGGCTCGCCCGCGCGGACGGCGACCTCCCGCCCGGTGTCCATGTCGGCGACGTGCAGGAATCCCGTCACCCCGGCGGCCCGGAACTCCGCCTCGATCCGCCCGACGACCCCCCGCTCCGCGCCGCTCATGCCCGTCTTCTGTGGGGGGTCGACCCCCCACGCCCCCCGGTTCGCTTCGCTCATGCCAGGAACCCCGAGGACGGGCGCGGCACGACGCGGCGCGCGGGGGCGGCGTCCAGCGGCTCCATCCGGGCCTCGCGGCGCAGCACTGCGGTCGCGGCGGCGGTGAAGTCGGCGATCGCGCGGGCGTGGCCGGGGTCGCGGGTCCGCCGCCACGCGCACGACGTCCGCCAGGCCAGCGGCTCGCCGACCAGCGGCCGCCATGCCGTGCCGGGCACGTCCTCTCCGCGCGGGACCAGCGCCACCGCCGTCCCCGCGAGGACGAGCCCGAGCGCGAACTCCGGGTGCCGCGCCTCGTGGACGGCGGCGGGCGCGTACCCGTGGCGGCGGCAGGAGGCGAGGAGGTCGTCGTGGGCTCCGGGCGCCTCCTCGCGCGCGGGCGTGACGAGGTCGCGGCCGGTGAGGTCGGCGAGATGCACCTCCGGGGACGCGGCGAGGTCCGCGCCGGCGGGCAGCAGCACGCCGAGCCGCCGGCCGAGCATCGGGCCGAGCTCCAGCCCGCGGGAGTCGCACGGGTGCCGCACCACCCCGGCGTCCAGCGTGCCCTCGGCGAGCGCCCGGATCTGCTCGGCCGTGCCGGTCTCGCGCAGGTCGAGCCGCAGGTCGGGGCGGCGCTCGCGGAACGCGGCGATCAGCGCGGCGACGACCCGGCCGCCGAAGCCGCTCGGCAGGCCCGCGCGCACCGTGCCGTCCGCGCCGAGCCGGGCCCGCTCGGCGAGGGAGTAGACGCGCTCCACGCGGGCGAGGATGTCACGGGCCTCGTCCAGCAGCAGCCTCCCGGGCGCGGTCAGCTCCACCTTCCGGCTGGACCGGTCGAACAGCCGCACGCCGAGCTCCCGCTCCAGCCGCTGGATCCGCTGGCTCAGCGGCGGCTGGGCCATGCCGAGCCGCTCCGCCGCGCGGCCGAAGTGGAGTTCCTCGGCCACCACCACGAAGCACCGCAGATGCCCCACGAGGTTCACGACCAGGCATGATACCGATTCGGATATACCTGTGACATCAATATCAATCTTGGACTTTCCAGGCGTCGCCTGATGTTCTTGTGCCTCCATGACAGGGGGAAGGGAGTTCGACGATGCGCCGATCCCGGGTGCTGACCGTCGCCGCGATCGCGGTGGCGGTGCTGATCGTGGGGGCGGGAGCGGTGTGGTTCCTGCGCGACGGGGAGGACCCGCGGGACACCGCGGAACGGTACCTCGCGGCCTGGAGCGGCGGCGACCTCGCCGCGATGAAGCTGCTCACCGACCGACCGCCCGCCGACTTCGACCAGCGGTTCACCAAGATGCGCGAGGAGCTGGGCGTCACCGCCCAGCGCTACACGGTCGCCTCGGTGGGGGATCCGGACGGCGACAGGGCGGGCGGTTCCTACACCGCCGAGCTGACGCTCGCCGGTGACCGGAAGTGGACGTACGAGGGGCAGCTCCCGCTGATCAAGCAGGACGGCGAGTGGCTCGTCCGCTGGTCGCCGCAGGTGGTGCACCCGGCGCTGGAGGAGGGGCAGCGGCTCCGCGCCGCCCGCGCCTGGTCCGACCGCGCGTCCGTCCTGGCGGCGGACGGCAGCGACCTGAGCGGCTCCGAGTCCGGCTCCGCGCGGCAGCTCGCCGGGCCGGTCGGCGCGGCGTCCGAGGAGGACGCGAAGCGGCTTGGCGCCCCGTACCGCAAGGGCGACCTGATCGGCGCGGACGGCCTGCAGCGGCAGTACGAGCGCCGCCTCGCCGGCACGCCCGCCCTCACCGTCCAGATCGTGGACGCCGAGAACAACGCGGTGAAGACGCTCAAGCGGTTCGGCGGCACGGACGGGGAGCCGCTGAGGACGACGATCGACCCGAAGGTGCAGGCCGCGGCGGGCAGTGCCCTCGCGAGTGTGCGGAAGCCGGCGTCGATGGTGGCGCTGCGCCCGTCCACCGGGGAGATCCTCGCGGTCGCGAACAAGCCCGGCGGCTACAACCGGGCGCTGATGGGCCAGTACCCGCCCGGCTCCACGTTCAAGGTCGTCACCGCCGCCGCCCTCGTCGCGGACGGCGTGTCGCCGGCCACGAAGGTCGGCTGCCCCGCGACCACCACGGTCAACGGCCGGTCGTTCCACAACTACCAGCACGAGGACTTCGGGACGATCCCGTTCCGCGAGGCGTTCGCGCACTCCTGCAACACCACGTTCGCGCGCCTCGCCGTGGACAAGCTGGGTGAGGAGCGGCTCGCGCAGGTCGCGGCGCAGTTCGGGTTCAACGCCCCGATCATCGCCGGGCTCCCCGCGGTCCGGGCCGCGTTCCCCGCCAACAAGGACGACACGGCGTTCGCGTCCGCGTCCTTCGGCCAGGGCAAGGTGCTGACCAGCCCGCTCAACATGGCGGGCGTCGCCGCCGCGGCGGCCGACGGGACCTGGCGGTCGCCCCGCCTGGTCGAGGCCGCCGTGGCCGCGCAGGCCGCCGACGCCAAGGGCCGCAAGCCGGAGGCGCCGAAGAAGCTGGAGCCCGCCGTCGAGAAGGCCCTGCACTCGCTGATGCCCGCCGTGGTCAGCGAGGGCACCGCGTCCGGCGTCGGCTTCCCGGCCGGCACCGCAGGCAAGACCGGCACCGCCGAGTTCGGCTCGGGCGAGAACCCGCCCACCCACGCCTGGTTCATCGGCTACCGCAAGGACGTCGCCTTCGCCGTGATCGTCGAGGGCGGCGGCACCGGCGCGGAGGCCGCCGCGCCGATCGCCGCGAAGTTCCTCAAGGGCCTGTGAAAGGGCTTTGACGGCGCGGCCGCCGTCCCCTCCGGACGGCGGCCGCGACGTCGCAGCGGGAGCCGGGGCGTCAGCCGGCCGGGCGCAGGGCGCGGGCGAGGATGCCGGCGGTGCGGGCGATGGCCTTGTCGTCGGCCTCGGCGTCCGGGGTCCGCTTGTTCGTGGTGATCACGATGATGAGCGGCGCACCGGCCTTCGGGTAGGCGATCGCGATGTCGTTGGCGGTGCCGTAGGTGCCGCCGGTGCCGGTCTTGTCGCCGACCGTCCAGCTCTTCGGCAGCCCGGCCCGGATGCGCTTGTCCCCGGTCACGGTGGCCTTCAGCCAGCCGACGAGGCGCCCCCGGTCGGCCGGGACGAGCGCGTTCCCGGTGGTGAGGGCGCGCAGATCGTCCGCCCACGGACGCGGCGCGGTCGTGTCGCGCCGCTCGCCCGGCCTCCAGTCGTTGAGGGCGGTCTCCCAGCGGTCGCTGCGGCTGACCCGGTCGCCGAGGGAGCGGAGGAAGGCGGTGAGCCCGGCGGGGCCGCCGATCTGCCTCAGCACGAGGTTGCCCGCGGTGTTGTCGCTCTGGGTGATCGCGGCGTGGCACAGGTCCGCGACCGTCATGCCGGTCCCGACGTGCTTCTCGGTCACGGGGGAGTAGTCGACGAGGTCCGCTTCGGTGTAGCGGATCACCTTGTCGAGCAGCCCGGGGGCGCTCTGCCGCGCCTTCCGCAGGACCGCGCCGCACGCCATCGCCTTGAACGTGGACGCGAACGGGAAGGTCTCGTCCGCCCGGTGCGAGACGGTGCGGCCGGTGCCGGTGTCGATCGCGAAGGCGCCGATGCGCGCGTGGCGGGTGCGTTCGAGGCGGGTCAGCTGCTTCGTCACCTCGGCCTGCGCCGCCGCGTTCTGCGGTGCCGCGCTCTGGGACGCCGTGCTCTGGGACGTTGTGAGCCGGGAGGTGTTGCCCTGCGGCGCCGCGGTCGCGGTGTCCGGGGAGGTGCCCGCACCGCAGCCGGCCACGGCGGAGACGGCCAGGGCGGCGGCGAGCGTCCGGACGGCGGGAGCGTGTTTCGTCATGCCGGTGAGCAGACCAGAGGTACGGAGCCGATGTCCAATATTGATATGGGTTCCCGCACGATATCCATTCCGCTATGAGTGCGCCGCGACCTGCGCCTACGCGCCGCGTCACAGCCAGTCGCGGATCTTGAAGATCACATAGAGCGCCGTGCTGCACAGCACGATGATGACCGCGGCGGCGATGAAGCCGGCCTGCCGGGAGAAGCCGGGATAGGGCACGTTCATCCCATAGAACCCGGTGACGGCGGTCGGCACCGCGATGATCGCCGCCCAGCTCGTGACCTTCTTCATCACCTCGTTCATCCGGTTGCTCTGCAGCGCCAGCCGCGTGTCGAGCAGGTCGGCGACGAGGTCGCGCAGCGCGTCCGTCCACTCGCCGACGCGCAGCGTGTGGTCGTAGACGTCCTGGAAGTAGGGGACCAGCGGCGCCGGGACGAGCTGGAGGTCGCGGCGCAGCAGCGTGTTGAGCACCTCCCGCATCGGCAGCGCGATCCGGCGCATCTTGGCGAGGTTCTTGCGGAGCCGGTAGCTGCGCCGCTGGATCTCCTTCACCGGGAACTCGTCGCCGAACACCAGGTCCTCGACCGCGTCGGCCTCGTCGTCGAACGCCTGCACGGCGGCGAGCTGCAGGTCGATGACGAGGTCCAGCATCCCGTAGAGCAGGAACGCGGCCGTCGGCTCGGCGAGGCCGGCGTCCGGGCTCTGGTCCCAGCGCCCCACCAGGGCGTCGATGTCGATGCCGTTGTCCTGCCGGACGGTGACGAGAGTCCGCTCGGAGATGAACGCCGACAGCTCGTGCAGTGTCAGCTCCCCGCCGTCCACGTGCGGGACGTAGACGTTGAGGAACGCGTACCCGCGGTAGCGGTCGAGCTTGGCCCGCTCGTGCCGGGACACCGCGTCCTCCACGGCGACGGGGTCGAGGCCGAGCTCGTCGCCGACCACGCGCAGGTCCTCGTGGCGCGGCCGGGTCAGGTCGAGCCAGACGACGGTGTCCGGACGCTCCAGGTAGTCGCTGATCTCGGGCACCGGGAACCCCTCGGCCACGACCTTCCCGTTGCGCCAGGCGCGCGTGCGCGGCGGGGCCGTGCCGAGGCGATTCTCCGGATGCTCGTCGATGTCGCACTCGGACGGATGGGATCCCATGCGACCCTTATACCCGCCTGTTCCGGGGCGGGGCGGTGGAGTCGCGCACGATGAGCTCTCCCGGCAGGACGCGCGGGGCGGGCCGGCCGCCCGCGAGCAGGTCCAGCAGCGCCGTCATGCCCTGGGCGCCCAGCTCCTCGGCGGGCAGCCGGACCGTCGTCAGCTCCGGTTCCAGCGCGGTGGCGAGCAGCACGTCGTCGAAACCGGTGACCGACAGCTCGGACGGGACGTCGAGGCCGAGCGCCCGCGCCGCCTTGTAGGCGCCCGCCGCGATCAGGTCGTCATCGCACACCAGGACGGTCGGCGGGTGCGGCGCCGACAGCAGCCGCACCGCGGCGTCCTTCGCGGCCGCGACGTCGATCGCGCAGGAGTCGCGGGCCAGGGCGCCGCCGGGCAGGGCCGCGACGGCGGTGGCGAGGGCCGCGGCGCGGGCGCGGAACGTCCACTGGTCGACGGCGGCGGCCACGTGCCCGAACCGGCGGTGGCCGAGGCCGGCGAGGTGCCGGGCGATCGCCCGCATGCCGTCCGCGACGCCGAAGTCGACGGTCGGGACGGCGCCGTCCGGGCCGCTGTCGAGCATCACGGCGGGCGTGCCGCGGAACCGGGCGAGCGCGTCCGGGGCCAGCGAGGAGGCGAGGATCCCGTCGATGGCCTCGTCCGACCCGAACGGGCTGTCGGCGGGCCCCTGCGCGTCGTCCGGCCAGGTGGACACGACGACGCCGAAGCCGTGCCGCGCCGCGACGCGCGCCGCGCCCGTGTAGACGGGGCCGAAGAACGGCGCGGTCAGCGTCGGGACCATCAGCAGGACGGTCCGGGTGGTGCCGAGCCGCAGGTTGCGGGCCGCCTGGTTGGGCCGGTAGCCGAGCCGCTCGGCCGCGTCCCGCACGCTGCGCGCCGTCGCGGGGGAGACGCGCCCGCTCCACTTGCCGCCCAGCACGAGGGAGACCGTGGACTGCGAGACCCCCGCCTCCTGGGCCACGTCCTTGCTGGTGGGACGGCTGATCGCCGGCACCGGCACCTCCCTGGCGGACATTGTGACGAAAACAGACTAGAGCGGAAGCCTCCGGAAGTGGTACGTATGACGGGTCGAGTACTACGTATGACGGGGATCTTCGGGGGCCATCGGATGCGCGGCTACGTCGTCTTCCTGCGGAGGCCGCACGCGGCGCGGCTGCTCGGCGGCACGCTGCTCGGCCGGCTGCCCAACGGGATGGGCATGCTCGCCGTCGTGCTGCACGTCCGCGCCGGCGACGGCGGCTACCCGCTCGCCGGGACGCTCGCCGCGATCCTCGGCCTCGCGACCGCCGCCGGGCAGCCCGTCCTCGGCCGCGTCATGGACCGCTACGGCCAGCCGCCGGTCCTGCTGCCCGCCGCCTGCGCCTCCGCCGCGGGCTTCGCGCTGCTCGCCGCCGTCGGCGCCCACCCGCTGCCGGTGGCCGTCGCCGCCGTGGTCCTCGCCGGGTTTGCGACCCCGCCGCTGGAGGCCGGGCTGCGCGCGCTCTGGCCGGACGTCCTGGACGATCAGGAGCAGGTCGACGCCGCCTACGCGCTCGACGCCGCCGCCCAGGAGATCCTCTTCACCGCCGGGCCGCTGCTCGTCGTCGCCGCGGCGGCCCTGAACACCGAGGCCGCGCTGCTGCTCACCGGCGCGCTCGGCATCGCCGGGACGCTCGTCGTCGCGGCCTCCGGGCCGTCCCGCCGGTGGCGGAGCGAGCCGCGTGCCGCCGATTGGGCCGGGCCGCTGCGCTCCCCGGGCCTGCGGGTGCTGCTGCTGTCGCTCGCCTGCGCCGGCATCGCGCTCGGCGTCTACGCCGTCGCCGTCGTCGCCTACGCCGAGGAGCAGGGCAGCGACCTCGCGTCCGGGCTGCTGCTGGCGTGCATGGCGGCCGGCGCCCTCGCCGGCGGAATCTTCTACGGCGCCCGGCCGTGGGCGGGCGAGCCGCACCGCCGGCTGCGCTGGCTGCTGGCCGCGCTCGCCGCCGGCTACGTCCCGCTCGTCCTCGCGCCCGGCCTGCCCGTCATGTCGGTGCTGGCCTTCGTGTCCGGGGTGTCCCTCGCCCCGGTGCTGGCGTGCAGCTTCGCGCTCGTCGACCGGCTCGCCCCGGCCGGGACGGTCACCGAGGCGTTCGCGTGGGTCGTCGCCGCGGTCGGCGCGGGCGGGTCGCTCGGCTCGTTCGTCGCCGGGATCGGGCAGGACGCGGCGGGCGTCCCGGGCGCGTTCGCCGGCGCCGGCGTCGGCGGCGTCCTAGCCCTGACCCTGTGCCTGCTGGGCGGCCGGACCCTCCACCCGATCACCCACC
>NZ_SMJW01000602.1 GCF_004348335.1 Actinomadura bangladeshensis | reverse complement strand
CCCCTACGCCCTGGGCGTCCTCTGCACTCTCCCGCTCGCCTACTTCCGCCGCCGCCACCTGAGAACCCGCTGACCAGCAAGCCCGCGGCCCGGCACACACGACCTCCTTCACCGCCCACCCCCGCCGCGGCGCGCGGCCCCTTGATTACACCCCTTACACGACTATCGCCGCCGCCTTCCCCGAGTGCGCCCGCCGGTACCGCCCAGAACACCCCCATGCCGCCATGACCCGCACCGCCTGAGCCCAGAACCGGTGGCACCAGACGCGTGCCGCGTGCTGCCAGGCACGCGGCACAAGACCTGTGGCACCTCGCCGCGACGGGTGCCGCCAGGACCCGTGGCGCTGGATACGTGGCGCCGGGCGCGTGGGCAGGGCGCGTGGGCAGGGCGCGTGGCGCCAAACGTGCGGTGCGTGAGGTCAACTCGGCGCTGCGTGGTGCCGTCGTGTGTCTTGTCCGGTGTCTGCATGTTTCTGGGGCGCTGTGGGATTCATTTTGGAAACGGGGCTCTTGGTGTCTTGTAAGGGTCTTGGGGGTTGGTGGGGATCGGGG
>NZ_SMJW01000601.1 GCF_004348335.1 Actinomadura bangladeshensis | reverse complement strand
GCCCAAGACCCACCACCGCCCTCACTACCAGACCAACGACCAGCCCGCAGACCCCGACCGCCCGTGCACAACCCAACCGTCCGTGCACAACCCAACCGTCCGTGCGCGGCCCGGCCGCCCGTGCACAACCCAACCGTCCGTGCGCGGCCCGGCCGCCCGTGCACAACCCAACCGTCCGTGCGCGGCCCGGCCGTCCGTGCGTGCCCGGCCGTCCGTGCGTGCCCGGCCGTCCTTGCGCGGCCCGGCCGTCTGTGCGCAACCCAACCGTCTGTGCGCAACCCAACCGTCTGTGCGCAACCCAACCGTCCGTGCGCGGCCCGGCCGTCCGTGCGCGGCCCGGCCGTCCGTGCGCGGCCCGGCCGTCTGTGCGCAACCCAACCGTCCTTGCGCGGTCCGGCCGTCTGTGCGCAGCAGCGTCCGTGGACAGCCGGCGATCCGTTGGCATGAGTCATCTGTCGGCCCCGGCCGTCTGTGGGACAGGGGCCGGCCGGGCGTGGGTATGCGGGTGGGCCTAGGCGGCTGTGTGTCTGGGGCTCATGGGCCTTCTTGGCTGGGGGCGGGT
>NZ_SMJW01000600.1 GCF_004348335.1 Actinomadura bangladeshensis | reverse complement strand
CGCCGTCTGCGGCACCCCCACCGCCACCGCCCTCGACCTCATCCGCGAACTCGAGGGCATGGACCGCGGCCGCTACGCCGGCCCCGTCGGCTGGGTCGACGCCCGCGGCGACGGCGAATGGGGCATCGCCCTGCGCTGCGCCGAGATCGACGGCACACGCGCCCGCCTGTTCGCCGGCTGCGGCATCGTCGCCGACTCCGACCCCGCCGCCGAACTCGCCGAAGCCCGCGCCAAATTCCGCCCCATGCAGTACGCCCTCCAAGGCTGACCCGCCCCGCACCGCCACCCGCGGAACAGGGCACACTGGGACGATGCGCGCGAGCCGGCTGCTGTCCCTCCTGCTGCTCCTGCAGACCCGCGAACGCATGACCGCCCGCGAACTCGCCGCCGAACTCGAAGTCTCCGTCCGCACCGTCTACCGCGACGTCGAATCCCTCAGCGCCGCCGGCGTCCCCGTCTACGCCGACCGCGGACCCGACGGCGGCTACCGCCTCCTCGGCGGCTACCGCACCCGCCTCACCGGCCTCACCGAAGCCGAAGCCGCCTCCCTCCCCCTGTCCGGC
>NZ_SMJW01000599.1 GCF_004348335.1 Actinomadura bangladeshensis | reverse complement strand
CCCCGCCGCCCCGAACCGGGCCACGCGCCCGCCCGCTGACCCGCCCCGCCCGACCGGTACCGGCACGGCGCCGGTCGCGCGCAGCCGCAGCGGGGTGCTCACGCCTGCAGGGGGCAGCGGTCGACCACCCAGACCTCCTCCTCGTCCCCGTCCGGCGGCTCCGGAGGCCCGTCGGCGAGGCGGTCCAGATGCCACTCGATGTGGGCCAGCGGCCCGCGCCAGCCCGCCAGCAGGTCCGCCAGCGGACGCGGCGGACCCGGCGGCCCGTAGGGGCGCGGGTCGGGCAGCTCCTCCAGCCACAGCGCGTCGTCGCAGCCCGCCGCCCAGTGCCCCACCGACGCCAGCACCTCCTCCAGGTCGCGCGCCACCTCGCCCAGCGACCGCAGCGCCATCGCGTCCTGAATCATCCGCTCCCGCACCTCGTACGGCAGCTCCCGGCCGAACACCGGCGCGAACACGGGGGGACGGCCCGCCGGCACCGGCTCCTCGCCCGTCGCCGCCGACCGGATCGCCGCCGCCTGCCACCGCGTCCACTCCGCCAGATGCCCCAGCACCCCGCGCAGCGCCGCCGCACCCGGCCCC
>NZ_SMJW01000598.1 GCF_004348335.1 Actinomadura bangladeshensis | reverse complement strand
TTCGTAGCCCTCCTGACCGCCTTGGCCTAGCCCCCACCGCCCAAGGCCACCCGCCACCGCGATCAGAACCGACTGCTGGAAACGGCCGCCGCGACTCTCAGCACCCTGGCAGGCCCCTCGCGCGCACGTCCGCCGGAAACGGCCTAGCCGGGGTCGCTGAGCGCTTCGGACAGGCGCGAGGCGTAAGCGGCGGCCTCCGCATCGGACTCGTACTTCTGCCGCGGCCAGAAGAAGCCGCGGAGCCCGTCCTTGCGGTTGCGCGGAACCACATGGACATGCAGGTGCGGGACACTCTGGCTGATCCGGTTGTTCATGGCGACGAACGACCCGGCCGCGCCGAGCTCCGACTCCATCACCCCGGCGAGCCGCTGAGCGTGACCGAAGAACGGCCCCAGAAAATCCGCGGGCACATCCGTCAGCGTCTCGAAGTGCGCCCGAGGCACCAGCAACGTATGCCCTTTGAACAACGGCCGCGCATCAAGGAACGCCATCACATCCGGCGTGTCCAGCACGACGTGCGCGCTCCGCTTCCCCTCGATGATCTCGCAGAACACACAGGCCCGGCCCACCGACTCACCCATCCCCCCATCC
>NZ_SMJW01000597.1 GCF_004348335.1 Actinomadura bangladeshensis | reverse complement strand
AGGTTGATCGGCTCCACCCTCGATGACGACAGGTCGTTATCGAGAGAGGGGCGGGCTGGTGGCAGAGCCAGTCAGAGCACGGCGGTTGACCCAGGACGAGGGGCGCCGGCTGCAGCAGATCATCCGGCGGGGCAAACACGAGTCGATCCGGGTCCGCCGGGCGATGATCATCCAGGCGTCGTCGGCGGGCACACCGGCCCCGGCGATCGCCCGCCTGGTCGCCGCGCACGAGGACACCGTCCGGGACGTGATCCACGACTTCAACCAGCGGGGGCTGGCCTGCCTGGACCCTGACTGGGCGGGAGGCCGTCCCCGCCTGATCAGCGATGATGACATCGCGTTCATCATCGAGACGGCCCGAACGCGCCCGGCCAAGCTCGGGCGTCCGTTCACCTGCTGGAGCATCCGCAAACTCGCCGACCACCTCGCCGACCACAGCGACCGGAAGATCCAGATCGGGCGTGAGCGGCTGCGGCAGATCCTGCACGCCCACAGGGTCACCTTTCAGCGGACCCGCACCTGGAAGACCTCCAACGACCCCGACTTCGAGACCAAGCTGGACCGCATAGAGGAGGTCACGACCCGGTTCGCGG
>NZ_SMJW01000596.1 GCF_004348335.1 Actinomadura bangladeshensis | reverse complement strand
GTGGGAGGAGCTGGCGCGGATCGAGGCGGAGATGGCGGTGGTGGCGGGGGAGATCGCGCCGGGTGAGCCGCTGCCGGCGGTGATGGCGGCGCTGGACGCCGATCCGGCGTACCGGGTGGTGGGCGCGGAGGCGTTCCGGGGGTGGATCCAGGAGCTGGCGGATCGGGCGATCGCGGATCTGGACGGGGCGCATTTCGATATTCCCGAGCCGCTGCGGCGGATCGAGTGCCGGATCCCGCCGGTGGAGTCGGGGATCTACTATCTGGCGCCGGCGGAGGATCTGTCGCGTCCGGGGACGGTGTGGTGGACGGTGCGGGACCCGTCCGCGGAGATCGTGACGTGGACGGTGCCGACGACGATGTTCCACGAGGGGGTGCCGGGCCATCATCTGCAGCTGGGGGTGACGGTGCTGAATCCGCGGCTGAACCGGTTCCAGCGGTTGTCGAGCGAGCTGCATCCGGGGCACTGCGAGGGGTGGGGGCTGTATGCGGAGCGGTTGATGGACGAGCTGGGGCATTACCGGGATCCGGCGCACCGGCTGGGGATGCTGGCGGGCGGGCAGCGGTTCCGGGCGGCGCGGGTGATCTTGGACATCGGGTT
>NZ_SMJW01000060.1 GCF_004348335.1 Actinomadura bangladeshensis | reverse complement strand
CGCAGCGCCTCCCCGCGGCCCGGCCCCGGCCGCGGGGAGGCGCTCCCTCGTCTCAGCCCTGGTCGGGCGGCGGGGCGGTGCTCTTGCGGACGACCAGGCTCGTGGACAGCTCCAGCCGCGTCGCGACCGGCTCCCCGTTGCGGATGCCGAGGATGATCTGGGCGGCGGACTCCGCCATCTGCCGCAGCGGCTGGTGGACGGTCGTGAGCGCGGGACTGGCCCACGGCGCCACCGCCACGTCGTCGTACCCGACGACCGACAGGTCCTCGGGAACCCGCAGCCCGTGGACCCGCGCCGCCTCCAGCACCCCGAGCGCCTGCAGGTCGCTCCCGGCGAAGACCGCGGTCGGCCGGTCGGGGCGCCCGAGCAGCTCCATCGCCCGCTCGAAGCCGCCCTCCACATGGAAGTCGCCGTAGGACACATACGACGGCTCGACGTCCAGCCCGGCCATGCTCATCGCGGAGCGGAACCCGTCCAGGCGCGCGACGGAGCACAGCATGTCCGCCGGCCCGGTGATGATCGCGATGCGGCGGTGCCCCTGGTCGATCAGGTGCCGGGTCGCGGCGAGCCCGCCGGACCAGTTGGCCGAGCCGACCGAGGGGACGTCCGGCTCCGGGTCGCCGGCCGGGTCGATGATGACGAACGGGATCGACCGGGACCGCAGCCGCTTCTTGTACTCCGGGGGCAGGCTGGAGAACGTCAGCACGACGCCGAGCGGGCGGCGCCGGAGCACCCCGCTGATCCACTCCGGGCCGGGGGAGTGCCGGGTGCCGCTCTCGGTCAGCACCAGGCTCGCGCCGTTGGCCTTGGCGACGCTCTCCACGCCCCGGATCAGCTCCATGGTCCAGAGGCTCTCGATCTCGTGGAGGACGATCTCGATGAGCGGCGCGTCGGGGCCCGACCGGGACCCGCGCCGGTAGCCGTGGTGCTCCAGCAGGCGCTCCACCCGGAGCCGCGTCTTGCGGGCGACGTCCTCGCGTCCGTTGAGGACTTTCGAAACCGTCGAAATGGAGACGCCGGCCTGATCTGCCACTTGAGCCAGGGTCACCCGGGCTGTTTCGTCCTCCTGCTGCATGCTCGAAGCATAAGGATCTCGGCGGTGACTCCGAAAGTTGGTATCCGCGCGGAGACGCAGATCACTCCCGCCCGTACCGTTCGATGGCGGTGAGGAGGAGGTCCTCGGCGAGGGCGTAGACCTCGTCGACCTCCTCGGCGTCGCCGGTGAAGCGCCCGTTCGGCGGCATCGCGGGCATGTCGCGCGGCATCGCGCTCCAGGCTGCCCTGTCACCGGCGATCGTCGGGGGCGCGGGGATCGTCGGGGCCGTGCGGGCCGTGCGGGCCGCGCGGGCCGCGGGTGGTGCGCTCGGCCGCCTGGGCGGCGGACCCGGCGGCCCGGCGGAGCTGCTGCCCGGCCTGCTGGACGGCCTGGACCGGCCGCGCGGGCAGGTGCCGGGTCGCGCCGCGGTGCCGCCGCCAGTGCTCGCGGGCGCGGGTCCGGTGCTCGACCCGCAGGTTCTCGATGAGCCGGTCGATGTCCATGGACACCTCGCCGTACAGCGGCCACAGGTCGCCGGCCGCGGCCCGCCCGTGCAGGTCGCGGCGCAGCCGGGCGCGGCGCTCGCGGGCCACGTCCACCCGCACCTCCAGGTCGTTCTCGGCGAGGAAGGGGCGGGCGTCGCGGGCCAGGTCGGACCGGGCCAGCCGGCCGTAGGCGGCGATGCTCGCGGCGATCCCCGAGAGCGCGTCGGCGAGCCGGGCGCGCAGCGCCGGGTCGGTGAGCAGCCGGCCCCGGTCGCCGAACCCCTCGTCGTCGGCGAGGGACCGGGTCAGGCCGCGCAGCGACAGCATGGAGTGCTCCATCGTCTCCATGGCGTTGCGGAGCGCGACGCCGGCGTCGACGAGCCGCCGCGCCCGCGGGTTCAGCTTGACGCTCTCCTCGGCGGCGCCGAGGTCCTGGTCGGTGCGGCTCAGCTCGCGGGCGAGCCGCTCCGCCTCCTCCTGCCAGCGGGCCGCCTCCCCGTCGGTGCGGTCGCCGCGCAGGCCGTCCGCGATGCCCTCGATCAGCCCCCGCAGCTTCTCGGCGACGTCCTGGACGGCGTCCTCCGCCGGCCGCACCCGCACCGACGGGACCAGCAGCGTCGCCGCCAGCCCGGTGCCCGCGCCGATCAGCGTCTCCAGCACCCGCTCGGCCGCGCCCGCCCCGCTGGCCGTGCCCAGCGCGAAGATCAGCATCGCGGAGATCGGCACCTCCAGCACGTGCTCGCCGAGCCGCAGGACGTGCCCGATGACGAGCGCGGCGCAGATCGTGATGCCGAGCGCCCACCAGGAGAACCCGATGGTGGACGCGGCCATCACCGCGACCAGCACCCCCGAGGTGACCGCGAGCACCCGCAGGATGCTCGCCTTGATCGTCCCGACGACGGAGAACTGCACGACCAGCAGCGCGGTCAGCGGCGACAGCAGCGGCTCCGGCGTGTCCGGCGGCAGCACCGCGTCCGCCAGCACGAACGCCAGCACGGCGGTGAGGGTCAGCCGGGCGATGCGGTAGACCGTGGACTGCACCTCCGTCGCCACCTGCAGCGGCGAGCGTCCGGCGCGGCCGCCCCGGTCGGGCCCCGGGCGCAAGAACGGGCGTGGCATGCCGGGAGTCTTTCCCCCGCACCGGCAATATTGCGGCAAAGCCGTGAATGCGGGGCAGGTCACGTCCGGTGCCGGGCGCGGAACGCCGCCACGTTCGTCCGGTTCGCGCACGCCTCCGAGCAGAACCGGCGCCGCCCCGCCCGGGATGTGTCGGCGTACACGCGGTCGCAGCCCTCGGCGGCGCAGACGCCGGTCCGGCCGAGCCCGTGCTCGACGACCAGCTCGGCGAGGTTCATCAGCGTGGTCGCGCGGAACCGGTCCGGCAATCGCGACGACGGCGGCGCGTAGTGCATGTGCAGGCCGTGCGGCTCGTGGTCGGACAGGTGCGGATGCATGGGGATCTCCAGCATCAGCCGGTTCAGCAGCGCCGTCGCGTCCTCCAGCCGGCCGGCCTCGAAGAACGGCCGCAGAACGCGGCCCCAGCGGCGGAACTCGCCGGCGTCGGCGTCCTCGAACTCGCGCCAGAAGAAGTCGTTCTCGCGCAGGATGCGGCGCAGCGCGCCGGGCGAGTCGTCCCCGCCGGCGCCGGTCACGGCGTTGACCAGCGCCACCGCCGCCGACACCCCGTGGCTCCGGTAGCCAGTGACCCGCATCGCCCGTGCCTCCGGTCCGTCAGTGGCGCCAGCGGGTGGCCGCCGCGATCCGCTCCGGCGCGGCCCCGCCCAGCAGGTCGATCTCCCCGCGGCGCACGGTGACGACGGTGTCGGCCACCGCCTCGCCGAGCGCGTCCCGCAGGACGGCGTCCGCCTCGAACGCCGCGACCGACTCCGCCAGTGACGACGGGAGCGGCTCGACGCCCCTGGCCGCGCGCTCGGCGTCGGACAGGCCGACCGGGTCGACGTTCACGGGCTCGGGCAGCCGCAGGTCGGCGCCCAGCCCGTCCCGCCCGGCGGCGAGGAGCGCCGCCAGCAGCAGGTACGGGTTGGCGGCGCCGTCCAGGCACTTGACCTCCAGGTTCGCCGCCGTCGCCCGCTCGCCCTCGGCGCCGGTGACGAACCGGAGCGCCGCCTCCCGGTTCTCCAGCCCCCAGCACGCGTACGAGCCCGCCCAGTGCGAGGGGACCAGCCGCAGGTAGCTCGCCACCGCCGGCGCGCCGACCGCCAGCAGCGCGGGCAGGTGCCGCAGGATCCCGGCGGCGAACGCCTCCCCGGCCGCCGTCATCCCGTACGGGCCGGAGCCGCCCGCCATCGCGTTGGCCGGGCCGTCCGCCGCGCTCTCCCGCCACAGGCTGAGGTGGACGTGTGCGCCGTTGCCGACCGCGCCGGCCTCGACCTTGGGGGAGAAGGACGCGGCCATGCCGTGCCCGATCGTCACCGCCCGGATCGTCTCCCGGACCACGACCGCGGTGTCGGCGGCGCCGAGCGGATCCTCGGCCGCCACCGACACCTCGTACTGCCCGGCCGCGTACTCGGGGTGCATCTGGACGACCGTGACACCGGTCTCCTTCAGCGCCCCGAGGACGTCCCGGAGGTAGCCGGCCAGCTCGGTGACCCGGGTCATCCCGTAGGCGGGGCCCTTTCCGGCGGGGGTGAAGCCGTCCCCGCCGTCCTTCGACACCGCCCATTCGATCTCGAACGCGCCCCGCACCGACCAGCCGAGCGCCGAGAGCCGGTCGGTCTCCCGGCGCAGCAGGGCCCGCGCGTCCAGCGGGTGCGGGGTGCCGTCCTGCGCGTAGCGGAGCGCGGGCGCGTGCGCCCAGCCGGGCAGCGCCGCCATCGGCACGAGCCGCTCCAGGACGGGATGGAGCCGCAGATCACCGGTGGGGCCGCCGATGTACCGCCCCGACACGATGGAGTCGTCCAGCAGGAACACGTCGAACACCGGGGACATCCCGACGCCCCACGCGGCGGCGTGCTCCAGCCGCTCCACCGGGACGGTCTTGGTGCGGGTGATGCCGCTGACGTCGACCCAGGTCAGCGCGACCGCCACGACGCCCTGCCCGGCCAGCCGCCGGGCGGCCTCGGCGGCCCGCCCGCCGAGCCGGGCCCGCTCCCGCCCGTCGAGCGCGTACCCGTCGAGGCCGGGCCCGCCGAGCGCGGTTCGAGGGGTCTGTTCCACGGTGCTGGCTCCCAGGTCGGAGTGGCGGCGGCGGACGCGGGCAGGGCCCGTACAGGCATCGTAGGGAGAACACCGGCCCGTTTCAGGTAGGACGGGCTCAGGGAGGCGGGTGCCGTGCTGGAGTACCTGGAGTCGCTGCCGCTCGTGGACCACCACTGCCACGGCGTCCGCGACCGCGATCTCGGCCGGGCGGCGTTCGAGGAGTCGCTCACCGAGGCGGCGTCGGCGGGCCCGCCGGGCGTCAGCATGTTCGACACGCAGGTGGGGTTCGCGCTGCGGCGCTGGTGCCCGCCCGTCCTGGGCCTGGAGGCGCACGCGGAGCCGGACGCCTACCTGGCGCGCCGCGCCGAACTCGGCGCGGCGCAGGTCAACGCGCGCTTCCTCGCCGCGGCCGGGCTGGACGCCCTGTACGTCGACACCGGCCACACCCCGGAGGCGCTGCTCGGCCCGCCCGAGCTGGGCCGGCTCGCCGGCGCGGACGCCCGCGAGATCGTCCGGCTGGAGGCCGTCGCCGAGGAGGTCGCGGCCGGCGGCGCCACGGCCGCGGGCTTCGCGGACGAGGTGCGCTCCCGGCTCGGCGCCCGCACGGCCGCGGGCGGCGTCGTGGGCGCCAAGTCGATCGCCGCCTACCGGGCGGGGCTGGAGCTGTCCGGGCCGCGGCCGTCCGACGCGGAGGTGACCGGGGCGGCGGGGCGGCTGATGCTCGCGGCCGAGCAGGGCGGGACCGGGCCGCGCGTGTGCGAGGAGATCCTGCACCGGTTCCTGGTCTGGTGCGCGGTCGACGCGGGGCTGCCCGTCCAGTTCCACGTCGGGTACGGGGACGTGGACGCCGACCTGCGGCGCGGCGACCCGCTGCTGCTGATCGAACTGCTGCGCGCCATGGACCCCTCCCCGGCGCTGCTGCTGCACAACTACCCGTTCCACCGGCACGCCGGCTACCTCGCGCAGGTGCTCCCGAACGTGTACGTCGACGCGGGCCTCGCCACCCACAACCTCGGGCACCGGGCGCCCGCGCTGATCGCCGAGCTGCTGGAGCTGGCGCCGTTCGGGAAGGTGCTCTACTCCTCGGACGCGTTCGGGCTCGCCGAGCTGTACCACCTGGGCGCGCTGCTGTTCCGGCACGGGCTCGCCGGGTTCCTCGCCGGCGGGGTGGAGGACGGCGCGTGGACGGCCGCGGACGCCGAACGCGTCGCGGGCCTGATCGCGTCCGGCAACGCCCGCCGCGTCTATGGTCGGTGAAAGACGATCATTGGGGAGGAATCGGAATGGCCGCACGCGAACGCCTGCTCGTCATCGGAGCCGACGCCGCCGGGATGAGCGCCGCGTCCCAGGCCCGCAGGCGGCGCGGCCCGGACGAGCTGGAGATCGTCGCCGTCGAGCGCGGGCACTACGCGTCCTACTCGGCGTGCGGCATCCCGTACTTCGTCGGCGGCGTGGTCGAGGACCTGGACAAGCTGATCGCCCGCACCCCCGCCGAGTTCGCCGAGCGCGGCATCGAGCTGCGGATGCGCACCGAGGCCGTGGAGATCGACACCGACCGGGGCCGGGTGCGCGTCCGGGACGCCGACGGCGGCGAGCGCTGGGAGCCCTACGACGACCTCGTGGTCGCGACCGGCGCCGTCCCCGCCCGGCCGCGGCTGCCGGGAGCCGACGCGGCGGGCGTCCACGGCGTGCAGGTCCTCGACGACGGGGTGGCGATCGTCCGCGCGCTCGACGACCGGTCACCGCGCCGCGCCGTCGTGGTCGGCGGCGGCTACATCGGCCTGGAGATGGCCGAGGCGATGGTGATGCGCGGGCTCGAGGTGTCCCTGGTGGACGCCGCCGACCAGCCGATGGGGACCCTCGACCCGGACATGGGCGCGATGATCGCGGACGCGATGCGCGGCCTCGGCGTGCACCTGTACCTGGGGGAGCCGGTGGAGGGCTTCGACACCGGACCGGACGGGCACGTCACCGCCGTCCGCACCGGGTCCCGGACGCTGCCGGCGGACCTGGTCGTCCTCGGCCTCGGCGTGAAGCCCGCCTCGCGGCTGGCCCGCGAGGCGGGGATCGAGGTCGGCCCGACCGGCGGCATCGTCACCGACCGGCGGATGCGGACCCGGTCGGAGCGGGTGTGGGCGGCCGGCGACTGCGTCGAGAACCGGCACCTGGTGTCGGGCGGCCCGGTCGCGATCGCGCTCGGCACGCACGCCAACAAGCAGGGGCGGGTCGCCGGCATCAACCTCGGCGGCGGCTACGCCACCTTCCCCGGCGTCCTCGGCACCGCGGTGTCCAAGATCTGCGACTGGGAGGTGGCGCGGACCGGCCTGAACGAGCGGGAGGCGGCCGCCGCCGGGTTCGCGGCGGTGACCGCGACCATCGCGTCCACCACCCGCGCCGGGTACCACCCGGGCGCCACCGAGATGAGGACGAAGCTGGTCGCCGAGCGCCGGTCGGGGAGGCTGCTCGGCGCGCAGATCGTCGGGCGGGAGAACGCCGCCAAGCGGATCGACGGCCTCGCGATCGCGCTGTGGAACCGGATGACGGTCGAGGAGATGACCGGCCTCGACCTCGGCTACGCGCCGCCGTTCGCGCCCGTCTGGGATCCGGTGCTGGTCGCCGCCCGCAAGGCCGCCGACGCCGTCGAGGCGGACATGCGCGACCGATCTTGATCGCTTTGTCGGTGATCTCCCCTAACGTGTGGCGCCATGAGCACGACGGGGCCGAGGACGGCCGACGAGGACACCTGGGAGATGCCGGCCGCGTGGCGGAAGCTGGTCCATCCGCGCCGCGACCGGCCGCCGTACCCGGCGGTACCCGCCGACGGCGCCGCGCTCGGGAGGATGCGGGCGCTGCTCGACGCCGCGCGCGGCCGTGTCGAGGAGGTCCTGGCCCTGCCCGGCACGACGCCGGCGCTGGCCGAGCACGCCCGCGCCTACCTGGGCGGCGAGCCCGACCCGCTCGGCGCCGCCGTGGCCGCCGAGGTCGCGATCGCCCAGGGCGGGCTGGTCGAACTCGGCGGCAAGGCCCCGTTCCCGGACGCGTGGCCCGCCGAGCACGGCCTGCCGTTCGCCGCATGCGCATTTGCGGAACTGGTGACCTTCACGCTCGACTACCGGCAGGGGGGACTCCGGCGGACCTGGGCCGGCGTCCGCGACCGCGTGCCGTCCGACCATGTCGGCGGCTGGTGGACGCAGGAGTGGGCGCCCCGACACCTGCGCGCGCTGCTGGCCGCCGCCGGCGACGACGTGTACGCCGAGGCGGTCGAGCGGCTGGCCGCCCGCCGGCGGACGTCCCTGCAGCGGCTGGTCGTCTCCTACCTGGTGCCGACCCGGCGGGACTGGGTCGACGAGGTCTGCGCGGATCCTGCGATCGCGGGCCTGCCGCACCACCACGCGTCCATCCGCTGGATGCTGTTCTGCTCGCTCGGAAGCCCCCGTCAGGCCGACCCCGGCCGGTTCCCGCTCGGCTACCGGGAGCGCGGCCTGAGCACCCTCGCCACCCTGCTGGACGGTGTCGGCACCGGCGCGGTGCCGCTGCTGGCGGAATCCCTCGACGACGAGCACATCGGCGCGGCTCAGAAGGAGACCGTGCTGGACATCCTCGCCGCGCTGCCCGCCGACGAGGCGTTCCAGGTCCTCGCCGACCGGATCGGCGAACGGTACGTCTCGCCCAGGGTGCTCGCCGCCGCCCGGACGTACCCGGCGCGCGCGCTGCGCCTGCTGGCGGGTCCGGCGCGCGGGACGGCGACGGACGCGGCGCTGCGCATGCACGTCCTCACCTATCCGGAGCTGGTGGAGGAGATGCTGCCGGGGCTGCCGGAGGAGTCCCGGGCGGCGATCGAGGAGATTCGCGCGTCCGTCGTCCGGGTCCCGGAGGCGCCGGCGGAGGAGCTGCCGCCGCTGCTCACGGCCCCGCCGTGGACCCGTCCCCGGGGGAAGGCCAAGCCCGCCGTCATCAAGGACCTGCCGTCGCCCGGCACGCGCTCGATCGTCTGGGAGCCGGGGGAGCGCGACGCCTGGCTGGCCGGACCGCACCAGCGCTGGCCCTGGGTCGAGCGCCTGGACTGGGAGGTCCACGCGGAGCGGTTCCGGAAGAGGGAGCAGTACTACTACGAGCAGGCCATGTTCCTCACCGAGGCGCCCGAGGAACTGGTGCGCCCGCTGGTCGCCGAGTGGCAGCCGCCCCGAATGTGGGACATGGACGAGGTCGGCCGGGTCCTGGTGGCCCGGTTCGAGCTGGACGTGCTCGACGGCGCCCTGGACGCGGCCCGGCAGGACCCCGTGGACTGCGGCCGTCTCCTGATGCCCTACCTGAGCGACGAGGTCGCGCGGCTCATGGCCGACTGGCTCGTCCGGCTCAAGCAGGCCGGGAAGACGGCGCGCGCCTGGTTCCGGCGGCACGGTCCCGCGGCCGCCCCGGCGCTGCTGCCGGACGCGCTGGGCAAGGCGGGCCCCGCGCGCCGCGCCGCCGAGAACGCGCTGCGGCTCATCGCGGCCCGGCACGGGTCGGAGGCGGTCGTCGAGGCGGCCCGCGTCCACGGCGACAAGGCGGCCGACGCGATCGAGCGGTTCCTGTCCGCCGACCCCCTGGACATCCTCCCCCCGAAGATGCCCGTCGTCGGGGACTGGGCCGACGCGCGCCTCCTCCCGCAGATCCTTCTCCGCGACCGCGCACACGCCCTCCCGGCCGCCGCCGCGGAGCACGTGGTGACCATGCTGGCGATGACCGGGCCCGGGGAGGAGTACGCGGGGTTCGGCGTCGTCCGCGAACTGTGCGACCCGGAGTCGCTCGCCGGGTTCGGCCGGGCGCTGTTCCAGAGCTGGCTGACGCTGGGCGCGCCGTCCAAGCAGGGGTGGGCGCTGGCGCAGCTCGGGGCGACCGGCGACGACGAGACCGTCCGCCGACTCACCCCGCTGATCCGGGCATGGCCGGGCGAGGGCGGGCACACCAAGGCCGTCACCGGGCTGGACGTCCTCGCCGCCATCGGCACCGACGTCGCCCTCATGCACCTGCACGGCATCGCGCAGCGCGTGAAGTTCAAGGGGCTGAAGGCCAAGGCGCAGGAGAAGATCGAGGAGGTCGCCGCCGAGCTGGAGCTGACCGCCGACCAGCTCGCCGACCGGCTCGTCCCCGACTTCGGGCTGGACGCGGACGGGAGCATGGTCCTCGACTACGGGCCGCGCCGCTTCACCGTCGGGTTCGACGAGCAGCTCAAGCCGTTCGTCATGGACGAGGACGGCAAGCGCCGCAAGGCCCTCCCCAAACCGGGCGCCAAGGACGACCCCGACCTCGCGCCCGCCGCGTACAAGGCGTTCTCCACGCTCAAGAAGGACGTGCGGACCGCCGCCGCCGACCAGATCCGCCGCCTCGAAGCGTGCATGGTCACGCGGCGGCGCTGGCCGGTACGGGAGTTCGAGGAGCTGCTCGCCGGGCATCCGCTCGTCCGGCACATCGTCCGGCGCCTGGTGTGGCTCGCCTTCGACGGTGAATCAGACGGTGAGGGGGGCGGCGGCAAGACGACCGCGTTCCGCGTCGCCGAGGACGGCACCTACGCCGACGTGGACGACGACGTGCTCACCATCGCGGACTCGGCGGCCGTGGGCATCGCGCACCCCGTCGACCTGGACGGCGCGCTCGACGCCTGGGCGGACGTGTTCGCCGACTACGAGATCCTGCAGCCGTTCCCGCAGCTCGGGCGGGTCGTCCACCGGCTGTCGGACGAGGAGCGCGCGGCCGGGCGGCTGACCCGCCTGGAGGGGCGGACGGTCCCGGTCGGGAGGATCCTCGGGCTGACGTCGCGCGGCTGGCGGCGCGGCGAGCCGCAGGACGCGGGCGTGGAGTGCTGGATCTCCCGGCTGCTCCCGAACGGCCGGTACCTGGTCATCGAGCTCGATCCCGGCATCGCCGTCGGCGTCCCGGAGGAGTTCCCCGACCAGACGCTGGAGACGGTCGCCCTCGCCGCCCGGCCGGAGCAGTTCTGGATCGGCCGGGGGGAGCCGACCGGCTCCTTCGCCGACCTCGACGCGGTCACCGCGTCGGAGATCCTCGCCGACCTCGCCACCCTGACCTGAGAGGGAACCCATGGAACTGCCGAAGGCGCTGCTGGAACCGCCGTGGGAGGCGCGCAAGTCCGCCGGGACCCCGTCCGGCGAAGTGCCGGTCCTCGTCGCGGGCCTTGTACCGCCGGACGGCCGCGAGATCCGCTGGGCGCCGGGCGAGCGCGAGCAGTGGGCGGCGACCCGCGTGTACGAGTCCTGGCGGGACGGCGAGTGGGAGGAGGCCGCCGAGCAGTTCCGGGACGGCCGGATGAGCTACGAGCCGACCCGGGCCGCGTTCCTCGCGCAGGCGCCCGAGCATCTGGCCCGCCCGCTGCTGGCCGGCTGGCAGCCGAAGGTGACCTGGGACTTCGCCCACTCGCTCCGCTCGATCGTCGCGCGCTTCGAGACCGACGCGTGGGACGTGTCGCTCCGGCTGGCCAGGCAGAACCCGTTCGGGACGGGGCCGATCCTGCTGCCGTTCCTGTCCGCCGACGTCGCCCGCCTGCACGCGGACTGGCTGTACCGGCTGAAGTCGGCGCGGCGCCTCGCCCGCGAGTGGTTCGCGCGGCACGGCCTCGCCGCCGTCCCGTACCTGGTGCCGGACGCGCTCGGCAAACGCGTCGGCCCGCGACGCAACGCGGCGGCGGCGCTGCGGACCATCGAGGGGGACGTCACCGGGGCCGCCCGCGTCCACGGTGACGAGGCCGCGGACGCGATCGCGGCCCTCCTCGCCGCCGCACCGGCGGCCCCCCTCGCCGACCCGCCGTACAAGCCCCCGCCGCTCCCGAAATGGCTGGACCTGGACGCACTGCCCCGGCCGGCCCTGACGGACGGCGGGGAACTGCCGCCGGACGCGGTCCGCAACCTGCTGCTCGCCATGACGGTGCCGGACAGCCGGGGCATCGACGTCGCCCCGGTCGTGGACGGCGCCGCCGAGGTGTGCGGGCCGGAGTCGCTCGCCGCGTTCTCATGGGCGCTGTTCGAGGCGTGGGAGGCGGCCCGCTTCCCCGGCCGCAGCGGGTTCGTGCTGTCCATGCTCGGGCGGTTCGGCGACGACGCGATCGTCCGCCGCCTCACCCCGCACATCAAGAAGTGGCCGGGGCAGCCCGGCGGGCACGGGCGCGCGGTGCAGGGGCTCGGCGTCCTCGTCGAGATCGGCGGCGACGCCGCCCTCACGCAGCTCGACGGCATCGCGCAGAAGGTGAAGTACAAGGGGCTGAGGGAGGAGGCGCGGCGCCGGCTGGCGTCCGCGGCCGAGCGGCGCGGCCTGACCCCTGACCAGCTCGCCGACCGCCTCGTCCCGAGCTTCGGCCTGGACGACGGCGGCGTCCTCACCCTCGACTACGGGCCGCGCCGGTTCACCGTCGGCTTCGACGAGCAGCTCAGGCCCGCCGTCGCGGACGACACCGGCAAAGCCCGCACGTCGCTGCCCAAGCCGGGCGCCAAGGACGACCCCGACTTGGCGCCCGCCGCCTACCAGCGGTTCGCGGAGCTGAAGAAGGAGCTGCGGGCCGTGGCGTCCGTCCAGGTCGCCCGGCTGGAGACGGCCATGGTCATGGGCCGGAAGTGGACGACCGCCGAGTTCGGCGAGTACGTCGTCGGCCATCCGCTGATGCGCCACCTCGCGCGGCGCCTGGTCTGGCTGGGCGGCGACCGGGCCTTCCGCGTCGCCGAGGACCTGACGTTCGCCGACCTGAACGACGACGCGGTGGAGCTGCCGGAGTCGGCGGCGGTCCAGATCGCGCACCCGCTGGAGCTGGGGGAGACCCTGGACGCGTGGTCGGAGGTGTTCGGCGACTACGAGATCCTGCAGCCGTTCCCGCAGCTCGGGCGGCCCGTCCACACCCTCGCCGACGGGGAGGGTGCGGACGGCCGGCTGGCCCGGTTCGAGGGCCTGACCGTCCCGACCGGCAGGCTCCTCGGCCTCACCCGGACCGCGTGGAGCCGGGGCGCGCCGCAGGACAACGGCATCGAGCACTGGATGTCCTGGACGCTCGCCCCGGACGTGGCCGTGGTGCTCGACCTGAGGCCCGGCATCGCGGTCGGCTACACCGACCTCAACCCCGAGCAGAGGATCGAGCACGTCTGGATCGGGAAGCGCGCGGGCGGCTACGAGCCGTCCCGCGTCATCGAGAACGGCTTCGCGGACCTCGACCCGGTCCTCGTCTCCGAACTCCTCGCCGACCTGACGGCCCTGACGGCCTCCCCGGCGAACTAGGCGAAGCGGCTGCTGCGCACCGGGCCGGGGTCGCGCACCGCGTCCCTCGGCCCGGTGAGCCAGTGGCCGCGGACGGCGCGGACCATCCCGGCGAGCACCTCGTCGGGGTCCGGCGGCGCGCCGTCGTCCTCGACCGCCTCCGGGGCCGCCCGGACGATCTCGGCGGCCAGTTCCTCCACGGGACGCTCGTCCGGCGGCATGGTCTCGGCCCGACCTTCGGGCGTGATGCGCAACTGCTCGCCCCACGGCGACTTCACGATCTGGTGCAGGAACCCGGTGACATCGGCGCTGACCACGGGCGGGTCGGTCCAGCAGGACGCGTGCTCGAAGAGCACCTGCCCCTCGGCCCGCTCGCGCAGCCCCTCCGCCTCGGTCTCGTTCAGGTCGTAGGCGACGACGAGCACATCGGGGCGGCCGGGCGCGAACGGCTCGGCGGGCAGGCCGAGCAGCCGCGCCGCCGCCAGCCCGAGGATCGTGCTCGACCGGTCGGGGAGCAGCCCGACCGACGCCGGCCGCCGCCCCGCCGCGTCCAGGACCAGCCGCAGCCGGTCGAGGCTCCGCCGGCACATCGGGAAACCGTCGGACATGTAGGCGAACCGGCCCGTCATGCCGTCCTCGAACCCGTACGGCGAGATCGTGGCGAGGAACCCGCCGGTGAGCGCGAAATGCCAGCCGCGCAGGTCGCGCGCGTCCAGCGGGGCGACGGCCCGCACCGCGACCGCCCGCGCGATCATCCGGGCGAGGCGGTCGCGGGCGGGCAGCCACTGCTCGTCCGCGCCCTCGGGCGCGGGCAGCCGGCCCGCCTCCCGCCCGGCCCGGCCGACGTCCCCGGAGAACAGCGCGTTGTAGGCGAGCAGGTAGCGCGCGGGCCACGGACCGAGCGAATCCACCCGCGGCTCCAGGACCGCGACCGCCTCGGCGTGGCGGTTCTCCCGCTCCAGCGCGGAAACGAGCTCCATGACCAGCACGGGCTCGTCCGGCATCAGCTCCACCGCGCGCCGCAGCGGGGGGATCGCGAGGAAGGGGACACCGCGCTCGATGCACGCGTAGCCGAAGTCGAAGAGCTGCTGCGGCTCCTGCGCGCGGGCCATCGCCCGCGCCGCGTCCCGCAGGTCGTCGAATCCCGACAGTTCGGCCGCGCCCTCCATGAGCCGCGCGATCTCGCGCAGTTCCATGCCGTCGGCGTTGGACCGCAGATGCCGGATCAGCCCGGCGATGTCGCCGCTTTCCAGAAGTGCCCGCGCGTCGCTCATGGCGGGCCACGCTACAACGGCCCGCCTCCGCGAATCACGCGGTTTTCTCCAGGGCCTGGAGGACGTCCGCGACGAGATCCGCGGTGTCCTCGATACCGACGGAGAAACGGATGAAGCCGGGTTCGACGGCGTCGCCGCCCCACCGTCCGCGCCGTTCCGCCGAACTGTGCACGCTGCCGAAACTGGTGGCCTGCATGACGAGCCGCAGCGATCCGAGGAATGTCTCGGCGGCCTCTTCGTCCGGCAGCGTGAACGAGACGACGCACCCGAACCGGCGCATCTGCCGGACCGCGGCCTCGTGCCCCGGATCGTCCGGCAGCCCCGGATACCTGAGCCCCGGAACCCGCCCCCGCAGCGCCTCCGCCAAAGCCATCGCGTTGGCGGCCTGCCGGTCCAGCCGCAATTGCAGCGTGGCCAGCGACCGGTGGGCGAGCCACGCCTCCATCGGCCCGGGAACGGCGCCCACGGTCTTGCGCCACAGCCGGATCCCGTCCGCCAATGCGGGATCGCGGGTCGCGACATGCCCGAGCAGCAGGTCTCCGTGCCCGGTCAGCGCCTTGGTGTCGCTCGCGACCGAGAAGTCGGCGCCCAATTCCAAGGGCCGCTGCCCCAGGGGCGTGGCGAGGGTATTGTCGACCGCCACCAGCGCCCCCGCCGCATGGGCGGCCTCGGCGACCCGTGCGATGTCGCACACGTCCAGGCCCGGATTGGACGGCGACTCGATCCAGACCAGGCGAGCCCCGTCCAGGGCTCCGATCTGCGCGTCTCCGGCGGTGGGCGCCATGCGCACCACCGCCCCGTACGATTCCAGCCGCCCTTTCAAGGACCGCGTCACCTGGTAGCAGTCATCGGGCAGGACGACCACGTCACCGGACGTCACCTGCGACAGCAGAACGGCCGCCACCGCCGCCATTCCGGAGGAGAACGAAACGACCTCGGCCCCGCCCTCCAGTTCCCCGATCGCCCGCTCAAGGAGCGTCCACGTCGGATTGGAGTCGCGCCCATACGTGAAAGGCCCGCTCGCCTCGCCGGCCAGGTGGTAATGCGCCGCGAACACCGGCCCCGGCAGTCCCGGCGCGAAATTCTCCGCCGCCGGCCGCCCGGCGCCCACCGCGAGCGTCCCGTCCCCGATCTCCATCCGCGCCTCCCCGCTACGAGGCCACCCGCGTACCCGCGCCGCCCGGGGCGGCATCGCGCTCGGCCCGGTTGATCTCGGCCCATACCGCGTCGAGTGAGAGGCCGAGGACCCCGGCGATCGCCGCGATCGTCGGGAAGGCCGGGGTGGCGACGCGGCCGGACTCGATCTTCCGGAGGGTCTCCGGCGAGACGCCGGCGTCCAGCGCGGTGTCGAGCATCGAGCGTTCGCCCCTGGCGCGGCGCAGCACGGCGCCGAGGCGCTGCCCGCGCTCGACCTCCGCGGGAGTGAGCGGCAACCTGACCATGCCGCCGATTCTAATACCGGGATACCATGGCCGGGATAGTTATTGGTCAGCTGTGGAAGGCCGTACATGATCGAGATCCTGAACGCCACCGACCTGCCCCGCGCGAGGGACGCGGGCGCGCTCGTCGCCGGCATCCTGCGGACGCTCAAGAGCCGTACCGGGGTCGGCACGAACCTGCGGGACATCGACCGGTGGACCAAGGCCATGATCGTCGAAGCCGGCGCGGAGTCCTGCTACGTCGACTACGCGCCGTCCTTCGGGCGCGGGCCGTTCGGCCACTACATCTGCACGTCCGTCAACGACGCCGTGCTCCACGGACGGCCCTACGACTACACCCTCGCCGACGGCGACCTGCTGTCCCTCGACCTGGCCGTCTCCAAAGGCGGGATCGTCGCCGACTCGGCCATCAGCTTCATCGTGGGCGACGCGCGGCCCGCCGAGAGCCTCGCGATGATCAGTGCGACCGAACGCGCCCTCCAGGCCGGGATCGCCGCCGCCCGGCCGGGCGCCCGCGTCGGCGACATCTCCCACGCCATCGGCTCGGTCCTGCGCGAGGCGGGGTACCCGATCAACACCCAGTTCGGCGGCCACGGCGTCGGGTCGACGATGCACCAGGACCCGCACGTCTCGAACAACGGCAGGCCCGGCCGCGGGTACAAGCTGCGCCCCGGCCTGCTGCTGGCCCTGGAGCCCTGGATCATGGCCGACACCGACGACCTCGTCACCGACGCCGACGGCTGGACGCTCCGCAGCGCGACGGGCTGCCGGACGGCCCACAGCGAGCACACGATCGCCATCACCCCCGACGGGCCCGAGATCCTCACCCTGCCCGAACCGTGAAACCCGGCGACCCGCGTGGCCGGGTCAGGGCCCGCGGAGGGAGTCGGCGATCCCGCGTGCGATCTCCGATTCCTCCAGGCGGCCCAGGCGTTCGAGGGCGTAGGACTTGTTGTAGTGGTCGTTCCAGGAGTCGGGGCCGTTGTCGATGGCGTAGTCGACGGCGGGGAGCGCCTCCTCGTAGCGGCCGAGCTTGATGAGCGCGGCGCCCTTGATGCTGTGCGCGGTGGACGCGTCGTAGGCGCCGGCGCCGACGGCCCGCCCGGCGGCGATGAGGCGGATGAGGTGGTCGGCGGCCGCCAGCGCGTCCGCGTCGCGGCCCGAGTTCAGGAGGATCGCGGCCCTGCTGAGCTGCGGCGCCGGATAGCCGGGACGCAGGGCGATCGCCTGGTCGTACGCGGCGAGGGCCTCGTCCGTGCGCTCCATGCGGGACAGCGCGCCGGCCTTCTCGTAGAGCGACGCCACATCGGACGGGTTGCGGCGGAGCGCCTCCTCGAACGCGGCCAGGGCCTCGGCGTCCCGCCGCAGCAGGACGAGCGCGCCGCCGCGCCAATGGTGGGCCGCCGCGTACCCGGGACGGAGCCGGAGCGCCGCGTCGAACTCGCGCAGGGCCTCCTCGGGGCGCCCGGACTCGACCAGTTCGACGCCCTTCCGGTGGTGGTCGGCCTCGGCGGGACGGGGACGCCCGCGGACCTGCTCCAGCCTCGTGCCGGGCACGAGCCTCCCGCCGCAGGACGCGCAGCGGGGCGCGCGGAACCGCGATCCCGGGGCGTGGCAGCGGTCGCAGAAGTTCGCGCCGCAGTCCCCGCAGATCATGAACTCGATGGCGAAGCCCTCGGGGTCGTCGCGCGCCACGGGGTTGCCGCCGGGCACCTTCGACACCGAGATGAGCCGCGTGCACGCCCAGCCCGCACAGCTGAGGATCATGGTGACCGTCCTTATCCGTCGTGTCCGTCGTCGAACGTGTAGTCCCAGTCGAGCTCCCAGGCCCGCAGCACGTGGTCCCGGTCGCGGGTCACCGCGAGGTGGGCGTCGGCGCCGAGCCCGACCCACTCCACGGCGGCGGGGTGGGCCTTGACGGTGTGGAGGCAGCGCCCGGCCGGGAGGTCCCAGACGCGCAGCGTCCCGTCGGGGCCGCCGGTGACCGCGAACCCGTCCCGGCGCACCAGGCAGGTGACCGGCTCCGGCGGGGCGTGCAGGAGGCGCTCGGCCCGCATATCCCAGACGCGCAGGTTCCGGTCGGGGCCGATGGTGGCGGCGATGCCGGCGTCCGCGTCCAGGTGGATCGAGGCGAGGTTCTCCGACGGGCCGCGGATGTAACCGGTGGCTTCACCGGTCGTCCCGTCCGCCGTCCAGAGGGTGCCGACCGTGTGGCCGCAGGACACCACCGTGCGGCCGTCCGCGCTCATGGCCGCCGGCGGCCGGCCCGGCAGGACGTGCGGACGGTGCTCGTCCAGGCGCCAGAGCGTCACGACGCGGTGCAGGTCGCCCACCAGGAGGGTCTCGGCGGCAGGGCCGAAGTGGAGCGAGAGGACCATCCCGCTGTGTCCCTTGAGTACGTGCTTGCGCTTCCCCTTGGCGAGGTCCCAGACGCGGACGGTGCCGTCCTCTCCGCCCGCGGCGGCGAGGCGCCCGTCGGGGCTCACCGCCAGCCCGCAGACCGCGGTCCGGTGCCCGGAGAGGACGCGGACGCATTCACCGGACGCCACGTCCCACACCCGGACCTTCCCGTCACTCGCTCCGGTCAGCAGCCGGCGCCCGTCGGGGGTGAACGCGATGCGGTCGACCGACGTGCCGCCCGCCTGCAGCGTGTGCAGGAAGTCGCCGGACGCCGCGTCCACGAGCCACACGACCGGCCAGCCGCCGAACGCCAGGGCGAGGACGCCGCCGCTGCTCAGGACGCTGCTGCTCACGGCCCGGCCCCCGGTGCCCGGTAGCTCCCGCGCCCGCCACGCGCCGAGCGGCGCCGTCCGGCGGCCGTGCCGCCCGGCCTCGCGCCACAGGTCGAGCAGGTCGCGGCTGCGCTCGTGGCCGGGGACGTTGCGGGCGGCGCGCAGTTCCGCGGCGGCCGGCGCCCAGTGCCCGCCGTCCGCGAGCCGCCGGGCCCTGGCCAGCGCGAGGCCGGCCGTGTCGGCCTCGCGGGCGAGGTCCGCCGCCGTGCGGGGGCGGGCGTGGCTCCACGGCGAGCGCGGTCCGGCGTCCGCGAGCCGCCACGCCAGGACGGTCGGTCCCCCCGCCGCGGTGACGGCGCGGCGCCCGTCGTCGCTCAGCATCAGCGCCCCGCCGTGACCACCGCCGGCCGGCAGTGTGCGCAGGCACCGTCCTTCCTCCAGGTCCCACAGCTGCACGCCGTCCGGGTCGATCGACAGCGCCCGCGCGCCGTCGCCGCTGACCGCGAACCGTGAGTCGCGCTTCACTGGGAGTTCCACGGTCCGCAGGGGTTCGCCCGCGACGGCGTCCCAGACGCGCAGCTCCGTCCCGGTCACGGCGAGCGCGACACGTCCCGTCGTGCCGAGCACGACCTGGGCGCGCGGCATCGGCATCGTCCGGACGAGCATGCCCTTCGCCGCGTTCCACACCCGCAGGCGCATGGTGGTGGGCTCCCACCTGACGACATGGCCGTCGCCGGTCATCGCGACGGCTCCGCCGAGGCGGGGCGCGAGGTCCTGCTCCTTCTGCAGCGTGCGGACGCACTGCCCGCCGCCGGTGTCCCAGAGCCGGACCCTTCCGTTCTCCGTGGCCGACACCAGCAGGGAGCCGTCCGGGGCGAACGCGAGCGAGTCGACGCGGCCGGCGTGCTCGTCGAGCCGGTGCAGGAGGCGTCCGGCGGCGGCGTCCCAGACGAGCACGGCCCGGTCCGCGCCGGCGGAGGCCAGGAACCGTCCGCACGGGCTCAGCGCAACCGCCCGCACCCCGCCCGCGAGCCCGGCGGAATGCGCGGGAAGCGCGTGCAGGCAGCGCCCGGCCGCCAGGTCCCAGACCCGCACGGTGCCGCCTTCGGAGCCGGGACGCGGCGGGTTCGCGTCGTCCCGCCCGCCGCTGACCGCCGGCCCGGCGCCCGCCCCCAGGGCGACGGCGACGACCGAGTCGGTGTGCCCCCGCAGGACGACGGGCGGCGGCGGGACGGGCAGCCGCCGCGCGCGTTCCAGCGCGGCGGCCGGTTCGGGAGCGCCCGCCGCCCGCCCGGCGGCCGCCTCCAGCAGCGCCGCCGCCGCGGCCGCGTCGCCGCGCTCCAGGTGGACGAGGCCGAGCAGGTGATCGCCGGTCCAGTCGTCCGGGTGCGTCGCGCGGACCTGCTCCAGCTCGCCGATCAGCTGCGCGTCCGTGATCCGTCCCGCGCGCCACAGGTGCAGGCCGCGGTTGAAGACGGCGTGCGGATGGTGCGGATCCGCCCGCAGCGCCCGCTCCCACAGCGCCTCGGCCGCGTCGGGATGCCCGAGGTCGAGCATGGACAGCGCCTGGTTCGACAGCCCGTCCGCCAGCAGCGTCGCGGCGGCGGGCCGGCCCCGCGGATAGGTCTCGCCGGTGACCTGCGCGTAGACGGTGGCGAGCCGCTCGGCCGGTTCGTCCATCCGGTCCGGGCGGGACGAGGGCTCCGGCCGGAGGCACGCGCGGAGCACCGCCGCCAGACCGGGCGGCAGCGCCCCCGGCGCCCGCGCCGCGAACTCCTCGAACGCGCGCCCGCCCGCCGCGCCCGACCGCGCCGGCGGGCCGCCGGTGAACATCGACAGCACGCTGAGCGCCCACGACCACACGTCCGTCGCGCGGGTCAGCGTGCTGCGGCCGTCCGCCGCCGCCCGCGCCTGCTCGGGGGAGCAGTACGCCGGGGTCAGCCCGGCCAGGCTGACGGCCGGGTCGGCGTCCGGGCGCGGGATCCCGTCCTCGCCCGCGCGGATCCGCGCCTTGGCCAGCCCGAAGTCGGTGACCTTCACCGTCCCGTCCGGGGTGAGCATCACGTTGGCGGGCTTGACGTCCTGGTGGACGAGCCCGTGCCGGTGCGCGTGGTCCAGCCCCCAGGCGAACTGGATCGCGACGTCGATGAACCGTCCCGCCGTGCGGCGCGGATCCGGGCCGCGCAGCCGCCCGTCCGCGATCGCGTCGGCGAGGCTGCCGCCGGCGACCCATTCGGCGAACACGCCGGGCAGCGTCCCGAGCCGGCGCACGTACGCGCAGTTCACGATGTGCGGATGCGGGCCGAGCCCGACCCACGTCTCCGCCTCCGCCTCGAACTCCCGCAGCGCCCGCTCGGACCCGACCAGCTCGGGCCGCGGCACCTTCACGGCCAGCTCGGCGTCCCAGCCCCGGTGCCGCACCCGGTAGACCAGGCCCATGCCTCCCGTGGCGACCACGTCGAGCACCTCGTACAGATCGAGGACGACATCGCCGCTCCGCCACGTCGCGTCGATCATGTCCAGGATCCTACGGATCTGTCCGTCCGCTCCTCTACCGTTGGGCGCGTGAAAGACCACCGTCACGCCGAGGACACCCCGCCCGACACCACCGGCCGCCAGCGGCCCCCGGCCGAGGTCCGGTTCGCCGGGGAGCTCCGCCGGCTCGGGGAGGACGACTCCGGGCCGCGCCCGCCGGGCTGGGCGCTGAGCCTCACGGCGGCGCGCCGGTTCATCGTCGGGGACGAGGCCCTCGGCGTGACGCGCAAGTTCGTCGGCGACACCGCGCTCATCGACCGGGCGCTCGTCACCCTCGCCACGAGCCGCGGGCTGATGCTCGTCGGGGAGCCGGGGACGGCGAAGTCGCTGCTGTCGGAGCTGATCGCGGCGGCCGTCAGCGGGACGTCCACGCTGACGATCCAGGGCGGCGCCGCCACCACCGAGGACCAGATCAAGTACTCGTGGAACTACGCGCTGCTGGTCGCGGAGGGGCCGTCCACCCGCTCGCTCGTGCCGGCGCCGCTGCTCACCGGGATGGCCGAGGGCCGCGTCGTCCGGTTCGAGGAGATCACCCGCTGCCCGCTGGAGGTGCAGGACTCGCTGCTCTCGCCGCTGTCCGACCGCGTCCTCGCCATCCCCGAGCTCGCGGGAGAGGAGTCGATGGTGTTCGCGCGGGACGGGTTCAACGTCATCGCGACCGCGAACACCCGCGACCGCGGCGTCAACGAGATGAGCGCGGCGCTCAAGCGGCGGTTCAACTTCGAGACCGTGTTCCCGATCGCCGACTTCGGCACCGAGCTCGACCTGGTCGAGCAGGAGGCGCGGCGGCTGCTGGAGCGCAGCGGCGTGCAGGCCCCGCCGCGCCGGGACGTCCTCGAGGTGCTGGTCACCGCGTTCCGGGAGCTGCGCAACGCGGCCACCGAGGACGGCCGGGCCATGGACCGGCTGTCGGCGGTGATGAGCACGGCCGAGGCGGTGTCGGTCGCGCACCAGGTCGGGGTGCGGGGCTGGTTCCTGCGCGGCGAGCCGGGCGGCGCCGCCGACATCGTCGAGTGCCTCGCCGGCACCGCCGCCAAGGACAGCCCCGACGACCTCGCCCGGCTGCGCCGCTACCTGGAGCAGCAGGCGTCCCGGCGCGACGGCGAGCAGTGGCGGGCGCTGCACGCCGCCCGGCACCTGCTGCCCGGCTGATGGCGGTCACGTTCATCGGTGTCCGGCACCACAGCCCCGCCTGCGCGCGGCTCGTCCGGGACGCGATCCGGCGGCTGCGGCCCGCCTACGTCCTGGTCGAGGGGCCCGCGGACTTCGGCGCCCGGATGGACGAGCTGCTCCTCGGCCACACCCCGCCCATCGCGATCTTCAGCTACTACCGGGACGCCGACCGCGTGCACGCCTCCTGGACGCCGTTCTGCGGCTACTCGCCGGAATGGGTCGCGCTCAACGAGGGGCGCGCGGCCGGCGCCGAGCTGCGGTTCATCGACCTGCCCGCCTGGCACCCCGCGGTCGCGAGCCGGAGCAACCGGTACGCCGACGCCGAGCGCCGCTACGCCGAGGTCACCGAGCGCCTGTGCCGGGAGTTCGCCGTCGACAACACCGACGTCCTGTGGGACCACCTCTTCGAGACCGACCCGGACGGCGCGGCCGAGCGGCTCGACGCGTACTTCGCGCTGCTGCGGGGCGAAGCGGAGGCCGGTGCGGACGACACGGCCCGCGAGTCCTACATGGCGGCGTGGACACGGGCGGCCGAGGCCGACGCCGGCGACCGCCCCGTCGTCGTGGTGACCGGCGGATTCCACAAGCCCGCCCTCGAAGCGCTCACCGCGGCCGGCGGCACGGACTGGCCCGGCGTGCCGGAGCCGCCCGAGGGCGCGGCCGGCGGCGGCTTCCTCGTCCCGTACTCGTTCCGGCGCCTGGACGCGTTCACCGGCTACCAGTCGGGCATGCCGTCCCCCGAGTACTACCAGCGGCTCTGGGAGGACGGCCCCGACGCGGCGGCCGGCGCGCTCATCGAGACCGTCGCGGCGCGGCTGCGCAAGCGCCGGCAGGTCGTGTCGACCGCCGACCTGATCGCCGCCCGCACCCTCACTGAGGGCCTCACCCGGCTGCGCGGCCACCGCGCCCCCGCCCGCACCGACCTGCTGGACGGGCTGGTGTCCGCGCTGGTGAACGACGACCTCGACCAGCGGCTGCCGTGGACGTCGCGGGGCCCCCTCGCCCCCGGCGCCCACCCGGCCGTCGTCGAGATGGTCGCCGCGCTGAGCGGCGACCGCGTCGGCCGCCTGCACCGCGACACGCCGGCGCCGCCGCTCGTCCACGACGCGGCCGCCGAGCTCGAACGCCTCGGCCTCGACCGGGACGGGCCGGTCGTCCTCGAGCTCGCGACGCCGCGCGGCCTGGAGCGCAGCCGCGCGCTGCACCGGCTGCGCGTCCTGCGGATCCCCGGCGCCGTCCGCGAGTCCGGCCCGGCGTCCGGCGCCGACCCGGTGCTGGAGGAGCGCTGGGTGCTGGACACCGCCGACCCCTCCGGGGTCCGCCGCTCCGCGCTCATCGAGGCCGGCGCGCACGGGCCGACGCCGGCGGCCGCGGCGGCCGCCGTGCTGGACGAGCGCGTGAACGACGCCGGCACCGACATGCGGCGGCTCGCGGACGTGCTGTTCGACGCCGCGCTGTGCGGCTGCGCGGACCGGTCCGACCGGATCGCCGCGGCGATCGCCGCCGGGGTCGCGGGCTCGTCCGACATCGCCGCGCTCGGTGCCGCGCTCGGCGCCGTCCTCGGGCTGTGGCGGCACGACCGCGTCCTCGGCACGGCCGGCAGCCCGCTGTTCGGGACGGTCGTGCGCGAGTGCGTCACCCGGATCCTGTGGCTCGTCGAAGGGGTGCGCGGCGGGCCCGCCCCCGCCGACCTCGACCGGCTGCGCGCCCTCGCCGCGGCCCGCGACGCGCTGCTGCACGCCGCCGGGCCGCTGGGCCTGGACCGTCACGCGGCGCTCGGCGTCGCCCGCCGCGTCGCCGCCCGGACCGACGTCCCGCCCGACCTGCGCGGAGCCGCGTTCGGGCTCGGGCGGGCGCTCGGCGACACCGCCGACCCGGCCCGCGCCGTGCGGGGCGCGAGCGGCGCGAGCACGTTCGGCGACTGGCTCGCCGGGCTGTTCGCGCTGGCCCGGCAGGAGGTCCTCGACGCGGACGCCGCCGTCCTCGGCGTCCTGGACGAGCTGATCCGCGACCTCACCGACGCCGACTTCCTCGTGGCGCTGCCCGCGCTGCGGCAGGCGTTCGAGTTCTTCCCGCCGCGCGAGCGCGAGACGATCGCCGAGGGGCTGCTGGACCGGCACGGCGTCGACGGGCACGGGGTGCGCGGCTCCGCCCGCGCCCTGCTCCGCGCACCGGCCGCGCCGCTGCTCATCGCCGAGGCCCGCGCCCTGGAGGAACGTGTCGACCGGGCCCTCACCGCGGCCCACCTCGAATCGAGCGAAGCGAGGCGGGGTGTGTGGGAGGTCGTCCCCCCACAGGGAGAGGAAGGGGAGTCATGATCCCGCCCGAGCTGGAACGCTGGCGGCTCGTCCTCGGCGCCCCGGCGCGGTCGTGCCTCGGGCCGCCCTCCGGGGAGGGCGCCGAACGGGACGCGGCCCTCGACTGGCTCTACGGGCGCGACCCCGGCCTCGGCAGGCGCGGCGTCCGGCGCGGCGGCACGGCCGAACCCGCCGGCGGCCGCACCGGCGGGGACGGGCCGTCGCAGCTCACCACCGTCGACTGGCTGGACGCCGTGCACCGGCTCTTCCCGAGGGAGACGATCGAGCGGCTCGAACGCGACGCCGTCGAACGCTACGAGATCCACGAGATCGTCACCGACCCGGCCGTGCTGGAGCGCATCGAACCCGACGAGACGCTGCTGCGCGCCGTCCTGCGCACCAAGCACCTGATGAACCCCGAGGTCCTCGCGCTCGCCCGGCGGATCGTGGAGGCCGTCGTCCGGCAGCTGGTGGAGCGGCTCGCCACCGAGGTCCGGCGGTCGTTCCACGGCACCCGGTCGCGGCGCCCGAGCCGCATCGCGAACTCCCGCAACTTCGACTTCCACGGGACGATCCGCGCGAACCTCGCGCATTACCGGCCGGACGAGCGCCGCCTCTACATCGAGCATCCCCGGTTCGTGTCCCGGACGCGGCGGCACATCGAGCAGTGGCAGCTGATCCTGCTCGTCGACCAGTCCGGCTCCATGGCCGGATCGGTCGTCCACTCCGCCGTCACCGCCGCGTGCCTGTGGGGGCTGCCCGGCCTGAAGACGCACCTGGTCGCGTTCGACACCTCCGTGGTCGACCTGACCTCCGACGTCACCGACCCGGCCGAGCTGCTGATGAAGGTCCAGCTCGGCGGCGGCACCGACATCGCGCGGGCCGTCGGCTACGGCGCCCGGCTGGTGGAGAACCCGCGGCGGGCGATCGTCGCCGTCGTCACCGACTTCTACGAAGGCGGGGACCCCGCGCGGCTCGTCCGGGAGGTCCGCGGGCTCGTCCGGCAGGGGACGCAGGTGCTCGGGCTCGCCGCGCTCGACGAGCAGGCGAACCCCGACTACGACCGGGTGACGGCGGGGCGCCTCGCCGACGAGGGCGCCCACGTCGGCGCCATGACCCCCGGCCACCTCGCCGAGTTCGTCGCCGAACGGATCGCCCGGTGACCGGCCCCGCGACCCGCGCGGACCTGCTCTCCCTCACCCCGGACGCGCTCGCCGCCCTGGCCAACCGCGGGCTCGTGAAGCGCGCCGCGAAGGACCTCGACGCCGGCCACGGCCCCGAGATCACCGCCGCCCCGGACGGCGGCATCGCCGGCACCTTCCCCGATGGCACCGAGACCTCCCTGCCGGCCGGTGCCGGGCTGGAGGCCGCGACCTGCTCCTGCGCCGCGACCGGCATGTGCCGCCACCGGATCTGCCTCGTCCTCGCCTACCAGCGCACCGCCGCCCCCGCCCTCGACGATGAACCAGTCGCCGGACCCGACGCCGCGCCGGACGCGGCCTGGTCGCCGGGGGCGTTCGACGACGACGCGCTCGCCCGCGTCCTCGGGCAGCGGGCCCTCACCGCCGCGCGCCGCACCTTCCGCGCCGGCTACTCCGCGACGCTCCGCCGCCCCACCCCGCAGGACCCGGTGGCCCACGTCGAACTGCCGGCCTGCACCGTCCGGTTCCTGGTGCCGGACGAGCTCGGCTACGTCCACACCGACGCCGTCGCGGCGGTGCGCGGCGAGGTCACCGTCCTCGCCGTCTGGGCGTTCCGCGCCGCCGACGAGCGCGGCCTCACCGGCGCCGAGGTCCGCCTGGACGTGGGCGGCGGCGCGCCGGGGGAGTCCCGCGACGGCTCCGGCCCGGCTCTCGGCCCGTCCCTCGGCACCGCCCTCGACCTCGCCGGCCAGGTCCTCCTGGAGGGCGTCGTGCACACCGGCCCGGTCCTGGCCACCGCGATCGGGCGCGCCGCCGCCGACCTCGCCGGGCACGGCATGCACTGGCCCGCCGCGGCCCTCGGCGACCTGGCCGCCCAGCTCGCCGCCCACCACGAGCGCCGCGCCGACCACGACCCCGCGCGCACCGCGGAACTCCTCGCCGAGGTCCACGCCCGGCACCGCGCCGCCCGGGGGCCGGACCGCTCCCAGGTGCTCGGCACCGACGAGCGGGCGGAGACGCCGCTGCGCCGCGTCCGCCTCGCCGCCCTCGGCTGCCGCGTCGCCGGCACCGCCGCGATCCGCACCGCCGACATCTACCTCGCGCACACCGCCACCGGCGTGGTGCTCGCGCTGAAACGCCGCTTCGACGTCCCGGACGGGGGCCGCCTCACCGGCGCCGACCTGGCCGGACGCCGCGTCCTCGGCACCCCGCTGCGGTCGCTCGCGGCGGCGAACGTCGTGTCGGAGAGCGCCGCCCGCAGCGCCGGCCGGGTCGTCCGCGTCGCCGCGGGGCGGATCGCGAAGACCACGGTCACACCGGTCGGCAACGCCTGGGAGACGCTGCCCGCCGGGCTGCTCGTCCGCGACTACGCGGCGGAGGCGCGCGCGCTGGACGCGCTGCCGCCGCGCCTCGTCCGCCCCCGCGTCGAGGCGGAACTGGTCCGCGCCGTCGAGGTCGCCGGCGTCCGCGACATCGGCTACCACCCCGGCGCGCAGCGCCTGGAGGCCGTGGTCGCGGACGCGGCCGGGACCACGGCCGTCGTGTCCGCCGACTACAGCCCGCACCGCCCCGCCGCGCTCGACGCCCTCGCGGAGGCGCTCGCCGCGGGCCCCCGGCTGCTCACCGGCGCCGTCCGCAGGGACCGCGGCGGCCTGGTCGTCGACCCGTTCGCCGTCCTGACCGGCGACGGCGTCGTCCTCCCCGACCTGGCGCCCGGCGAGGGCACCGCCACCCTGGACGCCCCGCCTCCGGACGTCCGCGACCCGCTGTCCCGCGCGCTGGACGAGGCGCTCGCGGCCTGCGCCGAGGCGGCCCATCGCGGCCTCCTGCGCACCTCGCCCGGCCTGCGGGGGCGCATCGTCCGCGCCGGTGAGGACCTGGAGGCCAACGGCCTGCGCACCGCCGCCGGGACCGTCGCCGCACTCGCCGCGGCGCTCACCGCCGACGACCCGCACCGCGCCGTCCGGGCCTGGGCCGCCGCCCACATCCGCCTCCTGACGACGGCCGAACTCCGCTGACCCGGCCCTCCGTATCGAAGTGGATACTCTGGGTAGTGTCTCGTCGGGGAGGCGCGCATGCAGGGCTTTTTCCGTGCCCAGATCACCGGGGGCCCGCTGAGGAGGTCCCGCCCGAGATCCGGCGGCGACCGGCCCGCGATGACCGCCATGGGCGCCGTGCCCGCACCGGCCATGGTCGCCGGGGTCACGCCGGCCGCCGTGCGGCGGTTCGGCGTCATCGACCCGGTGATGACCAACGCGGCGGTCCGGCTCATCGAGCGGGTCGGGCGGCGTCCGCCGCAGAGCGTCCCTGAATGAGGCCGAGCCGGTGGCGGCTCCGGGCGCGTGAGGCCGGTGCGCGGTCCTGGCGGCGGCTGCGGGAGGGGGCGTGGCCGGTCGTGCAGCAGACCGCCGCGGCGACCATCGCCTGGATCACCGCCAAGTCGTTCGGCCCGCACACCGACCCGTTCTTCGCGCCGATCGCCGCGGTCGTGGCGCTCAACACCGCGCGCGGCCGGCGCGGAGTGAACGCGGTGCAGCTGCTCGTCGGCGTGCTGCTCGGCATCGGCGTCGGTGAGCTGACCCTGCTCGCGCTCGGCGGCGGCTACGGCACCCTGGCCCTCGTGGTGTTCGGCTCGATCGTGCTGGCCAGGGCCGTCACAGACTCGGCACTGGTGGTCGGGCAGTCCGCCGCGTCCGCGATCCTGACGGTGACCGCCGCGGGCGGGCAGGCTGGCCCCTTCCGGATGGTGGACGCGCTGGTCGGCGCCGGCGTCGCGCTCGTGTTCACCCAGCTGCTGTTCACCCCCGAGCCGCTCGCGCTGGTGCGGCGCGCCGAGTCCGCCGCGCTGGCGGGCATGGCCGACGGCCTCGACCTCACCGTCCGGGCGCTGCGCGAGGACGACGACGGGCTCCGCGAGGAGGCGCTGGACGAGCTGCGCGGGCAGCGCGACCGGCTCGCCGAGCTCGGCCGCATGAGCGCGGCCAGCACCTCGGTCCCCCGGTACTCGCTGGTGTGGCGGTCGCGGCAGGCGGTGACCGTCCTGGAGCGGGAGAACGCGGACTGGCTCGACCTGCTCTGCGGGAGCTGCGTCCTCGTCGCGCGCACCGCGCTCGCCGCCGGCCGGGGGCAGCGCCGCGTCCTCGTCCCGGCCGTCCTGGACCTCGCCGTGATCGTGCGGCACGTGGCCGACGACCCGGGCGACCACGCCCGCCGCCGGCGGGCCGCCGACCGCGCCGTCGTGCTGGCGGAGCGGGCCGGCGACGAGGAGCTGCAGAGCGCCGCCGCCGGCCGCGACGCCGCCACGGCGCTGCGGCTGGCCGCCATCGACCTGCTGGTGTTCGCCGGCGTGGACGCGGCGGAGGCGCGGAAGGTGGTGCGCGGCGGCGCGGACCGCTACGACGTCCCCGCCCCGCCGCGGACGATCCGCCCCCGGCACCTGCTGCGGCGCCTCAGGCGCGGCAGGTGAGCGGGCGGCCGCCGTTGAAGGTGATCATGTCGCCCATGGCGGCGAGCACGTCGATGTCGCCGCCCGGTTCGAGGCCGTCCAGCTCGGCGTAGGCGCGGTGCAGGTTGCCGACGAGCCGCTCGGCGTCGGTCAGCTCCGCGTACGGGCCGAGGTCGGCCTCGCGCGCCGCCTCCAGCGGCGACAGCCCGGCCGGCTTGGCCGCGGCGGCCGTCGCCTGCACGAACCGGGCGTAGCCGAGCACGCGGTCGATCAGCTCCGGGCCGCCGACCGGGCCGTGCCCGGGGACGATCGTCTCCGCGCCCAGCGGCGCCACGACCTCCTCCAGCACCCTGACGGCGCCGGCGACCGACCCCTGCATCAGGAACGGGGTGCCGCCGTTGAACAGCAGGTCGCCGCAGAACAGGACCCGCCGCTCCGGGATCCACACGATGGAGTCGTTCGTCGTGTGCGCCGGCGTCCCGACGTGCCGGACCTCGCAGCGCAGGTCGTCCACCCACAGCGTCACGCCGTCGGTGTAGGTGAGGAACGGCGGCTCGACCTCGATGTCGCCCCAGTCCACCTTCGTCCAGACCGGCTCGTCGAACGGCTTGCCCCAGGCGAGCGCGCCCTCCCGCGTCCGCTCGTGGCCGACGACGGTGGCGCCCGCGAACAGGTAGTTGCCGAACGTGTGGTCGCCGTGGTGGTGGGTGTTGACCAGGGTCCGGACGGGCCGGTCCGTCACCGACCGGATCGACTCCAGGTACGCGCGGGTGCGGCGCTCGGTCGAGCACGAGTCGACGCTCACCACCCCGCGCGTCCCGGAGAGGAAGCCGGTGTTGTTGATCCACCAGGTGCCGTCCGGCTGCACGTAGGCGAAGATCCCGTCCGAGACCTCCTGCAGGCGCGGGCTTCCGGGGCCGTCGAGGCCGGGTGCGTCGCTCATGGACCCCGGAGTCTAACCCCCGGCCCGGCCCCGGTCGCGGCGCCCGGTCAGTACTCCGGCAGGGTGGTCAGCACCTGCGGGCGCGGCGCCGACTTGCGTGCGGACGGCTCCTGCGAGCCGGCGGAGCGCAGCACCTCCCCGGCGCCGAGCACGGCCGCGTCGCCGGTGTCGTCGCCGAGCCGCGCCTCCAGGCCGGTCCGGTCGCGGATCAGCCGCTGCAGCCCCGGCAGCCGGGCGCACCCGCCGGTCAGCGTGATGCCGACGCTCAGCAGGTCGCCGGAGATCTCGGGCGAGCAGCCGGTCAGCCCGGCGCCGATCGCCTCCACGATCCCGGCGATCGGCGCGCTGATCGCGCGGCCGACGTCCAGCGTGGTCAGGACGATCTCGCGCGGCATCCCGGTCGCGATGTCGCGGCCGGTCACGACGGTCTGCTTCACCGGCCGGCGGCCGAGCGGCGGCACCGCCCCGACCTCCAGCTTGGCGGCCTCGGCCGCGGACCGCGACAGCGCCGTGCCGTGCTCGCGCCGCACCATCGCGACGATCGCCTTGTCCAGCGCCGACCCGCCGACGTGCGCGGTGTGCGAGGTGACGAGGCCGCCGAACGCGATGACGCCGACGTCGGTGACGTCCGCGCCGATGTCGGCGATGACGGCGATGTCGCGCCGCGCGGTCGAGGTCATCCCCATCCCGATGGCGGCGGCGATGGGCGTCGGCACGAGCGTGAGCCGCCGCGCGCCGGCCTGGTAGGCGGAGAACTGCAGGGCCCGGTAGTGGACGGAGGTCATCCCGCTCGGCACCGTGATGACGAGCCGGGGGCGGGCCGTGTAGTGGCGCCGGTGGTGCCGGCGGACCAGGTGCCGCATCAGGTACTCGGCCTCGTCGGTCTCGGTCGGCGCGCCCTCGCGGATCGGCCGGACGAGCGTGACGTCGGGGTTGCGCCCGGCCATCTGCTGCGCGGGCAGGCCCAGCGCCAGGATGTGCCCGGTCTCCCGGGACCGGGCGAGCACGGACGGCTCGCGGCACACCACGCCGCGGTCCCGCACGTGCATCCGCACGGTGTCGCTGCCCAGGTCGATAGCGGTGTCACGGCCCGCGAAGTCCCACATCGCGTCCCTCCCAATCGCCCAGAAAGTCGGAAGAGCCTTGTTGATGCCCTTCGCGTCCGGCGGCGATGCCCACGGGGGAGTAAGCGAATCGCAACGACCTCGCCGCTGGAGATCCGGAATATCCGGAACGCCCGCCGCGCCGCGGTGCCCGCCCGGCGGCCAGTACCGTGCGGGCACCAAGGGATCATGTGGAGGAGATCATGCGGGGGCCGGGACGGGCCGCGCGCCGCCGCGCCGTCCGGCCGCGCCTCGCCCGGATCGCCCCGGCCGCGCGGCACACCCCGTACAGGACGAACGAGATCGTCGTGACGTACGGGCTGACGGGGATGGTGGAACCGATCGACAGCAGGATCCCGCCCACCACCGACACGGTCGCGAACACCGCGCTGAGCACGGGGGCGAGCACCGGCGACGCGGTCACCCGGACCGCCGCCGCGGCCGGCGTGCAGAGCAGCGCGAGCACCAGCAGCGCGCCCACGACCTGCACCGACACCGCGACCGCGAGCCCGAGCACCAGCATGAACACCAGGGACAGCGCCCGCACCGGGACGCCCCGCGCCGCCGCCACGTCCGGGTCGAGGCTCGCGAACGCCAGCGGCCGCCACATGACCGCGAGGCACACCAGCACCACCGCCGACGTTCCGAGCAGCCACGACAGGTGCGGCGTGTCGATGGCGACGATCTGCCCGGTGAGCAGGCCGAACTTGTTCGCCGACCGGCCCTTGTAGAGGGACAGGAACAGCACCCCGAGGCCGAGCCCGAACGGCATCAGCACGCCGATGACCGAACCGCGGTCGCGCGCCTTCGCGCCCAGCACTCCGATCAGCGCGGCGGCGGCCAGCGCGCCCGCGATCGAGCCGCCCGCCACGCTGGTGCCGAGCAGCAGCGCGCCCGCCGCGCCCGCGAACGACAGCTCGCTGACGCCGTGCACGGCGAACGGCAGGTCGCGCATGATGACGAACGTCCCGGCGAGCCCGCCGACGAGGCCGAGCACGGCACCCGCGATGAGCGAGTTGCGGACGAGCGCGAGCAGCGCCCCGTAGTCGTCGAAGTCGACGATCTCGTGCCAGATCACGCCGCCCCGCCCGGTTCGAGGTCGCCGAGATCCAGCACCCGGTCCGCGAACGGCAGGACGGGGTCGACCTCGTGCGTGACGAACACGACCGCCGTGCGCCGCTCGCGCCGCCGCCGCTCGACCAGCTCGCCGACGATCCGCTGGTGGCCGGCGTCCAGCGAAGCGAGCGGCTCGTCGCACAGCAGGACGCGCGGATCGGCGGCCAGCGCCTGCGCGACCCGCACCCGCTGCAGCTCCCCGCCCGACAGCAGGTGGAGGGGGACGCCGGCGTACGGCGCGGCGCCCACGTCCCGCAGCGCGTCCTCGATCCGGCGGCGCGCGTCCCGGGACCGCCGCCGCGGCCCCCACCGGTGCCCGTCGACGCCGAGCCCGACCAGGTCGCGCGCCCGCAGCGGGGTGTGCGGCGGGACGGCGCGGTGCTGCGGGACGTAGCCGATGAGCCCGGCGCCCCGGCGCGGCGGGCGGCCGTTCACGGTGACCGTCCCCGCCGAGAGCCGCTGCAGCCCGAGCAGGACCCGCAGCAGGCTCGTCTTCCCCGACCCGTTGTGCCCGAGGACGAGCAGGAACTCGCCCGCCGCGACGTCGAGGTCGAGGCCCTTCCACAGGGTCCGCTCCCCGTAGGAGAGGGCGGCGCCGCGCAGGGCGATCACGACAGCGCCTTCTGCAGCGCGGCGATATTGCCGTCCATCCAGGAGACGTAGTCGGTGCCCTCGGGCAGCGTCTCGGTGACCGGCACGACCGGCACGCCGCCCTCCTTCGCGGCCTTCTCGATCTGCTCGGTCTCCGGGCCGCCCGTCTGCGCGTTGGAGACGAGCACCTCGACCTTCTTCCCGCTCACCAGCGCGAGGGTGTCCCGCAGGACGCGCGGCGGGACGTCGCCGCCCTCCTCGATCGCCTCGCTGAACTCCTCCGGCGTCCGGTTCTCCAGCCCGGCCGCCTCCAGCAGGTAGACGGGGACGGGCTCGGTGATCGCGACGCCCTCGCCGGCGTGCGCGGTCTTGAGCGCGGCCACCTTCCCCTCCAGGGTCTTCAGCCTGGCCTTGAACGCGTCGGCGTTCGCCGTGAAGGTCTGCGCGTCCGCGGGGGCGGCCTTGGCGAGCGCGGCCGAGATCCGGTCGGCCAGCAGCCCGACGGACGGCAGGTCGTACCAGACGTGCTCGTTCAACTCCTCGCCGGCGGGCGCGGTCTTCCCCGACACCTCCACCGCGTTCAGCACCACCGCCTTCGAGTTCGCGCCCTTGAGCAGCGTGTCCATGAAGTCGTCGTAGCCGCCGCCGTTCTCGATGACGACGCCGGCCTGCGACAGCGCGAGCCGGGTGCGCGCGCTCGCCTCGAACGAGTGCGGGTCCTGCGAGGGGTCGCTGATGAACGAGGTCACCTCCACCTTGCCGCCGCCGATCTGCCGTGCGATGTCGCCGTAGACGTTGGTCGACGCGACGACCGAGACGGTGCCGCCCTCCGGTGCCGCCCGCGTCCCGGAGCCGGTGTCGGACGACGACCCGCACCCGGCCGCCAGCAGAGCCGAGACGGCGAGGAGGGCACCCGCGCCGGACAGGCGGGCACGCTGCAGAGAGGACATGGAGACTCCCGAAAATGAAAACGGTTTTCAGTGCAACCTAGCACGATCGATCCCGGTTCGTCCGCCTCGGGTTCCTGCAAGCACGGTGCTGACCAGGAATGCTTGTGAATTGAGTTTTAGCGTGCTTGCATGAAATGCATGGCTCACCAGATGCTGCGCTTCGCCGCCGGCACGGACGTCGGCAGGCGGCGGAAGACGAACGAGGACTCCGCGTTCGCCGGTCCGCGCCTGCTCGCGGTCGCCGACGGGATGGGCGGCCACCCGCACGGCGACGTCGCCAGCCGGACCGCCGTCACGACCGTCGCCGGGCTGCCGCTCGGCGACGACCCGGCCGCCGCGCTCGCCGCCGGCGTCGCCGAGGTGGCCGCGCGGCTCGACGACCTCGGCCGCCGGGACCCCGGCCTCGCGGGCATGGGCACGACGCTGACCGCGATGGCCTGGGACGGCCGCGGCTTCGCGGTGGCGCACATCGGCGACTCCCGCGCCTACCTGCTGCGCGGCGGGGACCTCTTCCAGCTCACCCGCGACCACACCATGGTCCAGGCGCTCGTGGACGGAGGGCAGCTCACCCCGGAGGAGGCGGCGAACCATCCGCGCGGATCGGTGCTCGTCCGGGCGCTGCAGAGCGGCGGCAGCGGCGAGCCCGACCTGTTCCGGCACGACGCCCGGCCCGGTGACCGGTACCTGCTCTGCTCCGACGGCGTCTCCGGCTTCGTCCCGGCCGACGCGATCCGCGCCGCGATGGCGGCGGAGGCCGGCCCGGCGGACGTCGCCGCGCGGCTCATCGGCCTCGCGAACGAGGCGGGCGGGCACGACAACATCACCTGCGTCGTCGCGGACGTCGCCCCCGCCGGGGAGGCGCCCGACCAGCGCCCGCTGCTGCTCGGGGCCGCGGCCCCGGGACGCCTCTCCCGGCTCGGCCGCCGCCTCCACCGTGCCTGAGCCGGGCCGGTACGGTGACGGCATGAGCGGCGACCCCGGCGTGACCGCGGGCGACATCGCCCGGCTGGCGGGCGTCGGGCGCGCGACCGTCAGCAACTGGCGCCGCCGCCACGCCGACTTCCCCCGCCCGGTCGGCGGCACCGCGACCAGCCCGCTGTTCTCCCTCGGTGACGTCGAGGACTGGCTGCGCCGCAACGGCAAGCCGTTCGAGGTGTCGCTCGGCGACCGGGTCTGGCAGCGGCTCCGCGCGTCCGGCGACGACTTCGGGCTCGCCGACCTCGTCGGCTGGGCCGGGCTGCGCCTCCTCGAACTGCGCGGCCCCGGAGCGGACCCGGACGCGGTGAAGCCGCCGCCGCCCGGGCTGGAACCGGACGACCCCGCCCTTCCCCGCATGCTCGCCGACCTCGCCGCCGAACACGGCCACGCCGGCGCCTTCGACCAGCTCCTGGAGCGCTACGTCCGGGCGCACTCGCGGCGGCTCGTCCTCACCCGCGAGGACGTGGCCGGCCTGATGACCCGCCTCGCCTGCCGGGACGGCGACGTCGTCCTCGACCCGGCGTGCGGGCTCGGCACGCTGCTGCTGGCGGCCCCCGGGCCGCGGCGCCCGCTCGGCCAGGACGCGGACCCCGCCGCCGCCCGGATCGCCGCGGTCAGGCTGCTGCTCGCCGGCGCGCCCGCCGAGGTCGTCGCGGGCGACTCCCTCCGCGACGACGGCTTCGCGGGCGAGGCCGCCGACGCCGTCGTGTGCGACCCGCCGTCCGGCGACCGGGCCTGGGGCCACGACGACCTCGCCGGCGACCCGCGCTGGGAGTACGGGCTGCCGCCGCGCGGCGAGCCGGAGCTGGCCTGGGTCCAGCACTGCCTCGCGCACGTCCGGCCGGGCGGCCGCGCCGCGGTGCTGATGCCGTCGGCCGTCGCGGGCCGCCGCCCCGGCCGCCGCATCCGCGCCAACCTGCTGCGCGCGGGCGCGCTGCGCGCCGTGATCACGCTCGCGCCCGGCGGCCCCGACCTGTGGCTGCTGCGCCGCCCCCGCC
>NZ_SMJW01000595.1 GCF_004348335.1 Actinomadura bangladeshensis | reverse complement strand
AGTCTGGTTGCCGACTCCCCGAGGCATATCGCAGGCTCCCACGTCCTTCATCGGCTCCTGATGCCAAGGCATCCACCGTATGCCCTTAAAAACTTGAACACACAAAACGATCAAAACAAATCGCAGACAAGAACACGATCCAAAGACCGCATTCTCGCCAGAGATGCTCGCGTCCACTGTGCAGTTCTCAAAAAACAACCGGGCCCACCAGCACCGCACCACCCAAAGCAGGCGATGCGGCGACTGGTCCCGCAGTCCGAGGTCACCGGGCTAACGCCCGTTTCCTCAGGACCCAACAGCGTGTCCAACCCCCCACCCACCCGAGACCGTCGTTCCCACTCCCCCAAGACCGAAGCCGAAGGGGCGGTACTTGCCGGCTCACACAGGCGGTGAGCTGAGTAGCCAGTGCTCCACATCTATGAGCAGCCACCTGACAGACACTCGCTGCCAACAGTGGCCACCGACCTGCGCACCGACCCCCGGAGGGGCGGATCCACACAGGCCAGCTGGTTGCTCCTTAGAAAGGAGGTGATCCAGCCGCACCTTCCGGTACGGCTACCTTGTTACGACTTCGTCCCAATCGCCGGCCCCACCTTCGACCGCTCCCCCCACACAAGGTGGTTGGGCC
>NZ_SMJW01000594.1 GCF_004348335.1 Actinomadura bangladeshensis | reverse complement strand
ACGGCCGGATGCCGGAGTGCCCGCATGCCCGGTCAGCCCGACCGGAGGATGCGGTCGACGACGCGGCTGGCGGCCTTGCCGTCGTCCAGCTCGCAAAAGCGCCGGGCGAACCGCTCGTAGGGGGCGGCGTAGCCGCGTTCGACCTCGCCGATCGAGCGGAGGGCGTCGATGACCTCGTCCGACGAGCCGAGCAGCGGGCCGGGCGCCTCCCGGGTGAAGTCGAAGTAGAAGCCGCGCAGCTCGTCCCGGTAGTGCTCCAGGTCGTAGGTGAAGAACAGCATCGGGCGGCCGGTGTTGGCGTAGTCGAACATCAGCGACGAATAGTCGGTCACCAGGACGTCGGAGACCAGGAACAGCTCGGCGATGTCGGGATAGGCCGACACGTCCCGCACGAAGCCGTCCGCTACCTCCGGGACGGTATCGACCACATTCGGATGCCGCCTGATCAGCAGCACATGGTCCTCGCCGAGCTCGTCCGCCGCCCGCTCCAGATCCAGGCGCAGGTCCAGGCGGTACTTGCCGGGGCCGTAGTAGCTGTCGTCCCGCCAGGTCGGCGCGTACAGGACGGCGCGCTTGCCCGGCGGCAGCCCGAGCCGCTCGCGCACCCGCTCGGCCAGCATCTCCCGATCAGG
>NZ_SMJW01000593.1 GCF_004348335.1 Actinomadura bangladeshensis | reverse complement strand
AGTCTGGTTGCCGACTCCCCGAGGCATATCGCAGGCTCCCACGTCCTTCATCGGCTCCTGATGCCAAGGCATCCACCGTATGCCCTTAAAAACTTGAACACACAAAACGATCAAAACAAATCGCAGATGAGAACCCTCAACCCCACCCCGAAAGGCAGAATCTCAGAGCTCTCACCAGAGATGCTCGCGTCCACTGTGCAGTTCTCAAAAAACAACCGGGCCCACCGAGGCCGCACCATCCATACGGAGTAGCGCGGCCACCGGTCCCGCAGTCCGAGGTCACCGGGCTAACGCCCGCTTCCTCAGGACCCAACAGCGTGTCCAACCCCCCACCTGCCCGAGACCGTCGTTCCCACTCCCCCAAGGCCGAAGCCGAAGGGGCGGTACTTGCCGGCTCACGCAGGCGGTGAGCTGAGTAGCCAGTGCTCCACATCTATGAGCAGCCACCTGACGAACGTGCGTCGTCAACGGCGGCCACCGACCCAGGCATCCCAAGGGATCGACCTGAGCCAGCTGGTTGCTCCTTAGAAAGGAGGTGATCCAGCCGCACCTTCCGGTACGGCTACCTTGTTACGACTTCGTCCCAATCGCCGGCCCCACCTTCGACCGCTCCCCCCACACAAGGTGGTTGGGCC
>NZ_SMJW01000592.1 GCF_004348335.1 Actinomadura bangladeshensis | reverse complement strand
CCGGCCGCCTTCCCATCGCCCGACTCCGCCGCCCCCGCTCCAACGCCCGAGCTCTCGCCACTCCGCCCAGACGCACCCGTGCCCGCAGCCTCCGCCACGTCACCCTCACCCCGGGCGTTGCCTGCCTCTCCGCCGCCCGCGTTCTGGTCACTTCCCTCGGACGTGCCCGTGCCCGCAGCCTTTGCTGTGTCACCCTTGCTGCGGGTGCTCTCCGCCTCTTCGAGGTCCGCGCTCTCATCACTCCGGTCGGGCGTGCCCGTGTCGGCGGCCTTTGCCGCGTCGCCCTCGCTGCGGGTGCTGTCTGCCTCTTCGGTGGTTGGACCTTTGCCGCTTCGGTCGGACGTGCCTGCGGCCTTTGCCGCGTCGCCCTCGGTGCGGGTGCTCTCCGTCTCTTCGAGGTCCGCGCTCTCATCACTCCGGTCGGACGCGGCCGTGTCGGCGGCCTTTGCCGCGTCGCCCTCGCCGACCGTGTTCGCAGGGCCCCGGTCGGTGGTGGTGCTGTCGCTCTGGTCGGGTGCGCCCGTGTCGGGGGGCTGTGCTGCGTTGTCCTTGCCAGCCGGGTTTTCGGGCCCTGGGGCGGGCGTGGCTGGGGCTTCCTCACCGGGACGGTCGCCGGGAGGGGTGTGGGCGGCCTCGTCCCGTGCG
>NZ_SMJW01000591.1 GCF_004348335.1 Actinomadura bangladeshensis | reverse complement strand
CCGCCCCCTACGAGCGGTTCGCCCGGCGCTTTTGCGAGCTGGACGACGGCAAGGCCGCCAGCCGCGTCGTCGACCGCATCCTCCGGTCGGGCTGACCGGGCATGCGGGCACTCCGGCATCCGGCCGTCCCGGCGGTCGCGGCGGTGGCGGCGGTCGCGGCGTGGGTCGTGGCGACGCCGGTCGCGATGCTGCTGCCGGCCCTCGCCGGGCGCAGCCCGTTCAGCCCGCAGGGCGCGGTGCTGCCGGTCGCCGTCGGCGGCCTGCTGCTGGCCGCCGGGCTGGCGGTCGCGGTGGCCCGTCCCGCCCGGTGGCGGAGCGCGTCCGCCACCGATGCGCTGACCGGGGTCGCCGCCGGACTGCTGGCGGCGTGGGTGGCGCTCGCCCTGCGCAACTCCCTGCACGGCACGCCGTTCGGGTTCGCGGGCCTGATGGGGGACCAGGGCCGGATGAGCGCGATGGCCACCCGCTACACCGCCACCGCCGCCCCCTCGGACGGCATCGTCGCCGGGGTGCCGACCGAGTACCCGCCGCTGTTCCCGTGGGTGGTCGGCCGGGCCTCGGCGCTGCTGGACGTCCACGCCTGGCGGGTCCTCGGCGACGCGCAGCTCCTCACCGTCTCCGGGGCCGTCCTGCTGACGTTCCTGCTGTGGACCCGGCTGGTCCCCCCGCCCGCCGCC
>NZ_SMJW01000590.1 GCF_004348335.1 Actinomadura bangladeshensis | reverse complement strand
GGCCGGGGGTCTCGGGGGCGGTGACGAACGCGACGTCCGCGCCGTGCACCTGCCGCATGAACACGGTGCGGCCGGGGTCGACGCCGAGCGCCTCGGCGGCGCGCCGGCGGTTGCCGAGCACGGCGGCGGGGTCGTCGCCGACCGCGCCGCCCAGGTTCAGGGAGTCGTAGGGGGGCCTGCTCGCGCCGCCGGCGCGGCCGGTGAAGGCGGCGCCGACGCCGTCGCCCAGGGCGACGGTGGTGATCACTTCAGGAAGTCGGGGACGTCGAGGTCGTCGTCCTCGTCGAACACCACGGGGCGGCGGCGCTGCCCGGAGGAGGCGGGGCCGCCGTCGCTCTCGCCCGCGTGCACGCGGGTCGAGCCCTGCTCGGTGGGCTGCCGCGGCGCGGGCGCGCGGGTGCCGGCGGACTCGCCGCCGTCCCGCTCCCCCGGCGGGCCCGCCGAGGCGTGCTCGGGCCGGGCCTGCTCGTCGCGGCCGGCCGCCCGGTCGTCGTGGCCCGGCGCGCGGTCGCCCTCGGCGCGCGGCGCCGGGGCGGGCGCGGACGCCGGCGCCGGCGGCTGCGGCGCGGCGGCGGCCTGCGCCACCGACGGCTGCGCGTCCGGCCGGCCCGCGGGCCGGCCCGGCTGCTGGCCGCCCGCCGGCTCGGCCCGCCCGACCCGGCTCGGGATCGGGTTGGCC
>NZ_SMJW01000589.1 GCF_004348335.1 Actinomadura bangladeshensis | reverse complement strand
CACCTACACCTGGACCCAGGCCAACTACGTCTATCTGGACCCCCACACCCAACCCGCCCATGTCCTGACGTTCCGGAGCAGCGAGAGTTGAGCGGACCCCACGAGCCAGAATCCGCGGCGGCATCGCCGGGCCCCGGGCCGGATCCGGCGCCGGGCGCCGTGCCACGAGACGACCCCTTCACCGAGATCCCGTCCGATGCCATCCCCACATCGTCCGAGCCGGTCCCGGACGCGTTCAGCCCCGAGACGCCGCGCGACCCGCACTGGTTCAAGACGGCGGTGTTCTACGAGGTGTCGGTGCGGGGCTTCGCCGACTCCAACAACGACGGCTACGGCGACCTGCGCGGGCTGATCTCCAAGCTCGACCACCTGCAATGGCTGGGCATCGACTGCCTGTGGCTGCTGCCGATCTACCAGTCACCGCTGAAAGACGGCGGCTACGACATTTCCGAGTACACGCGAATCCTGCCCGACTTCGGGGAGCTGGGCGATTTCGTGGAACTCGTCGAAGAAGCCCATGCGCGTGGTATTCGGGTGATCGCGGATCTGGTGATGAACCACACCTCGGACCAGCATCCGTGGTTCCAGGCGTCGCGGACCGATCCGGACGGGCCGTTCGGGGACTTCTACATGTGGGCCGACGACGACACCGGCTACCCCGAGGCCCGCATCATCTTCGTCGACACCGAGTCCTCCAACTGGA
>NZ_SMJW01000005.1 GCF_004348335.1 Actinomadura bangladeshensis | reverse complement strand
AACCCCAGCGCCGCATCACCACCGGACGAACCGTCCACCCCGACCACCACCAGCCCATCACGCGGCGCCGCCGACCGCACCACCACCACCGGCCGATCCGCCCTGGCCGGCACCCGCAGCGCCACCGACCCCACGGGCATCTCCTCCGCCCCACGCGAACCCACCACGATCACCTCCGCGTCCCCCGCCACGCCCAGCAACGCCGGCGCCGCACTGCCGTCCCTCAACCGCCCGCGAACCGCCACACCCGGCGCCAGCTCCCGCGCAACCGCCACCCCATGATCAAGAAGGTGCTCGCCCATCCGGCGGACGATCGCCACCCCCTCGTAGTCGATGTGACTGATCGGGTACGGCCAGCGCCACGCGTGACACACCGTCAGCGGCAACCGCCGCAACAGCGCCTCCTCCACCGCCCACCGCAAAGCCAGCTCACTCTCGCCGGACCCGTCATAGCCCACCACCACATCGCTCATCACATACCTCCTCAACTCGTCCGAACCCCATCCCACCGCCGGACCGGCCACCGCCACAGAGCCGAAGGACCCCTTTCACCGGGACCTCCGCCGCGGCAGGACGCGGAATGAGGCCGAAGGTCCCGCACCTGCGGGGACGGTCGGCTCTGCCCCGCGCGCGGCCTCTGGGAGAGGCTCGAAGTGACTCAAGGAGGTCGTCGATGTGGGTCATGCCCGAGCACCGCTCCGTCGTCGTCGGGGTGGACGGCTCCCCCAACTCCATCGCCGCGCTGCACCGCGCCGCCCGTGAGGCGCTCGAGCGCCACGCGCGGCTCGACGTCGTCCGCGTGCTGGAGACCGACGGCGCGACGGCGCCGCCCCGGCTCGTGCGCACCGCACGCGAGTGGTCGCGGCTGCGCCGCCTGGTCGCCGGCTCCATCCCGCGCGCCCAGCACCTGAACACCCGGCTCCGCGTCGTCCGCGGCGCCCCCGGCGAGGCACTCGCCCGGGCGGCCGAGCACGCCGAACTCCTGGTCATCGGCGCCCGCGTGCACTCCGAGCACGGAAACCCGCTCGGCGGGGACACCGTCCCGGTCGTGCGCGAGCGCGCACGCTGCCCGATCGTGATCTGCGCCGACCACTCCACCGCGTCCGAGACCCCGTGAGCCCGCGTGAGAACCCCCAGGAGGACACCATGAAGCGCAGGACCGTCCAGGACGTCATGACCACGAGCGTTGTGACGGTGACCGAGCAGACCCCGTTCGCCGAGATCGCCGGAACCATGGCCGAGCACCGCATCAGCGGCGTGCCCGTGCTGGACGCCGCGCGCCGCGTGACCGGCATCGTCACCGAGGCCGACCTGCTCCGCAAGCAGGAGTACAAGGACGGCGGCGCCGCCCACCGGCCGCTGCGGGACAAGATCCGGCGCCACGCCGAGGCCGAGGCCAAGGCCGCGGCCGTGGACGCCCGGGGACTGATGAGCACACCGGTCGTCTCCGTCGCCCCGGCCACCTCCATCGCCCAGGCCGCCCGGCTGCTGAACGCCCGCGGGTTCAAGGCGATGCCGGTCATCGGCGAGGACGGCCGGCTCGCCGGCATCGTGGCACGCCGCGACCTGCTGCGCGTCTTCCAGCGCTCCGACGCCGAGATCCGCGACGAGGTCATCCGGGACGTCCTGATCACCAAGCTCTGGCAGGACCCCGCCGAAGTCGGCGTCCGCGTCCAGGAAGGGGTCGTCCACCTCACCGGCCACGTCGAGGTCAAGAGCCTCATCCCGATCGTCGTCCGGCTGACCGCCGCCACCGAGGGCGTCGTGGATGTCGTCCACACTCTCGGGTACGACCACGACGACACCCGCCCCACCCCCTACCCGAGAGCGTGAGGCCCGTGGACAACGCCGCCGTCAGCGAGACCCACATCGGTGTCGTCTTCTTCACCGGAGACCGCGCCTACAAGATCAAGAAGCCGGTGAGCCTGGGCTTCCTCGACTTCGGCACGCGGGAACTCCGCGAGCGCGCCTGCCATGAGGAGGTCCGGCTCAACCGGCGGTTCGCTCCCGACGTCTACCTCGGCGTCGCCGACGTGCACGGCCCCGGCGGCGACGTCTGCGACCACCTGGTCGTCATGCGCCGGATGCCCGCCGACCGCCGGCTCGCCACCCTGGTCACGGCGGGCGCACCGGTCCGGGACGCGCTGCGCGGCACCGCGCGCATCCTGGCGGCCTGGCACGCCCAGGCTCCACGCGGCCCCCATATCAGCGTCCACGGCACCCGTGACGCCGTCCAGGCACGCTGGCACGACAGCTTCGACCAGGTACGCCCGTTCCACGGCGACGTGCTCGACACCGCCGCGGCGGCCGAGATCGAGGCGCTCACCGACGAGTTCCTCGACGGCCGCGCGGCCCTGTTCGACGCGCGCATCGCCGAAGGCCGCGTCCTGGACGGCCACGGCGACCTGCTGGCCGGCGACATCTTCTGCCTGGACGACGGCCCCCGCATCCTGGACTGCCTGGAGTTCGACCGGGCACTGCGCAGCCTGGACGGGCTCGACGACGCCTCGTTCCTGGCCATGGACCTCGAACGCCTCGGCGCCCCCGACCTGGCGGAGTACTTCCTCAGCGAGTACGCCGCCCTCGCCGCCGACCCGGCGCCGTCCTCGCTGCGGCACCACTACATCGCCTACCGCGCGTTCGTGCGCGCCAAGGTCGCCTGCCTGCGCCACGCCCAGGGCGACCCGGACGCGGCCGCCGAAGCACGCGCCTACGCCGACGTCGCCCTGCGCCATCTGCGCGCCGGACGGGTCGGGCTGATCCTGGTGGGCGGCCTGCCCGGCACCGGCAAGTCCTCGCTGGCCGGGGCCCTGGCCGACCGGCTCGGCTGCCCGGTCCTCAGCAGCGACCGCGTCCGCAAGGAGCTCGCCGGGCTCGCGCCCCTCGACTCCGCCGCGGCCCCCTACGGCACCGGCCTCTACGCCCCGGAATGGAACGACCGCACCTACCGGGAACTCGCCGACCGCGCCACGAAACTGCTCCGGCTCGGCGAGACGGTCATCCTGGACGCGTCATGGACGTCGAAGGAGCAGCGCGACCTCCTCGCCCTGGTGGCCGAGCACGAACACGCGCATCTGTCGCCGCTGCGCTGCGAGGCCCCGCAGGCCCTCGCCGCGGAGCGGATCCGCACCCGCACCCGGGGCGCCTCCGACGCCGACGCCGCGATCGCCACCGCCATGCACGCGCACGCGGCGCCGTGGCCCGAGTCGAGTCCGATCGACACCGGCGGGACGCTGGACGACGCCGTCGAACAGGCGCTCGGCATCGTCCGGCCGCACGGCCCCGAACACGCCTAGCTCCGGCGATGGCGTTTCCGGGTTCCATGACGCACAGCGGGACGCCCGCCGCCGCCGTCCACCCGGGTCAGGTCTCCTCGGTCACTTCCTCGACCGGGCGGCGGACCGTTTCCAGCTCGTCCCCTTTGAGGACGCCGAGCCGCAGGAGCATCTGCGGGTACGCGCCGTTGCAGAACCGGTCGCGGATGAACACGCGCAGTTCCGGGACTTCGAGGGCCTGGGTGTGGAAGGCCGCTGCCAGGTCGCGTTCCGCGGCCCGCAGAAGGACGCGTTGCAGTGCCTGCCCCGCGCGCAGCCAGTCGGCGGGCCCATCACCGGCGGAGACCAGCAGCAGCGTCAGCCCGGCCAGGGCGGGCCCGCCCTCTCGGGTGCTCTGCGCGCCCCAGCCGTGGCCGCGAGCGAAGTCCCGGGCCGGGAAGTGCGGCCTGGTCTGCGGGACCTGCCGCGGGTAGGCGGCCTCCTGGACGCCGTCCGCCCGGGAGGTCCGGGGCGAGGGCGCCCAACGGGCGATCTCCGCCGCATAGGCCGGCGTGCGCTCCTGCACATGCTCGGCCGCCTCGGTCAGAGCCGCCAACGCCCCCTTGACATGAACGTCCACCGCCTCGACCAGCCGAGCCCCCTCACGCTCGGCGTCATGCCGCATGGCCGACAGAACCCCGGCGGGCACCGGATCGGGACCGAACCCGCCCCGATGGGTACGACGCCGCCGCACCTGCGCATGCTCACGCAAATCCCGCTGATCCGGCCGCTCCCCCGGCTCCAGATGGACATCCGCCAGAAGATGCGGCCGATCGGGATCGGGCAGCAGCCGCACACGCGGCTCGTACCCGAGCGCACGCAGCGAACTCCTCAGGGTGTACAGCGCCGCACCGCAGCTGATCAGCATCTCGCGGCCGTCCGGGTCGGCGACATCGAGACGGCGGTCGATATCCGCGCTCAGGCTGATCCGGGCCCCGCGCACCCCGAAGCGCCACGGCTGCGTGTTGTGCACCGAAGGGGCCCACACCGCGTCCTCGACGGCCTTGCGGGCATCCTCCGACATCTGCTCGGACGTATCGCCCACGTTGCTGTACCGCATGGTCACTCCCCTCCCAGGCCTGCTGTTCCATTCATGCCCCGTATGCCGGGCGACCTGCAGGGACGAAGGTCTGCCGCGCCCGGGACCTCCCGCACCGGCCGGGCGACGTCCACGCCCGGCGCGAGCCGCTCAGGGACGTCCGGGGACGATGGCGACCGGGCAGTGCGCGCGCAGCAGCATCGCCTGGCCGACCGACCCCAGCAGCAGCCCGGTGAATCCGCCGCGCCCGCGCGATCCCACGACCAGCAGATCGGCGTGCGCGGACGCCTCGGCCAGGACGTGCGCGGCCCTGCCGCGGACGGCCTCGGCCGCCACCTCCACGTCGGGGTACTTCGCCCGCCACCCGGCGAGCGACTCGGTGAGGAGGCGCTCCTCGTCGGCGGCGAGGATCCCGCGGTCGTAGACCGGCGGGAGCATGGCGCCGGGGCCGGTGGAGGCGGGATGCGTCCAGGCCAGCAGGGCCCGCAGCCGGACCCCGCGCACGGCCGCCTCCTCGAAGGCGAACCCGATCGCGTCGGCTCCGGCCGGCGACCCGTCGACGCCGACCGCGATCTCCCCGTGCCCGGACGTCCCTGCGCCCCGGACGATCACCGCGGGGCAGGGCACGTGCGCGGCGACCTGCATCGCCACCGATCCCAGCACGAGCCCGGTGAGACCGCCCGCGCCGCGCGGGCCGGTCACCAGCATGAGCGCGTCCCGGGTCCGCTCGATGAGCACCTTGGCGGGCTGCCCGCCGGTCTGCTCCCCCGTCACCTCCAGGCCGGGCACCCGGTCGCGGGCGCGGGCCGCGGCGGCGTCGACGATGGCCTGGCCGTCGCGCAGCATCTGCTCTCTGACCTGCGCCGCTCCCGGGTCGTCCGGGACGTCGAACAGCCACGGGGCGACGACGTACACCACGTGCAGCGGCGCGCCCCTGCGGCCGGCCTCGGCGGCGGCCCAGTCGATCGCGAGCAGGCTCGGCTCCGAGCCGTCCGCCCCGACGATGATCTTGTTCATACGGTGACCCTCCGCAGCTCGCGGGCGATGCCGGCGGCCCACGCGGCCACCTGGTCGCGGTCCCGGTAGTCGCCGCCCATCCGCTTGGCGATCTTGGACGCCATGAAGCCCTTGGCGTCGGGGGCCAGGCGTCCGCCGAAGGTGGCGTGGCCGCGGGCGTGCACCCGGCCGGCGAACTTGGCGACGCCCGGCACGGGGTCGATCACCCGGTCCCGCGCGGTGTCGTCCAGCGGGCCGCTGCTGAACAGCCACACCGGCCGGTGAACCAGGTCGTCGGCGTGGTGCCGGACGAAGCGGCGCGCCTCCCGGTGCCAGCGCCCCTCGTACAGCGCGCCGCCGACGACGGCGGCGTCGTACCGGTCCAGGTTCTGGACCTCTCCGGCGGGACGGACATCGGCCTCCACACCCGCCTGGCGCAGCGCGGCGCCGATCCAGTCGGCGATCTCGGCGGTTCCTCCGCGTTCGGAGGCGTACGCCACCAGTACTCGGATCATGACGACTCCTCGATGTCGGGCTCGCGCTCAGCCTCACCGATCCGAGGCGCCGTATTCAGGGGCAAGGGTCCGCCGATGCGCGGGACCTTCGGCCCTGGGTGCGCCCGGACCGGGGCCGCAGGCTGGAAGCAGAAGGAGGTGCGGTCATGAACATCGGATATGCCCTCGTGGCCGCCGCCCCCGGCGACGGCTGGGGACACATGGGAAACGGCGGCTGGTCCGGCTGGATGTGGCTGTGGGGGACGGCGATGGTCCTGTTCTGGGTCGTCGTGATCGGCGCGGCGGCATGGCTGGTCGTCCGAGCCTCGACACCCCGCCGCGGTGGCACGCCGAACGCCGGGACGGCGCAGCTGGAGCACGCCCGCGAGATCCTCGCCGAGCGTTACGCACGCGGCGAGATCGGCACCGAGGAGTACGAGGAGCGGCTGGCCAGGCTGCGCGGCCCCAACGTCCGCGCCTGACCCGTGCCGTCCCGGCAGGGACCGCACGCGCAGGGCCCGACAAGGCCGAGATCACCGGGAGGACGAGCATGACCGCGTACCCGCCGCTGGACCGGCGCCCCGCCGCCGACGTGATGACCCGGGACCTGCTCACCATCGCCGCGAGCGAGTCGGTGCTGATGGCCTGGGAGCTCATGTGCAGGGCCGAGGTGCATCATCTGCCCGTCGCCGATGACGAGGGCGGCTTCCTGGGCGTCGTCGACGCGCAGACGCTCACCTCGGCATGGAACGCCGCCGTCCCGCAGCATGCCCGCCGGCCCGTGACGAGCCTCCTGCCGTCCCGGCCGCCCGCGGCGGTGCGGCCGTCGGCCACCATCCGCGAGGCGGCGCGCGCCATGCTCGAATCCGGCACGGACTACGTGCCGGTCACCGACGACCACGGCGCGCTGGTGGGCCTGATCACCGCACGGGACCTCATCGGCGCACTCGCCGGACTGGAACGCGACATCGCCCCGCCCAGGGGCGGCATGCCGTCCCTCTACCGGATCGAACCGGTACTCCCGAGTTCCCCGCCGCCCCATCCGGGCCACAGCACCTTGCCACCCGGCTGAGCCGCCCTCGGCGATCGCGGAACTCCGCCGCCTCCCCCTGCTGCTCAGTCGTGGTTCGGGACGACGACCACGGGGCACCGCGCGTGGTGCAGCACCGTGTGATTGACCCGGCCGAGCGCCATCCCGGCCAGGGGCGCACGCCGGCGGCGGGCGCCGACCACGACCAGGGCCGCGTTCTTCGACGCCTCCACCAGCGCCTGCGCGGGTGTCCGGTCGGACACGAGCCGGTCGACGGCGACGTCGGGGTACCGCTCCCGGTACCCGGCCAGGGACTCCGACAGCTCCAGGTCCTCGATCACCCGGCGGCGCGGGGAGAACTCCCCGCCCACCGCGTGCAGCGCGAGGATCTTGGAGCCGCGGGAGGCCGCTTCCCCGAACGCCCACTCGATGAAGGCGTGTTCGTCGTCCAGCCCCTCGATCCCGATCACGATCTCCGTCGGCGCGTCGGACGGGTACGGGGCCGACCGCGACACCACCAGCACCGGGCACCGGGCGTGCGCGGCGGTGTACAGGCCGACCGAGCCGAACAGCAGGCCCTCGAAGCCGCCCTGCCCGCGCGATCCCACCGTCACCAGGTCGGCGTGCTCGCTCTCCTCCACCAGCGCCCGGCCCGGGTCTGCCGGCACCAGCCGCGTCTCGGCATCGAGTTCGGGGTGGAGTTTCAACGCGTACTGGCGGGCCTCGGCGAGCAGGTCCTCACGCTCACCGACGAGGCGGCGCAGCGCGTCCGGCGGTATCGTCCCGTCGTCCAGGAGGGCACGGGAGCCGTGCACCAGGAGCAGCGGCAGCCGATGGCGGACGGCACGGTCGGCCGCCCAGTCCAGTGCCCGCCACGCATGCGCGGAGCCGTCAATTCCCACGACGATCGGAGTCCGCATCGTCCACCCCTCCCGGGCCGGCGTTCGGTTCACTCCCGACGCTAGGCGGCGTCCGTCCGCCTTTCACCGGCCGAAGGTCCCGCCGTTCAAGGGACGACGGTCACCGGCCCCGACACGTCGTGAGGCCGCAGCCCTCGCCGGGGCCGCGGCGATTCAGAGGTGATGGCGCAGCACGAGATCGGCCGGGAAGGGGTCCAGGTAGGTCTGCTCGGCCAGGTAGGCGAGATCCTCCCCTTCGGCGTGGTGGCGCAGCAGCGCCACCGGGACGCTGAGCGGGGCTTCGCCCTGCCGGTAGGACTCGACGGCGGCCACGATGTCGTGCCGCCTGGCATGGTTCAGGTGCTCGCTCAACGGGCCCAGGACGTGCAGGAGCGCGTTCGCGTTGCGGCCGCGTTTCGGACGGGTGGCAAGGGCGGCGGCGAAGGCGCGCCTGTACTCCGCTTCGAGATCGGCGCGGTCGCCGGTGCCCGCTCGTGCCACGATCCGGCCCATGCTCCGGTAGGCGGACGGGTCGTGCGCGAGGATCTGCAGCTTGTGCCTGGTGTGGAAGGCGACGAGGTCCCGTGGGCGCCAGTCGCGCTCGAAGAACTCGCGGAGCCTCGCCTGGGCGAAGACGCGCTCGATGAAGTGCTCGCGCAGGTTGGGGTCGTTGAGCCGTCCGTCCTCTTCGGCGGGGAGGTCGGGAAGCGCGCTCAGGACGCGGTCGGAGAACAGGCCGCGGCCGCGGCGGTCCACCGGCTGCCCGTCGGTGCGCTCGCCGGGCCTGCCGGACGCGTAGCGCGGCAGGTTCATCAACCCGCAACTGGGCGAACGGGACTTGAACACGTAGCCGTCGACGTCCGCGATGTCGGAGAGGCGGTCGTCCGCCAGCTTGGTGATCGCCCTGGTGTGATCGGCGGAACCGTCCTTGTTGACGATATGCCCGTCGGAGAGCAGGCGGAGGGTGGGACGCGGCGCGCCGAGCCCGATCTCCATCTCCGGGCAGACGGGGACCCAGTCGACATGGTGCGACAAGGGGCCGGTCAGGAACCGGTCGCGGCTGTGGCCGCCGTTGTAGCGGACCGGCGCGCCCAGCAGGCAACTGGACACGGCCAGCCGCGGGCGCGGGTGGCCCGCCTCGGCGGCGGGTCCGGGCGGCGGCATGGGCGGGGTCACAGCGGTTCCCGCGTCCGGCGGCACGCGGCGTCCGGCGGATGGCTCGCGACGTGGTGTCCAAGGGTCATGCCTACACCCGTCCCCGGGACAAACCGCTTCAAAACTTGCGCATAGATACCGATGAGCGCGGCCGCGGCGACCGTCCCGGACGATCAGAACCGTTCATGGGCCGACGCCAGCTCGGTGACGGCCTCCTCCAGCGTCGACACCGGCTTGGCCGAGGCGGGCAGCCGGTCGCGTCGCCAGCCCGGTCCGCCGACGATCAGGCGGTACGGCGGCCGGGACCCGGGGAGCGCGCCGAGCCAGGACGGGTCACCGGTCTCGGCGGTCTGCGACCAGACGAAGACCGCGTTGGGCCCGGTGCGCCGGACGGCGGCGGCGAGGGCGGGCGCCGGGACCCGCGCCCCCAGTGAGATCGTCGCGACGTCCGCTTCGGCCAGCGCGGCCGCCAGCACGTGCACCGGCAGGCTGTGCTGTTCCTCCGGCGCGCAGGCCAGCAGGACGGGACGAGGGCTGCGGGGCCGAACGGGCGGCGGCACCTCGGCCAGCCGGCCGAGCAGGATGCCGGACAGCAGGTGCTCGACGTCCACGCAGTCGCCGGTGGCCGCGTGCCTGCGGCCGATTCCCTCCAGGACGGGAACGATCAACCCGTTCCATGTCCGGATCACCCCGTCCCGGGCCAGCGCCGTCCGCACGGTGTCGCTCACGGCGGGGGCGTCCAGGGCCATGGCCGCACGGGCCAGGCCCCGCACCTCGGCACCGTCCGGCCCCCGGGTCGGCGCGCCGACGGCCACGCGGTTGCCGCCCGCGCCGTGCCCGCGCGGCGGCGGCGGTTCACCGGGCGGCGCGTCCAGCACGGCCCGCGCCGCCTCGCCCGGCGGGGCACCGGCCAGGATCAGCCGCTGCATGTCCTCCAGCCGCACAACGTCGGCCAGGGTGTAGCGCCGGTGCGCGCCCGTGCTGCGGCGGGTCGGGCCGATGCCGTACCTGCGGTCCCACGTGCGCAGGGTGGAGGCGGCCACGCCGAGGCGCTGCGCCACCGCGCCCACGCTCAGCCCGGCCTCCCGGTCCGCTGTCCCGCCCACGTGCCTCCCGTCCATCACCGAGCTCGACCGTACAGCGTACGACTCACCCTGACTTCGCCGGAACCGTCCGCTCCGGTTGCCCTTCCCGCCTCCCATGTGCGGACGCCGCCCGAACGGGAAGGGACCCGGCCATGAGGCCGGTCAAGGACCGCGGAGCAGCGGCCGCCCGATGGGGAACGTACGCGGCGACCACGGCGGCCGTGACGGCCGCGGCGGTCGCCGGATCGCGAGCGGTCGATCCGAACACCGGCTGGTACCGATCGCTGGCCAAGCCGCCGTGGCAACCGCCCGCCTGGGCGTTCGGAGTGGTCTGGACGCCGCTGTACGCATCGGTCGCCTGGGCGAGCGGCCACGCCCTGCTCCGCGCCGAGCGCCGCGGCCGCCGGTCGCTGGCCGCCGCCCTGGGAGTGAACATGGCCTTGAACGTCGCGTGGAACCAGATGTTCTTCGGCCGGCGCAACCCGGCGGCCGGGGTGGCCGGAACACTCCTCCTGGACGTGAGCAATGCCGACCTGATTCGCCGCACCGCCCGCATCGACACCACGGCGGCCCGCGTACTGGTCCCGTACGCGGTGTGGTGCGGGTTCGCCACCGCGCTGAACGGCGACATCGCCTACCGCAACCGGTCGCATGCACGGACCGGCCGGTGAAGCCGCGGGCTCCCAGTGGCGCCTACTTGAGCGGGTCGTGGCCCCAGTTCATCAGCGAGTGGCGCCACTTGCTGTCCTGGACGTCGCCGGACGGGCGCTGGGCGAGGTGGCGGTGGACGTAACCGACCACCTTGTTCATGTGCGCGTAGTCCTCGTCGGACAGGTCGGTCCGCTTCGCCCGCAGCAGCTCGACGATCCTGCGGCCGGACGCGTGGCCCGTCGACTCCCGGGCGCCGTCCTTCTGGCCGACCGACTGCGATTCCTCGGTCTCCAGCCAGCGCTCCAGCTCCTTGGGGTCATGTTGACGGCTTGATCGAAATCGGCCGCCACGCTCTCATGGTCGTCGGCGCTCATTTCGCCCCCTTCCGCTTCTTGTGCAGCGCCGAGCCCTTGTGCACCGCCTTCTTCCCGCTCTTCTCGCTGCGCACGGCGTACTGAGGCTCCTCGGGGGAGGCGGCCACGGTGCGGCCCGCCTCCGCACGCCGATCGGTGATCTTCTTCTCCACCCGTCCCTCGGCCGTGGATCCGTGGCTGCGCCACGTGACCTCGTCACCGACGCCGGGATCGTCGTCACGCTTGCCGTTCATGCGCCTGGCGGTACCCGCCGCGCGGCCGGGCAGTCCCCGCCGAGCACCGGGTGGACGAGGGGTTGCCAGGTCTTCGGCAACTGATGGCGCATCGCAGAACTCGTCCGGCGGAGCAGCCGTCGGCTCGGGCCGTCCCAGGGGGGCGGGAGCGTCGTCCTCCACGGCAAAATCCAGGTCAGCGTGCGCTTGTGTCCGCCGGAGCCCGGGTAGGCAGCGTCCGACCGAGGGGGGAGCATGACCAACGGCGGTGACGCGCCGGCCGTGCCGGGACGCGCGCAGGCCGCGGACGGCCAGAAGTCGTGCCTGGTCACGGGAGCCAGCGGCTACATCGGCGGGCGGCTGGTCCCCGAACTGCTGGACGCCGGCCACCGGGTGCGGTGCATGGCCCGTTCGGCGCGGCGGCTGCGCGATCATCCCTGGGCCGGACGGGTGGAGATCGTGGAGGCCGACGCCACCGACCCGGAGGCGACCCGGCGCGCGCTGGACGGCATCGACGTCGCCTACTACCTGATCCATGCGATCGGCGGCGCGGGCGGCTTCGCCGAGAACGACCGCCGCGCGGCCCGCACGTTCGCCGATGCGGCGCGGGACGCGGGGGTGGGGCGGCTGGTCTACCTCGGCGGCATGGACCCCGAAGAGAAGCTGTCACCGCATCTGCAGTCCCGCGCCGAGGTCGGCAAGATCATGCTCGACAGCGGGGTACCGGCGGTATGGCTGCGCGCCGCGGTGATCATCGGCTCGGGTTCGGCGTCGTTCGAGATGCTCCGCTACCTCACCGAGCGGCTCCCGGTGATGGTCACGCCGCGGTGGGTGCGCACGCGGATCCAGCCGATCGCGATCCGGGACGTCCTGCACTACCTGGTGGCGTCCGCGGACCTGCCCGCCGAGGTGAGCCGCGGCTTCGACATCGGCGGGCCGGACGTGCTCACCTACGTCGGCATGATGCGCCGGTACGCCGCCGTGGCCGGGCTCAACCGGCGCATCATCATCCCGGTCCCGCTGCTGAGCCCGTCCCTGTCGAGCCTGTGGGTGGGAGCCATCACCCCGGTTCCCAGCGGCCTCGCGCGCCCGCTGGTGGAGTCGTTGCGCAACGAGGTCGTGTGCACCGAGAACGACATCAGCCGGTACGTCCCGGCACCGCCGGACGGGCCGACCGGCTTCGACCGCTCGGTCGAGCTCGCACTGCGCCGGGTCCGCGATGCGGAGGTCGCCACGCGCTGGTCGTCGGCCAGCACCCCCGGCGCCCCGAGCGACCCGCTGCCGACGGACCCGGACTGGGCCGGCGGCAGTCTCTACACCGACGAGCGGTCGTGCCGGGCGGACGCTCCAGCCGAGCGGCTGTGGGACGTCGTCGAAGGGATCGGCGGGGAGCGCGGCTGGTACTCCTTCCCGATCGCCTGGCGGGCGCGCGGCATCCTCGACCGGCTCGTGGGGGGCGTCGGGCTGCGGCGCGGACGCCGGGACCCGCGCCGGCTGCGCATCGGGGAAGCGGTGGACTTCTGGCGCGTCGAGGAGATCGAACCGGGCCGGCTGCTGCGGTTGCGGGCCGAAATGCGGCTGCCCGGCCTGGCCTGGCTCGAACTGAGGGTGAGCGAGGAGGACGGCCGCAGCCTCCTGGAGCAGCGGGCGCTCTTCCATCCGCGCGGGCTGGCCGGCCATGCCTACTGGTGGGCGTTCCGGCCCTTCCACGACCGCGTCTTCGGAGGCATGTGCCGGGGCATCACCCGCGCCGCCGGGGCCGACCGGACGGATCGGACGAGCGCGCGCCCCGCCTCCGGAACGGGTATCCGGCAACGGGCGGGGAGATGACGGTGCAAGCGGGTCGGCGCCTCACCCGCGCCGCGTCACTGCTGCGGAAGCTCCCGGTCGTGGCCTTCGCGCACCGCCGCCGCCTCGCCGGTCAGATGGTGCGTCGTCCCCGTCAGGTCCAGGAGCCGATCGAGCTGCGGGCTCCGGTCCGTCAGGCGGAGGCGGGCACCGGCCGCGGCCGTGCGGCGCCGGATCATGAGCAGGGCGGACAGGCCGGCCGAATCGCACAGGCCCATCCCGGTGCAGACCAGTTCCAGGTCACCGATCCCCGGCCGGGCCTCCACCTGCGCGCACACGGCGGTCACCAGCGTGTCGGCGGTGCGGAAGTCCAGCACGCCCTCAATCTCGATCCGCAGCGACCGCGCGCCGGCCTCGGTGGCGACGACGCGCAGCGGAACATCGGGAACAAAGGCCGTCATGCGGTCCCTTCTACGGCGTCCCGCGCGCGGGACAGCAGATCCGTGGCGCGGGGATAGTCGGCGAGTTGCTCCGCCAGCAGGTCCAGGGCGGGCAGCAGGCTGTGAGCGGGTACGTTCCGTGCGGTCAGGATGCCCGCGAGCCAGCCGGTGAAGCCGGTGAACAGCTCCGGGTCGTCCACGTAGAGGGCGGCACCGAGGAAGTCGACGATGTGGGCGATGTCCTCGGCGGTGTGGCGCCGCTGCCGGTCGGTGTAGTCCGCCATCGCCGGGAAGCGGGACTGAAGTCCGGCCAGCACGTGGCGCACCAGCCCCGGCGCCGTCCGCGTGATGTGCGCGTACTCCTGGTCGGCGAGGTGCGGAAGGTCGTCGACGGCCTGGTGGACGGGCGGCGGCATGGGGAGCGGCCCCTCGGCCAGCCGGGCGGCGGCGGCGCGGGCGTCGGGGGCCCAGGCGTCCGCGCCGAGCAGAGCGGCGTACCGGCCGCCCGGCCCGTACGCGGTGCCGCCGACCATGACCGGGGTCCCGGTCGCCTGGCAGGCGGTGATGGCGGCGTGCGCGGCCGGGAGGCGGGTGGCGATCGAGGACGACAGCGCCACCACCGCCGGGTTCGTGCGGTGCACGTGCGAGATCAGGTGCGGCGTCGGCACCTGGGCGCCGAGGTAGTCGACCCGCCAGCCGCGCAGCCGCAGCACCTCGGCGAGGATCCGGGCGGGCAGCCCGTGCCACTCGCCGTCGATGCACGCCACCGCCACCCGTCCGCGGGGTGCCGCGCGATGGCGTTCCACGGCCCCGCGGACGGCCGGATGGTGCGCCAGCGTCCCGATCACCCGTTCGTTGATCGCGGTGGCGGTGTGCTCCTGGACGACGGTGAGCCGGTTCGCCGCCCACTCGCGTCCCACCCGGGCCTGCAGCGGCGCGATGACGTCCAGCAGCAGGGCCTCCGGGTCGGTTCCCTCGTCCAGGGCGGCCGTCGCCGCGTCGGCGGCGGCGTACTCGTCGCCGCCGACGGTCGCGTCCCAGAGCACCCTCGTCCGCTCGTCGAGCCCGGCGGGCGGCTGTTCTGCCGTGTGGGTCACGCGGTGAACCTTCCCGGCCCTTGGCCCCCGACCGCGCTGAGGTGGTAGCGCCGCGGCGCGGTGATGGCGATCACGGCCATGTCGTCGTGCGCGCCGGCGCCCACCCACTCGGCGGCGAGCATGTGCACCCGCTCGACCAGCGCTTCCGGGGGCATTCCGCCGCAGCCTCGCAGTTCGGCGCGCAGGCGCTCGTCGCCGAACATCTCCTCGCCCAGCGGGCCGCCGACCGCCTCGGTGATGCCGTCGGTGTACAGCAGGCAGGTGTCGCCCGGCTCCAGCAGCACCGTCGCGGTCGTGGACGTGATCTCCTCCAGCACCCCGATCAGCGAGCCGCGCGTGTCGGCCGACTCGACCTCGCCGCCGGCGCGCACGATCAGCGGAGCGCCATGGCCGGCGCTGGTCAGCCGCAGCCGCACGCGCCCGCCCTCCTGGTGGAGCGAGGCCAGTACGAGGGTGACGAACCGAGTGGAGTCGCTGTTCAGCAGCGTCCCGTTCAGCAGTTCCAGAACACGCTGGTGATCTCCGGCCAGCGGGACCAGAGCGCGCAGCGTGTTCCGGATCTTGCCGGTGAGGACCGCGGCCTCCAGCCCCTTGCCGCACACGTCCCCGAGAACCACCAGCGACTCCGGCGCCGCACCGGGATCGTCGGCCGCCGGATGCAGATCGTAGAAGTCGCCCCCGACCAGCTCACCGTCGCCCGAGGGCCGGTATCGGGCCGCCAGTTCCGCCTCGGGCAGCCGGGTGGTGCGCGGCGGCAGCAGCTCGCGCATGAGCGTGTCGGTGATGGACGCCTGCTCGGCGTACACGCAGGCGGCCGACATGGCCGCGCCGGCTCGCGCCGCGAACAGGCGCGCCACCGTCTCCTCTCCATCGGAGAACGCGCACCCTCCGCCCCGCCGGAGCAGCACCAGGGCCCCGGCCGGGACGCCGTGCCCGGGGAGCGCGGTCACCACCATGGCGGTGAGCTCCCCCAGGTCCTCCCGGGCGACCCAGGAGGGTGCGGCGGCGGGATCGATCCAGCGTGACGGCACCGGCGGGAAGCCCTGCATCGCCTCCGCGAGCCCCGGCACGTCCGCCGGGTCCACGAGAAGCTCCTGGTGCTGCACCTCGCCGTCCGGGCCGCAGTAGGAGACGGGGTGGGACCGTCCGGATCCGGGAGCGATCACCAATGCGGCGTCTGCGAGATGCCGCGCGGCCAGCCGCACGGTCACCTCCATGCACCGTTCCAGATTCAGCGACGCGAGCAACTGGCTGGACGCGTCGTCCAGGAACGACGTCCGCTCGCGTTCGGCGGCCAGCTCCCGTTCGAGGCGCCGGTTCTCGGTGACGTCCAACAGCCACCAGACCGTCCCGGCGGGGTCTCCGTCGGGCACCGCATGGGCCGCGAAGAACCGGTCGCCGATCGAGCCTTGCGCGATCGGCTCCGGCAGGGAGGGGGCGGACTCCGCGCGGACGGGAACGGGAGCGGCGGCCAGCGCGTGGTGCGCCGCTGCCAGCCATCCCGGCGCCCGGTCGTGCAACATCCCACCGGGGATCATGCCGAGCAGTGAGCGGGCCGCGCCGTTGAGTCGTGTCACCGATCCGGCCGCGTCCACGGCGAGCACCGGATAGGGGGCGGGGCCCAGCGCCGGGTCGAGAACGTCCTGCGGACCATCAGTACTTTGGGTGATTTCCATCACTGGCAGAGGCTGCGGCGGACCACGTCCCTTCCTGAGCAAAGCCGCCAAACGAGGACCTAGTCCTCTCACCCCACCTTAACCACAGAAAGACACTTGCCGGAAGGCAAGGAAGCATCCGGTCCTGCTCGCGTGCCCGCCCTCCCGCCGCGATCTCGCGGGTTCACCGCTCTCGATCACCGGTTCGGCCAGGCCAGCGGCGTGCCGACGTCGCACATGATTGTTCGCGTCGTCTGCGGGTAGCGTTGACGCAACGGGAGGTCGATAACGGCGATGGACGTGGTACGAGACGAAAATACGGCTCTTGAGGAAACGTGGCACGACCATTACGGCCGTATTCGGCTCCAGGTCGAGCACCGCGACTCATGCCTTCTCATCAAGGTAGGCGGCGAAATCGACCATCTGACGGCGCACGCGTTCCGCGACCGTGTGATCTCCCATTGCGGCAGTTCTCGGCGCATCATCGTGGATTTGCAGGACGTGACCTTCTGCGACTCCTCCGGACTCGGGGCGCTGGTCGGCATCTGGAAGGCCGCGACGGCGCGCGACCGCCGGCTGGTGGTCAGCCGTCCGAGCCCGCTCTGCCACCGGATCCTGCAGCGGACCGGTCTCGACGAGCACATCGCGATCAGCGTCACCCTCCGGCACGCCTTCGCGAGACTCTCCGCCGACCACGCTGATCCGCGAGCCGCGGGGACGGGCCTCACGGCGCGCCGGCGCGTCTCTTGACCGGCGGGGAGCCGGGTAGGGTGGGACCAGGTTCCGCCCTGTGTCCGCGGATCGATGCAAAGGATCTGCGAGAGGACCATTGTGGCGATTGACGGCGGCGAGCCCGGAGACGGCCGGGTGCCGGGCCTTCCGGCCGGCCCCGCGTCCGACCACCTCCCCACCGAGACACGTCGGCGGCTGGCCTCGGCCGCCGGAAAGCTGTCTCGCGCGCTGCGCTCGATGGCGGCGCTCTCGGCGGCGGACGGTGCGGCCTTGATGCTGGCCAACGAGGCGAACGGGCTGCATGCCGTAGGCGGGTCCACCGCCGAAGGACTGGAGCTGGAATACGCCCAGGAGTTCGAACGGGCCGGCCCCGCCCGGGAGTCCGTGGCCGCCGATCAGCCCGTGGCGGTGAACGATCTCGCGGACGGGGCCGGCCCGGCATACGCGCAGCTGGCCCGCCGGGCGGCACCGGTGCGCGCCGTGCTGTCGGTTCCCGTCAGGCTCGACGGCACCGTCATCGGTGCGCTGGACTTCTACCGGCGCACGCCCGGCACATGGACGGACGAGCAGATCGCGCTCGGCGAGCACCTGGCCGGCACGGCCGCCGACCTGGTCGTCAGGCTCGCGGCGCACCCGCGAGCGCACGATCACGGTCTGCCGTAGTGCGTCCGTACCCCAGTGACCCCGGGCCCGCCGTCCAAGGATGTGGATCATGATGCATATCGACGTCGAAGCGTTGGGCGCCAGCCTTGAGCGGCTGCGCGAGACCCCGCACGAGACCGACGTCGCGCGGGCCCTGCAGCACGTGGTCAGCTCGGTGAACCGGCTGTTCGGCTACGACGGGGCCGGCATTATGCTCATCGACCAGAAGGAGCAGCTGCTCTCGATCGCGGCCTCCGACGAGGCGGGCCGCTCCCTGGAGGAGGCCCAAGCCCAGGCCGAAGAGGGGCCGTGTTACGACACGTACGTCCTGGGCCACCCCGTTCACACCAAGGACGTGCGCTCGGACGCCCGCTGGCCGCACCTCCCGGAGGTCCTGGACGCACGGGTGCGGGCGGTGGCGGGAGTGCCGATCCTGCTGGGCGGCAGCCCGGTCGGCACCCTGAACGTCTACCGGTCCCAGCCCTACGGGTGGGACGACTCCGACATGTCGGCGCTGCGCGCCTACGCCGGCCTCGTCGGTGAGCTGATGGCGGCCGCGCTGTCGTCCGAGGAGCACAGCGTCACCGCCGCCCAGCTGCAGTACGCGCTCGACTACCGCGTCGTCATCGAGCGCGCCATCGGCTACCTCATGGCCACCCACGGCGTGGACGCCGTGGCGGCGTTCAACCGGCTGCGCAAACAGGCGCGCGACAGCCGCCGCCGTGTCGCCGAACTGGCAGCAGAGATCCTCGGCGGTGACACCTAACACCACCACGACCGATCGACCCGATCTGTTTCACCGGCGCGTCCGCTCGGACGGTCGCGCCATGTTCGCTCCACCTCGGTCCGGCCCCTGACCCTGCCCGGTCCCGGAGATCCCCGCGCCCTTGGAGGCTCTGTGACCCCGGCAAACGATCACTTGTTCACCTCGGCATCGCCGCCCGGCGGACCGACGCCATCGGCCACGGCCGCCCCCGGCACCGTCTCCTGCGCCGGGGGCGCGTTGCTGGTGGCGGTCGACGTCCGCCCGCACGACTCCACGGCCGAGCTGCGCCTGCGCGGTGAACTCGACGTGGCCGCCTCCGAGGACCTGCGCCGCCACATCGGCGCGGTGATCGACCGGCACGACCCGCACCGGCTGCTGCTCGACCTCTCCGAGCTGAGCTTCGCCGACTCCAGCGGCCTGGCCGTCCTGGTGTGGGCGCACCAGGTCATGGCCGGCCACGGCCGCCAGCTGCGCCTGCACCACCCGCAGTCCCGGGTGCTGCGCATCATGAACATCGCCGGGCTGCACAACCGCCTGCACATCACCGAGGCGAACGCGGCCGTTCGCCGGCGTCCTCCCGGTTCCCACCGGACGCACGCCTGACGGAGCCGGTCCGCTCCGGGCGGATCAGGCGGTCGGCAGCCGGGCGTCCAGCGCCGCGTCGGTGGCCTCGCTCAGCTCCAGGCCGTTGCGGACGTGGTTGTCGAAGCTCCCGTAGGCCCGGTTTCAACGCGGACAGTGACCGCCCGTCACGCCGTGTCCGGGGTCCGTGTGGTCTCGCCGGCCGCTCCCGTGATGAGGGCGGCGGGACGGAAGCCCTTGATGAGGAGCCAGATGCCCAGCGACGCTTCCCAGACGATCTCTGGCGCCGTGAACAGGAAATTCACCGGGGACTGCTGCTCATAGGCGCCGAAAAGAACAGCGGTCGCGGTGGCGCATGCGATGGGACCTCCGACGAGGCCGATGAGGGCCATGGGGCGCGGCACCAGGCCCGACCGGTACATCAGGTAACCCAGCAGCAGGCCGTTGCCCAAGCCCGCGCAGAAAGCAGGACCGAGCAGGAACGTCTGATTCTTCAACGCCACCAGTGACTGGCCGATCCCCACGGCGTCCGCGCCGCCCCCGCCCGCCACATCCTGCCGCAACGCCACCACGGCGAGCACGCTGGCGATCCCCATCACGATGACGGTCGATTCCACGATCCGCAGGCCGATGTAGCCGAGGGCGATGCTCTCGCTCTGCCGTTTCAGGACCGGGAACAGCACGACCGCAGTGGCGATGTTCGCGACGGCGGTCAGGATCTCCAGGAGGGCTCCCGCCCGGACCTGCGCGTCCGCGCCCGCTCCCAGGATGTAGTTCGCGTCGTTGAGGACCGGGTCGTACAGCAACACCGCCGGGATCGAGAAGACGAAGGTGAGGATGAACCAGACACCCGCGATCCTGGCGGTCCGCTGAACGGCGTCCACCTCCACCGAGGTCGCCGGCATCCGGGATTCGGTCGCGTCCACGTCACTCCCCAAGGCTGTGATCGGCCCCGCCCGACTGCCGGGATAGTCGTAGACAACCACGCTCACCGCACGCTGTCCCCCACCCCCGGTGGCCGGATCAAGCCGCACAGAAGAACAGCCCTCCGCGATGGGACATGCGCGGGGCTCAACTAGACACTTGTCCAGGTCCGTCTGATCGTCTATTTTCGGCTCATGCGAACCCCGGCTCCGCGGTGTCGTGGACGTTCGATTGAGGCGCTTGCGGCGTAAATGTTGTTCTATCGATCGTCCATCGAGCAGGACGGAGGTAGTGGTCAATGGCGGCGTGCGCCGACATTGGCCCGATAGCATGGGCTTTCTTCAACCGGACTTTCCGCAGTTCGATCGTGCTGAATGGCAGGGCGGTACGCGTATCGAGCGGATGCGGCCGCTGATCCGGCACCTGTGCGAGGTCGGATTCGGCACTCCCGACGTGGTGTACCTCCTGTACACGGTCAAGATCGGGCTGTACGTGCTGGGTGCGATGGGGTTCGCGCTCGCGACCGAGGGGATCGACGGGTTCACCTCCGTCGGCCAGTGGTGGGCTGCGCCGGTCGTGTTCGAGAAGCTCGTGTTGTGGTCGATGCTGTTCGAGGTGCTCGGCTTGGGCTGCGGGTTCGGGCCGTTGAATTCGCGTATTCTTCCCCCGCTCGGGTCGTTTCTGTACTGGCTTCGGCCCGGCACCATTCGCCTGCCTCCCTGGCCCGGCCGCGTCCCTTTCACCCGCGGTGACGCGCGCACGCCGTTGGACGTGCTGCTGTACGGGTGCTGCTGGCCGCGCTGCTGCTCGCGCTGCTGTCGGACGCCGCCGCCGACGGCCTTCTACCGGACTGGAAGCCGGCCTTGGTCCTGGCCGTGCTCGGAGTCCTGGGGCTGCGTGACCGCACCGTGTTCCTGGCCGCCCGTTCGGAGGTGTACGCGGCGATCGCCGTGCCCTTCCTGTTCTCCGGGGTCGACGCGATCGTCGGTGCCAAGCTGATGATGCTGGTGATCTGGTGGGGTGCGGCCGCCTCCAAGCTCAACGGCCATTTCCCGTTCGTGATCCAGGCGATGCTGAGCAACAGCCCCGTCCTGCGGTTCGGCCGGTTCAAGCACCGCTTCCACCGGTCGTTCCCCGGGGACCTGCTGCCCTCACATCGGCGTCCTGTTCGTCGACAAGGCGTCCTACGGCGTCGGCGACCTGACACAGCCGTGGGTGCTGGCCGTTCCGCTTGTGAGCGCGACGTTCGTCGTGCTGGGCAATCTGTTCCCCGAGAAGATCTCGTTCCTGCCGGGGATGCGCTACTACGCCGGAAACTGGGACACGTCAGTGTGGTGCCTCACCGAATCGGCTGTGGACAAACTCGACAGGGGCACGAAGCGGGCCGCGATGCTGCCGCACCATCAATTGGAGAAGGTCTACGGCAGTGCCGCAGAGGCCGAGATACCGCTGTACAGCGGCTATGCGTTCCGGGCGCTGCACCCTCACGGCCGAGCACATTTCGCGCTCATTCCCAGGGCGTGCGGGCCCGCCCACGATACCGACTACCTGGTCCTGGACGGTGAAATGGTCGCAGGCGTCCTCCTGGGCTGGAACTTCGGCGACGGACATATGCACGATGAACGTCTGATCGCCGCGTTGCAGAAGCGCTGCCGTTTCGAACCCGGCGAGTTGCGGGTGATCATTCTGGACGCCCAGCCCGTTCACAAGCGGACCCAGGCCTACCGGCTCGTCGACGCCGCCACCGGAGAGTTCGAACGCGGCACGGTGGCCGTCAAGGACATGATCGCGCGGCAGCCGGGGGACGACGGCCTCCCGGTCACCATCGCCGCCCGAGCGGCCTCATGAGGCGCTACCTCTTTCCAGGGTTTTGAGGGCTTCGATGAGGTAGCCGCGGAACGCGGAGTGGTTCTCGCTCATCGGGAAGTGCCCGATCTTCTCCATCTTGACGAAGGTGCCGTTCTGGATCGCGTTCGCGGTGCGGGCGCTGTCCTCCGGGGTCGTCAGGTAGTCGTACTCGCCGGTGAGCATCACGACGGGGCACCGGTCGCCGTCGATCTCCTGGAGGCGGTCCCGCAGATCGTGGTCGACGGAGTAGAAGTACAGGTCGCCCTTGAACGCCTCGGAGCCCTGGGAGTAGTAGAACCAGGTCTTCCAGCGGTCGGCGTCGGGCGACTGGGGCGCCATCAGGTCCCATACGCCGCTCGCGCAGACCTGGGCGGCGTTGGCGTGCGGGTGCTGCCACCAGTCGAGGTAGAACCCGGGCGAGTAGTCGGCGCCCTCGACCGCCAGGACGCCCGCGAACCGGTCGGGCCGGCGCAGCGCGAGCTGCAGCGCGACGTTCCCGCCGAACGAGGAGCCCATGAAGATCGGGTCTTCGAGTCCGAGGGCGTCGCACAGGGCGACGATGAAGTTGACGAAGTGGTCCGCGGTGAGCCTGTACTCCTCCTTCCACCATTCGGCGTTCTCGGGCGGGTCGGACTTGCCGTGGCGGGGCAGGTCGTAGGCGATGACCCGGTAGTTCGCGGTGATCTCCTCGTCCTCCAGCAGACCGCGCCACTGGTGGTTGTGGCATCCGGCGGTGTGCTGGCAGACCAGGGGCCGCCCGGTGCCGTTCTCCAGGTAGAAGACCTTGTACTCCAGGCCGTCGACCTCGATGCTCACGTAGTGCCCGGTGACCGGGGATATGGCGCTCACGGTGGTCTCCTCCTTCAGACGGGCGAGCCGACGGTCCGGAGCAGTTCGATCTGCCGGGTGATGCAGCGCAGGTTCTGCATGAGGATCAGCACGTTCCCGTCCAGCCGCATGTCGCGCTGGAAGGTGGCGGCCCAGATCCCGTGGTGCATCGGAGGCGGTACCGGCTCACCGAACCCCCGCCACGTCTCGGGGCTCGCCCGGATCGCGAACTCGTACGGGACGTCGAGCGGGCCCGGATCCACCGTGACCTCGGTGACCCGCCCCGACTCCACCTTGATCGCGTAGGTGCGGTCGGCGGCGTCCAGCAGGTAAGTGCAGGTGAAGTACGTGCCGTGGGCCTGGATCTCGGGATCGTCGTTGCTGGCCGCCGCGAAGGCGTCGGCCCATTCCCGGGCCGGCGCGGCCTCGGTCGATGCAGTCATGATCTTCCTCCCCGCACTGGGCGCTTCGGCGATACCGCCCGCTCTACCCGGCGTCGGGGAACCCATCGCCCATGACGGCCAACATCAGGTCAAATCGGCTGATACCTGACGTTCGGGGGGACGTGCTGCCGAGCGCGTCGGTGATCAGCGGATCAGGCAGATCCGGGTGCCGGGGGTCACCGGACGGCCGGGGTCGGCGTTGAGGGCGGAGATGGTGCCCGCTTTGTGGGCGGTGAGGGGTTGCTCCATCTTCATCGCCTCCACCACGACGATGGTGTCGCCGGCTTCGACGGTGTCGCCCTCTTCGGCGAGGACCTTCACGACGGTCGATTGCAGCGGGCAGATCAGGGCGTCGCCGTCCTCCTCCTTGGCCCTGGCTCTGCGCGGCCTGGGCCTGGACGGTGCCGGGGCCGCGGATTCCGCGGCCGTGTGCAGGACGACCTCGACCCGCTTGCCGTCCACCTCGGCGATGACGGCCTTGCGGGCGGACGTGGCGGGGTCGGCCGAGGCGTCCGGCTGGGGCGGGATCGAGGGCGCGCGGTCGGACTCGATCCAGGCCGTGTGGACGTCGAAGGGCTCGGCGGTGAAGGCGGTTTCCTCGACGACCGCGCGATGGAAGGGCAGGACGGTCGCGACGCCGGCGACCTCGAACTCGGCGAGGGCGCGGCGGGCCCGCTGGAGGGCGATCTCGCGGGTCGCGCCGGTGACCACGAGTTTGGCGAGCATGGAGTCGAACTGCGGCGGGACCTCCTGCCCCTCGGCATAGCCGCCGTCCAGGCGGACGCCCGGCCCGGACGGCGGACGCCAGGTCGCGAGCGTCCCGGTCGAGGGGAGGAAGCCGCGGCCCGGGTCCTCGGCGTTGATCCGGAACTCGATCGCGTGTCCGCGCGGCTCCGGGTCGCCGTAGCCGAGGGGCTCGCCGTCGGCGATGCGGAACATCTCCCTGACCAGGTCGATGCCGGTGACCTCCTCGGTGACCGGGTGTTCGACCTGGAGCCGGGTGTTGACTTCGAGGAACGACACCGTGCCGTCCGCGGCGAGGAGGAACTCGCAGGTGCCCGCGCCGACGTACCCGGCGGCGCGCAGGATCTTCCGCGACGCCTCGTACAGCGTCCGCCGCTGGTCCTCGGTGAGGAAGGGCGCGGGGGCCTCCTCGACGAGTTTCTGGTGGCGGCGCTGCAGGGTGCAGTCGCGGGTGGACACCACGACCACGTCGCCGTGCCGGTCGGCGAGGCACTGCGTCTCGACGTGCCGGGGGCGGTCGAGGTAGCGCTCGACGAAGCACTCGCCGCGTCCGAAGGCGGCCTCGGCCTCCCGGACGGCCGACTCGAACAGCGCGGGGATCTCCTCGAGCGACCGGGCCACCTTCAGGCCCCGGCCCCCGCCGCCGAACGCGGCCTTGATCGCCACGGGCAGGCCGTGCTCGCGTCCGAACGCGGCGGCCTCGGCGGCGCCCGGCACCGGCCCGGCGGTGCCGGGGGCGAGCGGGGCGCCCTGCTCGCGGGCGATGCGGCGGGCCCGCACCTTGTCGCCGAGCACCTCGATGGCGGACGGCGGCGGACCGATCCACACGAGGCCCTGGTCGATCACCGCCTGCGCGAACTCGGCGCTCTCGGAGAGGAACCCGTAGCCGGGGTGCACCGCGTCGGCGCCGGCGTCCGCCGCGGCCTTGAGCAGCTTGCCGATGTTCAGGTAGGTGTCCGCCGGCGTCGCGCCGCCGAGCGCGTACGCCTCGTCGGCCATCCGCGCGTGCGGCGCCGACACGTCCGGGTCGGCGTACACCGCCGCGCTGGACAGGCCGGCGTCGCGGCAGGCACGCGCGACGCGCACCGCGATCTCGCCCCGGTTCGCGATCAGGATCTTGTGCACGGTCTCCTCCGGATCAGGCGCGGCAGGGCAGCGGGCCGCCGTGGTAGTCGATCATCTCGCCGAACATCGCGGCGACGTCCATGCGCTCGCCGGGCGGGGCGCCGGCCTCCTCGGCGCAGGCGCGCCGCAGGTTCGGGACGAGGCGTTCGGGGTCGAGCAGCCGCCCGTCCGGCTCGGCGCGGTGCGCGATCTCCAGGGGGTCCAGGCCGTCGGCGAGCCCCCGCCTGGCCTCGTCGCGCACCCAGCGGAGGTAGCGCTCGGCCTCGTCCAGGAGCCCGGGTCCGCCGACCGGCCCGTGCCCGGGGACGACGACGGCCGGGTCCAGTTCGCGCAGCCGCCCGATCGCGCGGAGGGAGCCCTCGACCGAGCCCATCATGCAGAACGGGGTGACGCCCGACATGACGAGGTCGCCGGCGAACAGGATCCGCTGGTCCGGCAGCCACACGACGGTGTCGTCGCGGGTGTGCGCGGGGCCGAGGCGGAACAGTTCGGCGCGCAGGTCGCCGGCGTGCAGCGTCATCCGCCGCTCGTAGGTGAGGCCGGGCGGCTCCAGCCGGAGGTCGCCCCACTCGACGTCCGGCCAGAGGCCCGTCAGGTGCAGGTCGGCCTGGATCGCCTCGGCGCGCGTCCCCTCGTGCGCCACCACGACGGCCTCGGGTGTGAAGACGCAGTTGCCGAACGTGTGGTCGCCGTGGAAGTGGGTGTTCACGACGAGGCGCGGCGGCGCGGGCGCCACCTCGCGCACCGCGTCCCGCAGGGCCAGCGCGCGTTTCATGGTCGCGGCCGTGTCCACCACGATCGTCGTGCCGCCGGAGGCGATGACGCCGGCGTTGTTCAGGCACCATCCGCCGTCCGGTTGCACGTAGGCGTGCACGCCGGCGGCCAGCCGTTGCAGGTGCGGCTCGGTCATCTCGGTCTCCTGGGGATCTGGTCGAGGAAGAACGCGCGGAGGTCGGCGGCGAGCAGGTCCGGGGCCTCCAGCGCGGGGAAGTGGCCGCCCCGCTCGAACTCGGTCCACCGGACGATCGTGTGCGCGCGCTCGGCGAACGGGCGGATGGCGTGGTCGGTGGGGAACACGGCCACCGCCGTGGGCACCGGGGAGCGGCCGCCGCGCTCCCACCCGGCCCGGTCGTGGAAGCGCTCGTAGTAGCTGTGCGCCGCCGACCCCGCCGTGCCGGTGAGCCAGTAGACGCTGGCGTTGGTGAGGACGGCGTCCGTGCCGACGGCGTCGTCCGGCAGGTCGGCGGTCCCGGTGAGGTCGCGGTAGCGCTCGGCGAACCAGGCGAGCAGCCCGGCGGGCGAGTCGTGGTGGGCGTGCGCGAGCGTCTGCGGGCTGGTGCCCTGGACGCGCAGGTACGCGCCCTCGTTCTCCTGCCACCGCCGCAGCGCGTCGAGCCTCGCGCGGTCGGCGTCGTCCAGCGCGTCGACGTCCTCGTCTCCGCCGGGCACCGTGACCAGGGCGTTGACGTGGACGCCCAGGACGCGGCCCGTGGCGTCCCGGCCCATGAGCGGTGCCACGAAGGCCCCGACGTCGCCGCCGTGCACCCCGTAGCGGGCGTAGCCGAGCCGGTCCATCAGGACGTTCAGCGCCCGGGCGGTGCGGCCGTCGGTCCATCCCGTCTCCGGCGGCGGCCCGGAGAAGCCGAAGCCGGGCAGGGAGGGCACCACCAGGTGGAAGTCGTCCCGGAGGGCGCCGATCAGGGCGTGGAAGTCGGCGACCGACCCCGGCCAGCCGTGCAGCAGCACCAGCGGGACGGCGTCCGGGTTCGCGGAGCGCACGTGCAGGAAGTGCACGCGGGTCCCGTCGATCTCGGTGGCGAACTGCGGGTGCGCGTTCAGTTCCGCCTCATGGCGCCGCCAGTCGTACGCGTCGGCCCAGTGGCCGGCGAGGCGCCGCAGGTAGGCGGTGGGGACACCGCGCGACCAGCCGGTGCCGGGCGGGTCGGGCGCCCACCGGGTGGCGCGCAGCCTGCACCGCAGGTCGTCGACCTCGGAGTCGGGGACGGCGACCCGGTACGGCCTGATATCGGACATGCGCACTCCTCGGTCGGACGGCGGCCTGAACACGGCGCGGCCGCACGGCGCGGCCGCACGGCGGGCCCGGACGGCGGCTACGGCGCGGTGAGCACCGCGGCCGACGCGAACCCGCCGCGCCCGCGGGCCAGGACGAGCGCGGTGCCGATCCCGGCCGGGCGCGGCTCCGCCACGACCAGGTCGATCCGGTCGTCGGCGCGCCCGGGACGGGTGCCGGTGGTCGGCGGGATCACCCCGTCGCGCAGCGCCAGCAGGGCGGTCGCCAGGTCCAGCGCCGCGCCGCCGGACAGCAGCCGCCCCGTCATCGACTTGGGCGCGGTGACCGGGACGGAGCGCGGCCCGAACAGCCGGGTCAGCGCCGCGACCTCGGCGTCGTCCAGGTCGCGGCGGCCCGCGGCGTCGGCGAACACCACGTCGACCGCGGCGGCGGGCCGCCCGGCGTCGTCGAGCGCGGCCAGCGCCGCGCGGTACAGCCCGTCGGCGCAGCCGGGCTCCGGGTCGAACGCGGCGCCGTGCCCGGCGACGGCGCCGTAGATCTGCGGGGCGCCGCGCTCCTCGGCGCCGGCGCGGTCCTCGACGATGAGGACGGCCCCGCCCTCGCCCGGGACGCAGCCCCCGGCCTCGGCGTCGAACGGCAGGTAGGCCGTCCCGGGGTCGGCGCACGGGCTCAGTTCCCCGCCGGCGGTCTGGATCGCCACCCCGTACGGGCAGAGCGTGCCGTCCACGCCGCCGGCCGCCATCGTGGTGGTGCCGGCCCGGATCTTCCGGCGCGCGAACGCCAGCGTGTCCAGCCCGCCCGACTGCTCGGACGCCAGCACCCCGCCGGGCCCGCGCATGCCGTTGTGGATGGAGATCTGGCCGGTGTGCACCGCGTAGTACCAGGCGAACGACATGTAGGCGCTCACGTCGCGCCAGCCGCTCCCCCACAGCTTCTGCAGCTCCCGCTGCCCGAACTCCAGGCCGCCGGACGTGCTCGCCGTGACGACGCCCATCTGGTACTCGGGCACGTCGCCGGGCTTGATCGCCGCGTCCCGCAGCGCCTCCCCGGCGGCGACGAGCGCCAGCCTGGTCACCCGGTCGCTCTGCGGCAGGAGCCGTTCCGGCAGCTCCCGCTCGGCCGGGCACTCGGGGATCTCCCCCGCCACGGCCACCGGGTAGCCGGACGCGTCGAACCTGGTGATCGCGCCGAGGCCGCTCCGGCCGTCCCGGACGGCGTCCCAGTACTCGTGGACGCCGATCCCGTTCGGCGCGGTCACGCCGAGGCCGGTCACCACCGCCTGGCCGCTCATGCGCTCCTCCCTTCCGAGGCGCTCTCCGGGTCGCGGAACACCATCGCGCTCTGGAACCCGCCGAACCCGCTGCCGACCGTCAGCGCCCCGCGCACGCGGTGCTCGCGCGCGTCCAGCGGGACGTAGTCCAGGTCGCATTCGGGGTCGGGCTCGCGCAGGTTGGCGGTGGGCGGCACCACGCCGTGCTCCATCGCCAGCGCGCACGCGGCGATCTCGATGGACCCGATCGCGCCGAGCGAGTGGCCGACCGCCGCCTTGATCCCGCTGACCGGCACGCGGCGGGCGTGCTCGCCGAGGGCGCGCTTGAACGCGGCGGTCTCGTGCCGGTCGTTCTGCTTGGTGCCCGAGCCGTGCGCGTTCACGTAGTCCACGTCGCCCGGGTCCATCCGGGCCTCACCGAGCGCGGTGGTGATCGCCTCGGCCATCTCCCGGCCGTCCGGTTTGAGGCCGGTCATGTGGAAGGCGTTGCACCGGGACGCGGCGCCCGCGAGCTCGGTGTAGATCCGCGCGCCGCGCCGCCGGGCGTGCTCGTACTCCTCCAGCACGAGCACGGCGGAGCCCTCGCCGAGGATCAGGCCGCGGCGGGTGCGGTCGAACGGGCGGCAGGCGCGGGCCGGGTCGTCGTTGTGCACCGACTGCGCCTTGATCACGTCGAAGCAGGTGACGGTGATCGGCGAGATCGGGGCGTCGCTGCCGCCGGTGACCACGACGTCGGCGGCCCCGTCCCGGATCACCTCGGCGGCGTGCGCCACCGCGTCGATCCCGGACGTGCAGCCCGTCGAGACGACCGTGGCCGGGCCGCGCGCGCCCGTGGTCAGCGCGACCTCGGCGGCCACCGAACTGGGCAGGAAGTAGTCGTACATGTGCGGGCTGACGTAGGCGGGGTCGACGTTCCAGTGCGCGCCGCCGTCGCTGAGCACGACGTACTCGGCCTCCATGCTCTTGGTGCCGGCGACCGCGCTGCCCATCGCGACGCCGGTGCGCGCGGCGAGCCGGTCGTCGACGGTGAGGCCGCTGTCGTCCACGGCCTCGCGCGCGGCCACCTTCGCGAGCTGGACGAACCGGTCGGTGCGCCGGATCTCGCGCGGGGTGAGCCCGGCGGCGGCCGGGTCGAAGTCGCATTCGGCGGCGACCTGGCAGCGGTGCCCGGACGGGTCGAACTGGGTGATGCGGCGCGTCGCCGTCCGCCCCGAGGTGACCAGCTCCCAGAAGGGCCCGGTGCCGATCCCGCCGGGGGCGACCACGCCGATCCCGGTGATGACGGTTCTTCGTCGGGACATCAGGCGGCCTCCCCGAGTGCCTCGGCCAGCAGGTCCAGCTGCTCGGGCCCGGACGCGCAGGGCACCAGCACCAGTTCGTCGCATCCGGCCTCGGCGAAGGCGCGGGCCGTGTCGCGCAGCCGGGCGGGCCCGGTCGGCGCTCCCTTGATCATCATCTCGGCGAGCCTCCCGGCGAAGGAGTAGTAGTCGCCGAGGTGCTCGCGGACGGCGGCGTCCGCGTCCGGGCCGAGGGCGTAGTACGCCTGCGCGACCATGCGCGGCTTGCCGCGCCGTCCGGACTCGCGCCAGCGGCGGCGGACGTCGGCGGCCCGCTCGGCGAACGTGTGCGGCGGTCCGGCGGCGGCGAAGTACCCGTCGCCGTGCGCGGCGACCCGGCGCAGCGCGGCCGGCGCCCGCCCGCCGACGAGGACCTCGGGATCGCCGCCGGGCGGCTCCGGCCCGATCTCGCAGCCCGCCCAGACCTTGCGCATCTCGGCGAGCATCGCGTCGAGGCGGCGGCCGCGGTCGCCGAACTCGGCGCCGGCCGCGGCGTAGTCGTCGGGCCTGGCGCCCGCCGCGACGCCGAGGGTGAGCCGCCCGCCGGACAGGTGGTGCACGGACGCGGCCTGCTTGGCGACCAGCGCCGCGCTGCTCCGGTACGGGGCGATGAGGATGCCCGTGGTCAGCCTGATCCGCTCGGTCGCGGCCGCGGCGGCGGCCAGCGTGACGAGCGGCTCGTCGTTGCCGTACACCAGCCGGTCGAGCACCGCGAGGTCGGCGAACCCGGCCGCCTCGGCCCGGCGCGCCCACTCCAGCAGGTCGCGGCCGCGCACTCCGCGGACCATGGTCGGCAGTGCCACTCCGTATTCCATCGTCGTCTCCTCTCGGGCTCCGTCAGGTCCGGACGCGCTCGGCGAGCGCCTCGACGAAGCCGGGCGCGGCGCGTTCGGGGCGCAGCGCGGCGTGCGAGCAGCCGACGGTGACGTCCCGCCAGCAGCGCTGCAGCGGGTCGCCGCGGTCCTGCGCGGCGGTGCCCGCCGACCTCATCAGCGTGTTGACCGCCTCCACCAGCAGGGACGCCGCGTAGGAGGCGCGGTTGGCGTTCTCGAACGCGCGGGCCCGGCCCTCGCCGGCGTCCAGCGCCGACACGACCCGGTCGACCAGCAGCCCGGCCGCCTCGATCCGCGCGGCGGACGTCGCGATGTCCAGCGAGGCCGCGTCGCCGGCGGGCGGCGGCCCCCCGGTGCGCGGCGCGGCGGCGGGCGGGGCCGCCGCGCGTTTGGCGGCGGCCGTGCGGGTCGCGGCGGCCAGCGCGCCGCGCGCCGCGCCGAGCAGCGCGGTGATGCAGGTCAGGCCGCCGACCGCGGGCAGCGGGACGTTGTGCTGCGGTGCCTGCGAGGTCTGGTTGAGGCCGCCCATCACCTCCTTGAACAGCACCGTCCGGTGGGCGGGCACGAAGACCTCGTCCACGATGAGGGTGTGGCTGCCGGTGGCGCGCATGCCGACCGCGTCCCAGGTCCGCTCGAAGGTGAAGTCGGCGCTGGGCACCGCGAAGAAGCGCGGCTCGATGCCGCCCGGCGCGGGTCCGGCGATGAGCGCCCAGTCGGCGAACTCGACGCCGCTGACATAGCGCCAGCGTCCGCGCAGCAGGAAACCGCCCTCGGTCTCCTCGGCGGACCCGGCGGGCACCAGGCCGGGGACGAGCAGCGCGCCCGGCGTGCCGTCCCACAGGTCGCGCTGCCCGTCGATCGGCAGATGCGCGGCGAACCGGCCGGTGTAGGCGAACATCGCGGCGCACCAGGCGGTGGACGCGCACGCCTCGCCGATCCGGGCGACCGCGCCGGTCAGCTCGTGGAACGTGGACTCCGCGCCGCCCCAGCGGGCGGGCGTGAAGTGCCGGGGCAGGGGGGTCGCGGCCACGGCGGCGACCGCCGCGCCGTCCAGCCGCCCGGTGCGGTCGGCTTCTCCGGCGTGCTCGGCGGCGGCCCGCACGGCGGCGTCGAGGGCCGTCCGCTCGTCGGTGGTGGTCATGGTCATGGGTTCATCACTCCAGCCGGGTCACCAGGTCACGGGCAGCGTCTCGACGCCGTACACCAGCCCGCCGTCCTTGAAGGACAGCTCCTCGAACGGGACGGCGAGCCGCAGCTCGGGCAGCCGGCGGTAGAGCGTGCGGAAGACGACCTCCAGCTCCAGCCGGGCCAGCTCGGACCCGAGGCAGAGGTGCCGGCCGTGGCCGAACGCCAGGTGCTTGCGGGACCCGCGGGTGATGTCGAGCTCGTCGGGGCGGTCGAACGCCTCGGGGTCCCGGTTGGCGGCGGCGGTGAGCGGGAAGACGCCCTCGCCCTCCCGCACCTCGGTGCCGGAGATCGTCAGGCCGGTCCGCGCGACGCGCGCCGTGGTGAGGTCGGTGACGCTGAGGTAGCGCAGCAGTTCCTCGACGGCGGACGGCGCGAGGTCGGGGTCGCCGCGCAGCAGGTCGAGCTGCTCGGGGTGGCACAGCAGCGCCAGCGTGCCGAGCGCGATCATGCTGGCGGTGCTCTCGTGCCCGCCGTTGAACAGCAGCCGCGTCAGGTGGACCAGCTCGTCGAAGTCGTCCTCGCGCGGGAAGGCGCCGGTGAGCTTGGAGACCAGGTCGTCGCCGGGCGCGTCGTACTTGGCCGCGACGAGGGCGCGGAAGTAGGCGTCCAGCTGGTTGACGGCCTCCTTGCGCTCGGCGGCCGTGGCCGTCCCGCCGAACATGGTGCGGGTGCGGACGTGCAGGAAGTCCTTGTCCTTCGGGGGGATCCCGAGCAGCTCCATGATCACCGAGATGGTGACCGGCAGCGCGAGGCCGGCGAGCAGGTCCCCCGGCGGGCCCGCCTCCAGCAGCGCGCTGGTCTGCCTGCCGACGATCTCCTCGACGCGGGGCCGCAGCAGCTTGACGCGCCGGACGGTGAAGTCCTTGGCGACCCGCTTGCGGTAGTCGGTGTGCCGGGGCGGGTCCATGCCGAGCAGGGACGAGTTGAGCGTGAAGTCCTCGGGGATCGGGAACGGGGCGGGGAACCCGGGGTGGCCCCGGTCGTTGCCGAGCCGTTCGTCGTTCAGCGCCTCCCGGACCTCAGCGTACCGGGTGACGACCCAGGTCGGTTCGCCGGCGGAGCGCGGGACCCGGGTGAGGCCGGGCCGCGCGCGGCACTCGCCGTGCCGGTCGGGCGGGGCGAACGGGCCGGGCCGGCGCCAGGGGAAGGGCGCACCGCGCGCCTCGTTCTGCTGCTCGTGCTCGTAGGGGCATTCGCGGTCAGGCATGGTCGCCTCCTGAGGTGAGGGCGGCGGCGAACCGGGCGAGCGTGTCGCCGGGGCTCGGGCCGTCGATGGCCGCGCGGACGCGCGCGGCGCCGCGGCCGTGCCGCGCCAGCTCCACATGCGCCAGTTCCACGCGGGTCGACCCGGGCCCGTCCGGGGTGAAGGTCACCTCGACGCGGCTGGCCCGCTCGTCGTCGCCGATGGGTCGGAAGTCGCCGTCGATGCGCCACGTCAGCACGAGGCGGTGCGGCGGCTCCCAGGCCAGCACGCGGCCCCAGTCGAGCTCGCGGCCGTCGGCGGAGCGCTCGTACCAGCGGCCGCCCGCGCGCGGCTCGAAGACCACCCTCTCCCGGGCGGCGACCAGTGCGTGGCTCTCCGGCCACCACTCGGTCGGCCGCCCGGTGAAGTGCGCGAAGGCGCGCTCCACCGGCACGGGGACGTCGACGGACTTGCGGACGGGAGGGACCGCGACCGGGGTCGCTCGCTGGCTCGCATCCATGGGGCCCACTCTCGCCCGCGTCCGTCGACGTCCTGTCGGGATGCTGTCGAGAGGGCTCAGCCGCGCGCGTCCCGCTCCTGGTCGGGCCGGACCTTCGGGACGGCGAGGGCCGCGGCGACCCCCAGCAGCGGGAACAGCGCCGAGACCAGCAGGGCGCGGTCGAAGCCCGCGGCGAGCGCCCGCTCGGTGGCGTGCCCGCCGTGCGCGACGGCGGAGGTGTGCGCGGCGGCCACGACCGCGAGGATGCCGAGCCCGAGCGCGCCGCCGACCTGGCGGCTGGTGTTGAGCAGCCCGGACACCAGGCCCTGCTCGCGGTAGCCGACCTCCGAGGTGCCCGCGACGGTCATGGACGCCGACACCAGCCCCTGGCCGATGCCGAGGACCAGCGTCGGCCCGAACAGGTCGGCGAGGAAGCCGGCGTCCGCTCCGGCGCGCGACAGCCAGGCGAGGCCGGCCGCCGACAGCAGCAGCCCGGCGACCAGCAGCGGGCGCGGGCCGGTCTTCGGCACCAGCGGGGCGATGCCGCGCGCGGCCACGACGATGCCGAGCGACAGCGGCAGGTACGCGAACCCGGTCTCCAGCGGGCTGTAGCCGAGCACGAGCTGGAGCAGCAGCGTGAACAGGAAGAACGTCCCCCACAGGGCGGCGGTGCTGGTGAACGCGACCAGGTTGGCCGCCGTGACCGAGCGGTTGCGGAAGATGCCGAGCGGCACCAGCGGGTGGCTCTCGCGGCGGCGGGCCTCGTTCACCGCGAACAGGGCCAGCAGGACGACGGCGAGGCCCAGGCTCACGATGATCTGCGGCGAGCCCCAGCCCTCCTTCTCGGACCGGACGATCCCGTACACGAGCAGGATCAGCCCGGCCGTGATGGCGAGGGCGCCGGGCAGGTCCATCCGGCGGTCGCCGTCGTCCTTGCGGGACTCGGTGACCGCGTACGCCGCGCCCGCCGTCAGCAGGACGCCGACGGGGACGTTGACGAGCAGGATCCAGCGCCAGGACAGCCACTCGGTGATGGCTCCGCCGACCAGGGCGCCGATCGCCCCGCCGCCGGCGGCGACCGCGCCCCAGAGCCCGAACGCGCGGGCGCGCCGCTCCCGGTCGGTGAAGGTGGTGCCGAGGACGGTCAGCGTCGCCGGCGCCATGATCGCCGCGCCGAGGCCCTGCGCGCCCCGCGCGGCCAGCAGCGAGGCCGGGTTCCAGGCCAGGCCGCCGGCCAGGCTCGCGAGCGTGAACACGCCGATGCCGCCGAAGAACACCCGGCGGCGCCCGTAGATGTCGGCGAGCCGCCCGCCGAGCAGCAGGAATCCCGCGAACACGATCGTGTACGCGTTGATGATCCATTGCAGTGAGCCGGTCTGGAAGTGCAGCGCGGTCTGGATGGAGGGAAGCGCGACGTTCATCACCGAGGCGTCCAGCACCACCAGGAACTGGCCGGCGCAGCAGACGGCGAGAACGAGCCCGAGCCGCTCCGACGTGCCCTTCTCGGCAACCGTCATTTCTGTCGTCACCGAGGTCACTCCTCTTCGGTCGACGAGGGGGTTCTCTGACGTCGCGCTTGATAACCGGCGGCGGTCGCGGGAAACGCGTTCGCCCAGACCGCGGAGTACTCCTTTCGACACCCCCCGCCGACCGAAAGGCGCACCCGGCGGTGGACGTTCGGGGACCCCGCGCCGCACCGAACGACGATGCGGCGCTTAGAGCGCGCCTGCACGGCTAAAAGCGGCGAATGTCATGAACGACCACGACCAGATCCACGGAGGTCGAAACTCGTATGCTCCACTTCAAGCTGCTCGGCCCGCTGGAGGTCGCGGGCGGCGGATCCGCGTTCGCACCGACCGCGCCGCGCGTGCTGAACACGCTCGCGCTGCTGCTGGTGCGCGGTGGTCGCGTCGTGCCACTCGACACGATCATCGAGGAGCTGTGGGGGGACGACCCGCCGCGCAGCGCGGCCCGCACCGCTCAGACGTACGTGTACCAGATCCGGCGCTGGCTGACCGCCGGCGCCGCCCCGGCGGGGGACGAGGACGTCCTGCTCACCCGCCCGCCCGGCTACCTGCTGCGGGTCGCGCCCGAGCAACTCGACCTCAGCCGGTTCGACCGGCTGCTCGCCGAGGGCCGCGCGCTGCTGCAGGACGGCCGCGCCGCCGACGCCGTGGATCCGCTGTGCCGCGCGCTCGACCTGTGGACGGGCCCGCCGATGGCCAACGTCGAGCTGGGCCGGGTGCTGGAGAGCCACGCCGCGGCGCTGGACGAGCACCGCGCCCACGCGCTGAACCTGCGCATCGAGGCCGACCTGCGGCTCGGCCGGCACCGCGAGCTCATCGGCGAGCTGCGGTCGCTGGTCGCGCTGAAGCCGTACGACGAGTGGTACCACACCCTCCTGGTGTGCGCGCTGGCGCGCTCCGGCCGCCGCTACGACGCCCTGGAGGCGTTCCACGCGGCCCGGCACATCCTGGCCGAGGACCTCGGGCTCAGCCCGTCCCCCGAGCTGAGCGAGGTGCACACCGCCGTCCTGCAGGGCGAGCAGCCGAGGACGCCGCTGGCCTGCACCGAGGGCAGGGCGGCCGCGCCCGCCGGGCCCGGCGCGGTGAAGCGGGCCGTGCCGGGGCCCCGGCCGCCGCGGCGCACCGGGCTGCCGTCCGCGCAGCCCGTCCACTGACCGGAATCCGACTCACCGAAGGGAAGCACCCGTGCCGACCACCATCGCGCCCGCCGAGCTGCGGGCCGCCATCGACGACTTCTACGCCTGGCACATGCAGCTCCTCGACGCCGGAAGGGTCGAGGAGTGGGCGGACGCCTTCACCTCCGACGGCGTGTTCGACGCCCAGGGCCACCCCGAGCCCGTCCGCGGCCGCGACCGGATCCGGTCGGCGTCCCGGGCGGTCGCCGACAAGCTCGCGGAGGCGGGGATCGTCCGGCGGCACTGGCTCGGCATGAGCCGCATCGTCCCCGAGGACGGGACCGTCCGGGTGATCAGCTACGCCCTGGTGCTCCAGTCGGACAAGGAGAACGGGACCGCACTGCATTCCAGCACCACCTGCGAGGACGTGCTGGTCCCGGACGGCGATTCCTGGCTGATCCGGGAACGGGTCGTCCGGGTCGATGGGATGTCCTGACGGTACATCCCGAACAAGCGTTTCCTGAACGTCCGTAAAAACGCCCAGGAAAACGCGCCGAAAAGAGCCGGCGACCCGCATGGGCCGCCGGCTCTTTCGCCGTTTCCGTCCTTACACGGTCTGCCCGAGCCTGGCGTTGACGAACTCCAGGTATTCGCGGGGCGTCTTCAGTTCCGCGGTCTCCTCCTCGGGCAGTTCGACGCCGAACATGCGCTCCACCTGCGCGGTGGTCTCCATGACGGCGAGCGAGTCGTAGCCGAGGTCGGAGAACGGCACCTCCAGCAGGTCGGCCGAACCGTCCTCCAGGGTCTCCGCCTCACCCGCCGCGGCGCGCAGCGCGTCCTTGAGGCCGTCCAGTGTCAGTTCCCTCATCTTCCGCTCCTCTCGTCCTCCGCGTACCGCTTGGCCGCGCGCAGGGTCGCCCTGCTGTTGGCGCCGAGCGTCTCGCGGATCTTCTGCCGCACCGCCGGCAGGTCCATCCCGCCGGCGGCCCCGGGCAGCGCCTCCGGGTCGATGACCACCGTGTGCCGGGACGTGACGCGGACCGCGCCGTCCCCGGCGGGCTCGAACAGCCACTCGCCGTTGTGGGTCCGCATGACGGGCGGCGTGGTGGTCTGCTTGTAGACGATGCGCTCGCCCGGCACGCACACCCGCCCGGAGGCGGTGGTGTGCGCCGACCCGTCGGGCGACCGCGTGTCCATCTCCATGAACTGGAGGCCGGGCTCGTCCTCGGTCAGGGCGACGCGCAGCACGTGCGGGAGCCGCTCGGGCCACCGGTCGCACTCGTTGACGAAGTCGTAGGCCGCCTCCAGCGGCCCGTGGACGGTCTCGCCGTCGCTGAACTCCAGGAACAGGCCGGTGTCGGCCCCGCTCTCGGTCGCAGTCTCGGCCGCGCGCCTGAGCGCGTCCAGCTCCGCGCCGCTGTTGGCGTCGACGGCCCGGTCGATGAGCGCGAGGGCGCCGGGGTCGCCGTCCACGGCGGCGTAGTCGTGGACCAGGACGACGCGGGAGCCGCCGTCCCCGTCGGGCTCGATCCGCCAGGTCCCGCGCATCGCGGCCACCGGGGCGCTCGGCTCGGCCTGCGCGAACTCGACGGTCCGCGCGCCCGGGTCCAGGGCGCGCTCGGACACCCAGGTGCGCAGCGCGCCGTTGGCGAGCGCCCAGATCCGGATGCGCTCCGCGCGGTCGTCGCCGGAGAGCCGGACGGCGCGCACGGTCGGCGGGAAGTGCACCGGCCAGGTCGTCACGTCCGCCACGATCCGGTAGACCGCGTCCGGCGGGGCCTTGATCCGGGTGGCGTGCTCGGTGTGCCGGGTCGCCGGCGCGGTGTCCTCTCCTACGGTCATCGGAACTCCTCAGAAGTCGCGGGTCCTCGGAAGTTGCGGGTCCTCAGAAATTGCCCAGGCCGCCGCACACGTTCATCGCCTGGGCGGTGACCGCCCCGGTGTCCGGGCCGGCCAGGTAGGAGACCATCGCGGCGACCTCGCGGGGCGCCGTGTAGCGGCCGAGCGGGATCTTGGCCTCGAAGCGGGCCAGCACCTCGCCCTCGGTGACGTCCCAGTAGTCGGCGTAGCCGCGCCGGATGGTCTGCGCCATGGGCGTCTCGACGTAGCCGGGGCAGACGGCGTTCACGGTGACGCCGCTCTTGGCCAGCTCCAGGCCGAGCGCCTTGGTGAAGCCGACGACGCCGTGCTTGGACGCCGAGTACGGCGCGCCCAGGACGACGCCCTGCTTGCCCGCCGTGGACGCGATGTTGATGATGCGCCCCCACCCGGCGTCCTTCAGCCCGGACGCCAGGAACGCGCGCGTCACACGGAAGACGCTGGTCAGGTTGGTGGCGATGACGTCGTCCCACAGTTCGTCGGGGATCTGCGCGGTCTGGCCGCCGCCGCCCCGCCCGACGTTGTTGACCAGGACGTTGACCGGGCCGGCGGCGTTGGCCTCCTCGACCAGCGACCGGACCTGGTCCGCGTCGCGCACGTCGCAGGCGGTGCCGTCCACGTCGCCGCCGGCGTCCCGCAGCTCCTTGATCGTGCGGGCGACGGCCTCGCCGTCGCGGGCGCAGATGAACACCCGCGCGCCCTCCCCCGCCAGCCGCTCGGCGACCGCGCGGCCGATGCCGCTGGTCGCCCCGCTCACGAAGGCGTGCCGGTCGCGCTGCTCACTCATCGTCGTTCTCCTTCCGCTCGGCGGTACCGTCACCGGGCGGCAGCGCCGCCCGGATGACCCCGGCCAGGTCGGCGGGGGTCGGATTGTCCATGACCGCGGTGGTCGGCAGCTCGATCCCGAGCTCGCGGTTGACGCGGTTGCGCAGGTCGACGCTGAGCAGGGAGTCGAAGCCGAGTTCCTTGAACGCGTCGTCCGGTCCGACGGCGCCGGGCTCGGGGTACCCGAGGATCTCCCCGGCGGTGTCGCACACGGCCGCGGTCAGGACGCGCTCCAGGTCCTCGCCGGAGGCGCCGCGCAGGCGCCCGGCGAGACCGGTGCCGGAAACCTCGCCGTCCTCGGCCGGCTCCGGGGCGGGGCGGACGGCGTCGGCGAGCATCGGGACCGTGCCCGGTCGCACGTCGCGGACGTCCAGGTCCATCGGGACGAGGTGCTCGCGCGGCGACCGCAGCGCCGCGTCGAACAGGTCGAGGGCGCGTGCGGCGGCCAGCGGCGCGATCCCGGTGCGGCGCAGCCGGCCGACCTGCTCGCCGGACAGGTGCCCGGTCATGCCGCCGCGCTCCTCCCAGAGGCCCCAGGAGAGCGAGACGGCGGGCAGGCCCCGGGCGCGCCGGTGGCCCGCGAGGGCGTCCAGCCAGGTGTTGGCGGCGGCGTAGTTGGACTGCCCGGGGGCGCCGAGCACGCCGACCGCCGAGGAGAACATGACGAACGCGTCCAGGTCCATGTCCCGGGTCAGGTCGTGCAGGTGCCAGGCGGCATCCGCCTTGGGGCGCAGGACGCCGTCCACGCGCTCACCGGTCAGCGTCGCGGCGAGCCCGTCGTCCAGGGCGCCGGCGGCGTGCACCACGGCGGTCGGCGCGTGCTCGGCGAGGAGGCGGGCCAGCGCGTCCCGGTCGGCGGTGTCGCAGGCCGGGAAGGCGGCCTCGGCGCCGAGGCCGGTCAGCTCCGCCTCCAGCTCCGGGACGCCGTCGGCGGCGCGTCCCCGGCGGCTCGCCAGGACGAGCCTGCGCACGCCGTGCTCGCGGACGAGGTGCCGCGCCAGGAGGGCGCCGAGCCTTCCCGTCCCCCCGGTGATGAGCACCGTTCCGCGGGGGCCGAAGGGAGCGGGCGGCGGGACGGTCAGGACGAGCTTGCCGATGTGCTCGGCGTGCCGCAGGGTCCGCAGCGCCTCGGGGGCCCGCCGTATGTCGTAGGTGTGGAGCGGCAGGGGCCCCAGCGCACCGTCGTCGTGCAGGGCGAGCACGGCCCGCAGGACCTCGCCGACCCGCTCGGGTTCGACGCTGAGCAGGTCGTACACGGCGTACCGGACCTCGGGATGCGCGGCCCGCACGGCTGCGGGGTCGCGGACGTCGGTCTTGCCGATCTCCACGAAGCGGCCGCCGGGGCGCAGGACGCGCAGCGAGGCGTCCACGGTCTCGCGGGCCAGCGAGTTGAGGACGACGTCGATCCGCCCCTGGAACCGCTCCTCGAACTCCAGGTCGCGGGACGAGGCGATGTGGTCGTCGTCGAGGCCCAGCTCGCGCAGGACGTGCTGCTTGGGCGGGCTCGCCGTGGCGTACACCTCGGCGCCCAGGTGCCGGGCGAGCCGGAGGGCCGCCAGCCCCACGCCGCCGGTCGCCGCGTGGATCAGCACGCTCTCGCCGGGGCCCAGCTCCGCGATCTCGACCAGGCACTGATAGGCGGTGGCGAAGACGATGGGCACCGACGCGGCGCGGGCGAACGTCCAGCCCGGCGGCATGGGGACGACCTTGCGGGCGTCGGCGATCGCGACGGGCCCGTGGGAGCGTTCGAACACGCCCGCCACCCGGTCCCCAGGCCGCAGCGCCGTGACGCCGGAGCCGGTCTCGGTGACGATCCCTGCCCCTTCGCCGCCCATGGTCCGCTCGGTGCCGACCAGGCGCAGCGCGACGGCGACGTCCCGGAAGTTGAGTCCGGAGGCGCGGACGGCGATACGGACCTCGCCCTCGCCGAGCGGCCGCCCGGACTCGGGGGCGGGGACGAGCGCCAGGTCGTCCAGCGAGCCCCGGCGGGTGACGTCCAGCCGCCAGGGGCCCTCGTCCGGCGGGACGAGCCCGTCGTCGCCGGGCCGGGCCAGCCGGGGGACGTACAGGCGGCCGCGCCGGACGGCCAGCTCGGCTTCTCCGGTCGCGAGAGCCCTGGTCAGCGCCTCTTCGGAGCGCCGGTCGCCGTCGCCGTCGATCAGGACGAGGCGGCCCGGGCGTTCGGAGCGGGCGGAGCGCACGAGCCCGGTCACCGCCGCCTGCGCCAGGCCGGCGACGTCGTCGCCGGGGAGGACGCGTTGCGCGTTCCTGGTGACGACGGCGACGGTGTCGGAGTCCGGGATGCTCTGGAGTTCGTCGAGGACGGCTCGTGCCGCGCTGTGGGCGTCGTCCGGCATGGGTCCGTCCAAGTCGCAGACGGGCACGATGTGCGCCTCGGGTGGTGCGCCGTCCGGTTCGCCGGTCAGCTCACGCCATGCCGTTTCGTAGAGGCCGCCGGGGGCGGCGCCGGCGAGCGGGCGCAGTTCGAGCGACTCGACGACGGCGACCGCGCGGCCTTCGTCGTCGGCGGCCTCCAGCCGCGCCGTCCCGCCGCCGTCCCGGGTCAGCCGCACGCGGAGCGACGAGGCGGCGGCGGGCTCGCAGGAGACGCCCTTCCAGGCGAACGGAACCTCCGGGGGTCCTTCGCCGGGCAGGAGCAGCGGGTGGAGGGCGGCGTCCAGCAGCGCGGGGTGGACGCGGTGCGCGCCCCGGTCCTGGTCGGTGCCGACCTCGGCGTAGAGGTCGTCGCCGTCCCGCCAGGCGCGGCGCAGGCCGCGGAAGGCGGGGCCGTAGCCGTAGCCGCGTTCGGCGAGCCGGTCGTAGGCGCCGTCCAGCGGCAGAGGCTCCGCGCCGGGCGGCGGCCACGTCCCGGCGGGCGCCGCCGGCAGGGATCCGGCGCCGTCCTCCAGGGTCCCGGTGGCGTGCCGGGTCCAGTCGCCGGCGTCGCGGGGGCGGGACTCGATGACGACCGACCGGTCCGCGCCGGCCAGCAGGCGGACCTCGACTTCTCCGTCGGCGGGGATCGGCAGCGGGCGTTCCAGCACCAGTTCGCGCAGGCAGGGGCGGCCGGTCCGGGCGCCCGCCGCACAGGCCATCTCGACCTGGGCCGTGCCGGGCAGCAGGATCTCCCCCGCGACCTCGTGGCCGGCGAGCCACGGGTGCCGCGCGACGGACAGCCGCCCGGTGCGCAGGACGCCGCCGCCGGGCAGCTCCACCTCGGCGTCCAGCAGCGGGTGCCCGGCCTTCGCCGCGCCCGCGAGGCCGGCCGCGCCCGAGGACCCGGCGGACAGCCAGTAGCGCCGGCGCTCGAACGGGTAGGTCGGCATCGGCACGATCCGGCCCTCGGGAGCGAACGCGGCCCAGTCCACCGGCATGCCGTCGGCGTAGGCGGCGGCGACGCCGGTGAGGAACTGCGCGAGCCCGCCTGCGTCCCGGCGCAGCGTGCCGAGGACCGTCACGTCGCGGTCGCCCGCCGTCCCGGTGATCGCGCGGGTCAGCACCGGATGCGGGCTCACCTCGACGAACCGGGTATGGCCGGCGTCGATCAGCGCGTCCACCGCGTCCTGGAACCGCACGGTGCCGCGGATGTTGTCGAACCAGTAGCGCTCGTCCATCGGCCGGTCGAGCGGCCCGCCGGTCAGCGTCGACCACAGCGGGACGGCAGGGTCGGCCGGGTCGAGCCCGGCGAGGTCGGCGAGCAGCGGGTCGCGCATCGGTTCCATGGCCTGCGTGTGCGAGGCGTAGTCGACGTCCACGCGCCGCGCGTCGACGCCCTCGCCCTGGAGCCGGGTGACGAGGTCGTCGAGGGCGTCGGCGTCCCCGGCGACGACGGTCGAGGACGGCCCGTTCACCGCCGCCGTCCACACCCGGCCGGGCAGCTCGATCGCGTCCGCCGGGAGCGGCACCGAGGCCATGCCCCCGCTGCCCGCGACCTTCCGCAGCGCGCGGCTGCGCAGGCACGCCACCCTGGCGGCGTCGTCCAGGGACAGGGCCCCGGACACGCAGGCGGCCGCGATCTCGCCCTGCGAGTGCCCGACCACCGCCGCCGGGCGGACACCGGCCGACTCCCACAGCCGGGCGAGCGACACCATCACGGCGAACAGCGCCGGCTGGACGACGTCCACCCGGTCCATCGGGTCGTTCTCCAGCACGTCCCGCAGCGACCAGCCGCAGTGGGCCGACAGCGCCCGCTCGCACTCGGCCATCCGCTCGCGGAACACCGGGGACTCGCGCAGCAGGTCGAGGGCCATGCCGCGCCACTGCGCGCCCTGCCCGGGGAACACGAACACCGGCTCGGAGGCGTCCCCCGCCTCGGCCCGGACGACCGCGGGCGACCGGTAGCCGCGCACGGCCGCCGGCGCACCGGCCCCGTCCGCCAGGGTCCGCAGACCGGCCATGAGGTCGTCGCGGTCGTCGCCGACGACGACGGCGCGCCACCGCATCGGCGTGCGGGCCGCCAGCGTCCGGGCGATGTCGGCGGGCCGCGCCTCCGGGTGCCCGGCCAGGAACGCGCGGGCCTGTTCGGCCTGCGCGCGAAGCGCCGTGCCGGTGCGGGCCGACAGCGGCAGCGGAACGGGACCCGGGCCGTCCGGCTCTCCGCCGGGCGGTGCCGGGGCCTCCTCGACGATGACGTGCGCGTTGGTCCCGCTGATCCCGAACGAGGAGACGGCGGCCCGCCGCGGGCGGTCCGCGCGCGGCCACGGCACCGGGTCGGTGAGCAGGGCCAGGCCGCTCCCGGCCCAGTCGACGTGCCCGGACGGCTCGCGGACGTGCAGCGTGCGGGGCAGCCGCCCGGCGCGCAGCGCCTCCACCATCTTGATCAGGCCGCCGATGCCCGCCGCCGCCTGGGCGTGCCCGATGTTGGACTTGAGCGAGCCCAGCCGGACCGGGTCGTCCGCCGCGCGGGCGGCACCGTAGGTGCGGGCCAGCGCGCCGGCCTCGACGGGGTCGCCCAGCGCGGTCCCCGTGCCGTGCGCCTCGATCGCGTCCACGCCGGCGGGGCCGATCCCGGCGCGGTCCAGCGCGTCCCGGATGACCTGCTCCTGGGCGGTGCCGTTCGGCGCGGTGAGCCCGTTGCTGGCCCCGTCCTGGTTGACGGCGCTGCCGCGCAGGACGGCCAGGACCGGACGCCCCTCCCGCCGCGCGTCGCCCAGCCGCTGCAGCACGGCCAGCCCGGCGCCCTCGGCCCAGGCGGTGCCGTCCGCGTCGGCGGAGAACGCCTTGCAGCGGCCGTCGGAGGCGAGCCCCTGCTGGCGCCCGAAGTCCAGGAACATGCCGGGCGTCGCCAGCACGGTGACGCCGCCCGCGAGCGCCGTGTCGCATTCGCCCTGCCGGATCGCCTGCGCCGCCATGTGCACGCTGACCAGGGACGCCGAGCACGCGGTGTCCACGGTGACGGCGGGGCCGCGCAGCCCGAGGACGTAGGCGATGCGGCCCGAGGCGACGCTGGGCGTGGTACCGGTGAGCCGGTGGCCGCGCGTGCCGTCCTCGGGTTCGGCGAGGCGCGGGCCGTACTCCTGCGCGGTGGCGCCGACGAAGACGCCGGTGCGGCTGCCGCGCAGCGCGTCGCGGCCGAGCCCGGCCCGCTCGCACGCCTCCCACGCGGTCTCCAGCAGCAGCCGCTGCTGCGGGTCGATCCCGGCGGCCTCGCGCGGCGAGATCCCGAAGAACGCGGCGTCGAACTCGGCGGCGCCGCCGAGGAACCCGCCCAGGGCCGGGACGCCGGACAGCTCGCCGAGGTCCCAGCCGCGGTCGTCCGGGAACGGCCCGATCGCGTCGGTCCCGGTGTCCACCAGCCGCCAGAGGTCCTCGGGCGAGCGGACGCCGCCCGGGTAGCGGCAGCTCATCGCGACGATCGCGATGTCGTCATCGCTCTCGCGGCGTTCGCGGGCGGGCGCGGGTGCGGGCGTGGCCGTCCGGGCGCCGGGCTCTTGCCGCAGGGCGTCCGCGAGCTCCGCGGCGGTGGGGTGGTCGAAGAGCAGGGAGCCGGGCAGATCGCGGCCGAGCGCGGCCGACAGCCGGTCGCGGATCACGACGGACATCCGCGAGTCGACGCCCAGTTCCCGGAACGGCACGCCGGGGTCGGCGGCCGCGCCCGTCCCGAGGGCCTGTTCGAGGGTCTCGGCGACCAGCCGCCGGGTGTCGGTCCCGGCGGCGGGCGGCGCCGTCTCGTCCGGGACGGCGCCGAACCAGTGGCGGTCGCGCTGGAACGCGTAGGTCGGCAGGTCGGTCAGGCGGGCGTCCGGCCCGAAGAAGGCGCGCCAGTCCGCCTCGCCGCCGGCGAGGTGGATCCCGGCCAGGGCCGCCGCGGCGCCCTCCGCCTCGTCCCGCCCGCCGGGCAGGCAGGGCAGCGCGGTCACGGCGGGGTCGGCGACGTTCGCCGGGAGCAGGTCGGTCAGCGCGGTGCCGGGACCGGCCTCGACGAACCGCCGCGCGCCCAGCGCGTGCAGCGCCCGGAGGGCGTCGCCGAACCGGACGGTCCGGCGGGCGTTGCCGGCCCAGTGCCCGGGGTCCGCGAGCCGCCCGGCGTCCAGCTCGGCGCCCGTCACCGAGGAGACGATCGCCGGCCCGCCGGACGGGCGCCGCCAGTCCAGCCCGGCGGCGACGGCGCGCAGCTCGTCCAGGATCGGCCCGACGAGCGGCGAGTGGACGGCCCGGCCGATGCGCAGCCGCTTGGTGCGCCGCCCGGACCCGGCGAAGTGCTCGGCCGCCGCCGCCACGACCGCCTCGTCCCCCGCGATCACCACGGACCGGGGGCCGTTGACGGCGGCGACGCCGGCGCGGCCCGGCCGGTCCGCGAGGACGGCGCGGGCCTCGTCCTCGCCCGCCTCCACCGCGACCGCCGCGCCGGCCGGCAGCCGCTCGAACAGCCGCCCCCGCGCCGCGACGAACTCCGCCGCGTCGCCGAGGGGAAGCGCCCCGGCGACGTGCGCCGCGGTGATCTCCCCGAGCGAGTGGCCCGCGACGGCGTCCGGCCGGACGCCCCACGACTCCAGCAGCCGGAAGAGCGCCGTCTCGACGGCGAACACGGCCGGCTGCAGCAGCTCCTGGCCGTCCAGCCGGCCGGCGCGCAGCACCTCGATGACCGGTGCGCCGATCGCCGGTTCCAGCGCGGCGCCGACCTCGTCGAGCGCCCGCGCGAACGCCGGATACGTCTCGTAGAGGCGGCAGCCCATGCCCGGGTGCTGCACCCCCTGCCCCGGGAACAGCAGGGCGGTGCGGCCGTCGCGCCTCCTGACCCGGACCACTCCGGGCGCGTCGCGGCCCGCCGCCAGCTCCCGCAGCCCCTCCAGGTGGTCGCCGGTGACGACGGCGCCGTGCTCGAACGCCGTCCGCGAGACCGCGAGGGAGAAGCCGGCGTCCCGCTCGTCCGGTCGTGTCGCGGCCAGGTCGGCGAGGCGCCCGGCCTGGGCGCGCAGTGCCCGCTCCGAGCGTCCGCTCACCACCCAGGGGACGGGCCCGGTGGCCGCGTCGGGGGCCGCGTCGGGGGCCGCTCCGGAGTCCTCGCCGGGCGGCCCCGCGAGGACGAGATGGCAGTTGGAGCCGCCGAGGCCGAACGCCGAGACGCCCGCGACGCGGTCCCCGTCCGGCCAGTCGCCGGCACGGTCGCAGACCCGCAGGTTCAGGCCCGCGAGGTCGATCTCGGGGTTGGGCTCGGCGAAGTTCGGCGTCGCGGGGAGCCGCCCGCGCGCCATCCCGGCGGCGGTCTTGATGAGGCCGGCGATGCCGGCCGCGCCCTCCAGGTGGCCGATGTTCGGCTTCACCGAGCCGACCAGCAGCGGGTCCCCCGGCGGGCGGGCCGCGCCGAGCACCCGGCCCAGCGCGGCCGCCTCCACCGGGTCGCCCCGCCGCGTTCCCGTGCCGTGCAGCTCGACGTACTGGACCGCGCCCGGATCGACGCCGGACCGTTCGCAGGCGAGCCGCAGGACCTCCTCCTGCGCGTCCCGGCTGGGGGCGGTCAGCCCGGGCGTGGCGCCGTCGTTGTTGACCGCGCCGCCGAGGATCACGCAGTGCACGCGGTCGCCGTCCCGCAGCGCCGCGTCGAGCGGCTTGAGCACCACCGCGCCGCCGCCCTCGCCGCGGACGAAGCCGTTGGCGCCCGCGTCCAGCGGACGGCACCGCCCGTCCGGCGACAGCGCGCCGAGTTCCCGGAGCGCCTCGTGGCTCTCCTCCGCGAGGTTCACCTGCACGCCGCCCGCGACGGCCAGCTCGCAGTCGCCGTCCCGCAGGCTCTGCGCCGCCTGGTAGACCGCCACCAGGGACGACGACTGGGCCGTGTCGACGGTGACGCTGGGGCCGCGCAGGCCGAACACGTGGGAGACGCGTCCGGAGATGAAGCCGCGCCGCGTTCCGGTCAGCGTGAAGGGCGACGCCTCGGCGGCGGCGTCCCGGGCCTGGAGGAGTCCGTAGTCGTCGGCCATCGCGCCCACGAACACGCCCGTCCGGCCTCCGCGCAGCGACGCGGGCAGGACGCGGGCGTCCTCCAGCGCCTCCCAGGCGAGTTCGAGCATCAGGCGCTGCTGCGGGTCGAGTTCGGCGGCCTCCGCCCGCGGGACGCCGAAGAAGGCGGCGTCGAAGCCGTCCACCTCGTCGAGGAAGCCGCCGGGGCCGCTGGCGCGTCCCTCCGGCGCCGGGCGGATCGCCTCGCCGCCGCGGCACAGCAGCGACCAGAACTCCTCCAGGCCCGGTCCCCCGGGGACGCGGGCGGACATGCCGATGACGGCGATGGGCGTGCTCATTGCGGTACCAGCTCCTCCGTCGTCCCGAGCACCCGGCTGCGCCCGGCCAGGACGCGGGGGTGGCGGCGGGCGAGCATCGTGAGGCTCTGCCCCGGTCCGGTCTCCAGCAGCAGGTGGTCGCCGTCGTCAAGGAGCCGGTCCAGCGCGCGGGCGAAGTGGACGGTCCGGGCGGGCTGCCCGATCCAGAAGGCCGGGTCGCACGCCCGCTCCGCGGTGAGCGGGGCGGCGTCGTAGGCCGAGTACAGCGGGACGGACGGCGGCCGCAGCGCGACGCCGGCCCACCCGTCCCCGGCCCGGTCCGACGCCGCCGCCACGAGCGGGCTGTGGAACGCCTGCCGCGCCGGGACGCGCCGCACCGTCCTCCCGTCCGCCTTCAGCCGGGACATGGCGCGGCCGAGCGGCTCCTCCGCCCCGGCGAGCAGCAGCTGCCGGGGCGCGTTGACGGCCGCGAGGTGCACGTCCCCGCCGAGCAGGGGCTCCACCTCCCGGACCGAGGCCGCCACCGCGAGCATCCCGCCCGGCTCGGTCGCGGCCAGCGCCGGCAGCCGCGCCATCATCAGGCGCATGCCGTCGGCGAAGTCGAAGACCCCGGCGAGCGCGCCGGCGACCATCTCCCCGGCGGAGTGCCCGAGCAGCGCGCCGGGCGGCCCGTGGCGGTCCGCCATCGCGCGCCCCAGCGCGTACCCGACCGCGTACAGCAGCGGCTGCGCCACCGTGACGTCGTCGAACTCCGGCGACGGCCGCTCGGCGAGCCACTGCGCGCGCAGGTGCGGGCCGCGCGGGCCCATGAGCGCGAACGCCTCGTCCATCGTGCGGGTGAAGCCCGCGTCGGTTCCGTACAGGGACGCGGCCATCCGCGGGCGCTGCGCTCCCTGGCCCGGGATCAGCAGCGCGATCGGCAGCGGACGCCCCCCGCCGGCTCGGTGGTCCTCAGTCATGCCTTCTGTCTAGGCCGCCCGCGTCGAGATCCGGCCTAGGGTCATTCGCGCCCGGCGCCTCGGCGGGGGCGCGACGACCCGTCCTCGACGGCTCCCTGACGGGCGGCTGCGACGCTCACCGCATGAGGTACGACGACATCTACGTGGCGGGGACCGGACGTCACCTGCCCGAAGCGATCGAGACGGCCGACGCGGAGAAGCAGGGCCTGTGCGCCCGCAAGGACGTGTGGCGCACCGGCATCGAAGCCGTGTGCGTCGCCGAGGAGGCCCCGCCGGAGATGGCGGCGGACGCCGCCCGGCAGGCGGTGGAGGACGCCGGCGCGGACCCGTCCGACGTCGAGCTGCTCCTGCACGCCAGCGTCCACTACCAGGGGCACGACCTGTGGGCGGCCGCCTCCTACGTCCAGCGCGAGGCGCTCGGCAACGACTGCCCGGCCGTCGAGGTGGGGCAGCAGTCCAACGGCGGCATGGCGGCGATCGAGCTGGCCGCCGCGTATCTGGCGGGCCGGGCGGCGGGGAGCAAGGCGCTCGTGTCGACCGGCGACCGGTTCGCGCTGCCCGGCTTCGACCGCTGGCGCACCGACCCGGGCACGATCTGCGGCGACGGCGGCACCGCGATGGTGCTGGCGCGCGGCGTTCCGGACGGTGGAGGCGACGCCGTCCGGCTGCGCAGCGCGTTCTCGGTCTCCGACCCCGGCCTGGAGAAGCTCGGCCGGGGCGCGCGCCCGTTCGCGGACGCCCCGCTCGCCGCGGCGCGCCCGATCGACGCCGAGGCGCCGCGCGAGGAGGCGGTCGCCGAACTCGGCTTCGCCGAGGTGCTGCGGCGGCTGCGGGACGGTCAGGTCCGCGCCGTCGAGGGCGCGCTGTCGGAGGCCGGCGTCGAGCGCGCGGACGTGGACTGGTTCGTCCTGCCCCACCTGGGCCTGCCGAAGATGGACGTGCAGTTCTTCGAGCCGCTCGGCATCGACCGGGCGCGGACCACGTGGGACTGGGGCAGCCGGATCGGCCACCTCGGCGCCGGGGACCAGATCGCCGGGCTCGGGGAGCTGATCGGGACCGGCCGCCTCGCGCCCGGCGAGCGCTGCCTGCTCGCCGGGGTCGGGGCGGGCTTCACCTGGTCCGCGGCCGTGGTGGAGCGGACGCCGGGCGCGGCGGGCTGAGCCCCTCGGGGTCCCAGCGCGGCCCGGGCCGCCGCTCCGCCCCGTGCGGAGCGGCGGCCTCCGCCGCGCGGCCGCCGCCCTCGTGCAGGAGCACGGCGACGAGCGCCGCCAGCTCCCGCTCGTCCAGGCGGCCCCGCACGATCTCGATGCCGGCGCTCACTGCGGCTGGTTCCCGTGCTTGCGGCCGGGCCGGGGCGCGTACTTGCCGGCCAGCATGTCCAGCGCGTCGATGATCCGGACGCGGGTCTCGGCGGGGTCGATCACCTCGTCCACCAAGCCGCGCTCGGCCGCGTGGAACGGGCCCATCAGCTCGCGCCGGTAGTCCTCGACGCGGGCGCGGCGCTCGGCCTCGGGGTCGTCGGCGGCGGCGATCTCCCGCCGGTACACCACGTTCACCGCGGCCTCGGCGCCCATCACGGCGATCTCGTTGGTCGGCCAGGCGAGCGACACGTCCGCGCCGATCGACCGCGAGTCCATCACGATGTAGGCGCCGCCGTAGGCCTTGCGCAGGACGAGCTGCACGCGCGGCACGGTCGCGTCGCAGTAGGCGTACAGCAGCTTGGCGCCGTGCCGGATGATGCCGCCGTGCTCCTGGTCGACGCCGGGCAGGAAGCCCGGCACGTCCACGAGGGTCACGAGCGGGATGTTGAACGCGTCGCAGAACTGGACGAACCGGGCAGCCTTCTCCGCGGCCGTGATGTCCAGGACCCCGGCCGTCTGCGCGGGCTGGTTGGCCACCAGCCCGGTGACCCGGCCCGCGAACCGGACGAGCGCGCACACCACGGTCGTCCCCCACATCTCGTGGATCTCGAACGTCTCGCCGTCGTCCACGATCTCCTCGATCACGGCGCGCACGTCGTAGGCGGCCTTGGGGTCGGCCGGCACCAGGTCGCGCAGCAGCGGGCAGGAGCGGTCCGGCGGGTCGGCCGTGGGCTGCTCGGGCGCGAACCGGGTGTTGTCGGACGGCAGCAGCGACAGCAGGTAGCGGACGTCGGCGAGGCACTCCTCCTCGCCGTCGTACATCGCCTCGGCGACGCCGGTCCGGGCCGCGTGCACCTCGGCACCGCCCAGTTCCTCATGGGTGATCGTCTCGCCGGTGACGGCGCCGACCACGTCCGGGCCGGTGATGAACATCTGCGCGGTGCCGCGCACCATGAAGACGAAGTCGGTCAGCGACGGCGAGTACGCCGCCCCGCCCGCGCACGGGCCGAGCATCACGCTGATCTGCGGGATCACCCCGGAGTTGCGGACGTTGCGCTGGAAGATGCCGCCGTACCCGGCGAGCGCGGTCACGCCCTCCTGGATGCGCGCGCCCGCCCCGTCGCACAGCCCGACGAGCGGCGCGCCCGTCTTCGCCGCCAGGTCCATGATCTTGTGGATCTTGCTCGCGTGCGCCTCGCCGAGGCTGCCGCCGAAGACCCGGAAGTCGTGCGCGTAGGCGAACACCCGGCGGCCCCCGACCAGGCCCCAGCCGACCACGACGCCGTCCGTCGGCGGGCGCTTGCGCTCCATCCCGAAGCCCTGCGCCCGGTGCCGCCGCAACGTCTCGATCTCGGTGAAGGTGCCCTTGTCGAACAGCAGGTCGAGCCGTTCCCGCACCGTCAGCTTTCCCTTGGACCTCTGCGCCCGCAGGGCCCGGTCTCCGCCGACCTCGGCGGCGGCGCGGCGCTCGGCCTCCAGGCCGGCCATGCGGTCCCGCATCTCAGACACTTCCGTAACCTCCGTCGGCGAAGACCAGCGGGCGGGCGTCGCGCAGGCAGCCCGCCGCCACGACCAGGCCGACGACCACCCGGTGGTCGCCGAGTTCGATCGCGTCCACGAGCGTGCAGTCGACGAAGCCCGCCGCGTCGGCGAGCACCGGCGCGCCCGTCGCCGCGGTCGCGATCTCCTGGCCGGCGAAGCGGTCCACGCCGCGCGCCGCGAACCGGTGCGCGAGGGTCTCCTGGCCCGCGCACAGGAAGCTGACCGCGAAGCAGCCCGCCCGCCGCACCACCGGCCACGTCCGCGACCCGGATCCGATGCAGAACAGGACGAGCGGCGGCTCCAGCGAGACGGACGTGAACGAGTTCATCGTCGTCCCGGCGGGTCCGTCCCCCGAGTCGGCGGCGGCCACCGTCACTCCGGTGGCGAAGCCGCGCATCACCGTCCGGAACTTGCTGGCCTCCACGGGTTCGATCTGGCGAAGCACGGCGGTCCCTCCGCTGGGCGAACGGTCGCCGCCAACGTAGGGCGGCCGCGTCGAGCCCGGTTCGCGTCCCGTCAGAGCCGCGCCGCGCCGTGTCCTCTACAGCGCGTTCCGCGGCGGCTCGATGAGGCCGGCGAGGGCCGCGCGGTTGACCGCGTCCAGCCGCGACCCCGCGCCGAGCTTGGCGAAGATGTTGCGGAGGTGGCGCTTGACCGTGGCCTCGGTGAGCGAGAGCCGGTTCCCGATCTGCCGGTTGGTGAGCGCCTGCGCGGTGAGCTCCAGCACCTGCCGCTCCCGCTCGGTGAGCTGGACGGGCTGCGCCCCGTCGTCCTCGGGCAGGCTGCGCCGCGAGACGCTGAGCACGATGCGGTCCGGGTCCTGCACCGCCTGGATCGCCGCGACCAGCTCGTGCCGCGTCACCGTCTTCAGCAGGTAGCCGCGGATGCCCGCCTCCAATAACGCGCGCAGCAACTCGGGGCCCTCCTGCATGCTGAGGATGATGACCTTCGTGTCCGGTGAGTGCCGCCGGATGCGCCGCACCGTGGTGACGGCGTCCCGGCCGTGGCCGCCGACCTCCAGGAGGACGACGTCGGGACGCTGGTCGGCGGCCACGGCGACGGCCTCCTCGCCGTCACCGGCCTCGCCCACCACCTTTAACCCGTCGTCCTCTTCGAGGATCTCCCGCACGCCCTGCCGGACGAGGGTGTGGCCGTCGACGATCAGAACGGTCCGCGGCGTCAAGCCCGCCCCCGGAATCCGGCGGCCCCCCGCTTCGGACGATGGCTGCTGCACGCGGGGAATCGGGCGGCATGCTGTCTCGGACATTCACTCATGAAGGCTCCGATCGGCGCGGTCAGGGGGGCCGTTCGAGTCCGGACGCGCCCGCCCCGCGTTCCATACCGCCGCATTGCGATATTCAAAGATCGACCGGCTTGAGTTACTCGCCCCGTTACCAGTCTGAGACCTCACGGTAACATGTGCCGTTCGAGCCCGCCAGTGCCGATTGACAGACCGGGCCCACCTGGCGAAATGCTGCCGCCGATTGTCACTCCACCGCATTTCTGGCACTGAAATCGCGGATCGCCCGCCACACCTGCGCGGGAGTTTCCTCTTGGGCGAAGTGACCGGCTTCCGGCAATACCCCGGCGATCACGTTCCGGACTCCCGCGTCCCGCAGCCCCCGCTCATAGGCGGCGATGTCACCGCCCTCATGGGCTCCCCGCAGGTAGAGCAGCGGAGTGTCCGCCGGCGGCCCTTCGGCGAATGCGGCATTGTCCCGGACGTCCTGGTCGAAGCCCCGGTACAGGTCGAATCCCGCGGTCAAGGCGGCGTCGTCCCGGTAGGCCGCGACGTGGGCGCCTCTGGACCCGCCGGTGATGCGCGCCGGATCCGCCGAGAGCACGTCGTAGAAGTAGTCGAAGTACTCGGCCTGGCGCCCCCGGACCAGGGTCTCGGGAAGCGACGCCACGGAGTGCAGGCCGAAATGCCAGACGCGGGGATCGCCCACCACGTCCCACCACGGGGCCACCCCCGGGATCACGGTGTTCATGATGACGACGCGGCCGGCCCCGTACCGCCGCAGGTAGGCGTAGGCCACCATGCCGCCGGCATCGTGCCCGACGAGCGTCAGGTCTTCGAGCCCCAGCTTCTGGACCAGCCCGTGGACGACTTCCGCGATGCGCAGCTTCGCTCCCCCGGCCACGCGCCCGGCCGACGCGCCGATGCCGGGCAGGTCGATGGCGATCAGCCGGCCCCCCTGCCGCGCGGCGCCCATGACGCCCGTCCAGGTGCGCCACGACTCCGGCCAGCCGTGCAGGAGCAGAAAGGGCCGCCCCGCCGGATCGCCCGCCTCGGCGACGTGCAGCACGACATCCCCGACGGCGACCTGGTCGTGACTGAGTGTAGTAGTCATGAAACATGTCTACCAGATCAACATGAACCATGTCGATGTACTAGCCTGGCGCCCATGAGCGGTATCGCCTACGAACGCGGAACCCCCTTCCTGCTGGCGCGCCTCGGCTCCCTCGCCGCCCGCTCCTGGACGGCCTTCCTGGCCGACCGCGGGATCACCCAGAACCAGTACGCGGTCATGGTCGTGCTCAGGGAGCAGGGCCCGCTCGGCCAGCGCCGCCTCGCCGAACTCGCCGCCATGGACGCCCGCAACCTCGTCGCCGTCCTCGACTCACTGACCGCGGCGGGCCTGGCCGAACGCCGCCCCCACGCCACCGACCGGCGCCGCCGCGTCGCCACCCTCACCCCGTCCGGGACCCGCCTCATCGACACCGCCGCCCAGGCCGCCGCCGAAGGCCAGGACGAGTTCCTCCGCTCCCTGTCCCCCGCCGAACGCGACCGTCTCAACGACCTGCTCCAGCGCCTCTACAACGCCCACGTCCACGCGTGAACCCGGTCAGCGGCCACGGCCGGACGCCGTCAACCAGACATCCTTCAGAAACACCAGCGAACTCCAATAGCCGCTCCCGCCGACGGCGAGCGGGTTCGCAGGCCGGCCGGACGACGGAAGGTATCAGGAACGCACGGTGACCCGCCGGATAAGGTGCACGTCGGTGAGCGGGCCTGTGGATGCGGCGAATCCGAACTTCACGGTGTTCGGGACGGGCTGGGGAGCGGGGAAGCGCAGGACCTGACGGAAGCCGTCTCCGTCCTGGAAATCGACGTCGACCGTCACTATCGGGTCGGGCTCGCGCGATATCGCGACACGGACGACCCGCTTGTCTGGTTCAAGCAGGGTTTCGGCTCGCCTCGGCGTGACGCCGGCGGGCATGGTCTCCAATTTGCCGTGGAGTCGGCCTGGCAGTGTCGACCGCCAGAGCCCGAGCGAGGGCTTCTTGCTTATCGTGGCGGCGAGGAAGCAGTACCCGTCGCTGCCGTTCCCTGGACCGCGGGCGGTCACGATGTTGGGTCCGGGAGGAGGCGGCTGAAACGAGGTCCCGGCTGGGGAACGCCGCTGGCAGCCGTTTCCGCGCTTTTCTCCGTCGCCGACGTAATCGCCCAGCACGTCGAGTCCGATGCCGAGGTAACCGCCGGCGACGCCGGGAACGAAATGGGCGTCCGGGCTGTCGTCCGGCAGTTTCTGGGCGTAACCGAGGCTTCCACCGAACGCACCCGGCGTGGTGAGCCGTGCGGCGCCGTCGGTGAGGAAGAAGGAGATTCCGTCGGCGGGCGTCCCCGTAGTGCTGCCGTACTGCCACTGCTCGAAGGTCACCTCCAGACCGTCACGTACCGGGATCGGCGAGTCGAACAGCACGGCGCCGGTCTCTTCGACATGCGCATCGGTGAGCTGGAGGTAGCCGTGCGGCGCCGCACCCGCCGGCGGGACGGGGCCGGCCGGATCCGGGTGACAACCGCCCAGCGGATGGTTCGTGGCCTCCGCGACCTTCCCACCGCGCGGAGCACCCGTCAGGCAGGCGGCTCCGTACCCGAGGAAGCGGGCGTCCGCAGTGGCCGCGGTGAACGACTCGCCGACCGCTACCGATTCAGGACGCCGCTCTGCCGCCGCAGGACGTCCGGCCACCGCCGCCACCGCGACCACTCCGATCGCCGCGACGGCGCGAATCACCCCATGCCCCATGTCACCAACCTTCTCCGCAAGTTCGAGGAATCTCCTCCTGCCACATTCATCTGACCACGAGGTCACGACCAGCGCGCCGGGTTGCCTCAATCAAGTCGGCACTACCGTCAAATCTTTACGAGAAGGCGTGTCATCTTTTCGATCGGCCACGTCGTCGTCATAACCAGGTCATCGATCAAGACCCGGCTTATTCGAAGCAGCAGAGACACATTGCCACGACCACCGGGGCTCGGGGATCTGATCGTCGTTGTACCGGTGTGGGCGTCCTCTTCTGCCGCTTGACAGCGGTGGCGATTCCCGTCGGTTGTTCGGCTCGGTTCGTCAGTGCTGCCGGGCTTGCCCGCCCCTGTGCGGCCAGAGGAACGGCTGGACGCCGATCCAGATGGCGCCGAGGAGCAGGAGTGAGCGGAAGAGGGAGTCGTCCAAGAACGAGTCGTTCAGGATGTCCAGGCCCGATCCTGCGAGTCCGTAGACGGGCCCGGGCCAGAGGAGGGCCACCATGCCTTCGACGAGCACGGCCACGATGATCAGGACGTTGCGGGCCGGCGGGGACGTCACCTTTCCGAGGAGCGATGGGTTCATCGCGGTGAATGCGAGCATCAATGCGAGCGTGCCCAGGATCCAGGAGAGTTCGAATACGTCGTTGGGGTCGATGGCCTCGGCGGTCCTGTTGTTCTGGTAGCGGTACACGACGAGGGCTTCCAGATGAAGGCCGTTGAGGATCGCGGCAACGAGACCGACGACAAGTGTCGGCCGGCGGGGACGAAACCACATGACGCACAAGAGGATGAGCGCCGCGATCCAAGGCAGCGGCAGAATCAACAGCGTCTCTGGCGAATAGAACGTCAAGGTGCGCGTATTACCGGGGCCCGGCCACGGCCCGACCAGGTAGGTCAGCATGGACAGCGCCGTGCACACAAGGGCGGCTCTGACGAGAAGGAGCCGGCTGCGCTCCCGGGGCGACGCGCGGAGGAGCACGGTGCGGAGCGGCCCGCGGGGGCTGCGCGGCCCCACGTCGGTCGCGCTTCCACCGGTGCCGCCGGTGGGATCCACGACGGTGCCGGGGTTCGAGTCGGCGGTGGGGACGAGGGCGGCATCAAGCAAGTCGCGGACCTGTGCGGGCTGGAGCCGTTCGTCGGGATTCTTGCGCAGTAGCCCGTCGAGTGCTTGGGCGAGTGGGCCGCCGCATCGAGGGGCGGGCGGCTGCCGGGTGGCGATCGCGACGAAGACGGCGCCGTGGCCGGGGCCCTCGAAGGGGCGGCGCCCCTCGACCGCCGCGTACAGGGTGGCGGCCAGGGACCACAGGTCCGAGGCCGGGGTGACCGGCTTGCCCTCCACCTGCTCGGGTGACATGTAGGCGGGAGTCCCCAGCACCATGCCCGAACGGGTGATGGTGGCATCGCCCTCCAGCGCGGCGATGCCGAAGTCGGTCAGCAGTACCCGGTCACCTTCCAGCAGCACGTTGGCGGGCTTGACGTCCCGGTGGACGACGCCCTGGGCGTGCGCGGCCGACAAGGCGTCCAGCATCGCCAGCCCGATCATCGCGACCTGGTGCGGCGGGAGCGCGCCCTGCTCGGCCAGCACGTCCCCGAGGGACCGGCCCTCGATGAGTTCCATCACGATCCAGGGACGGCCGTCCTCGCCCGTCACCCGGTCATGGACGGTGACGATGCCGGGGTGCCGCAATCGCGCGGCGGCGCGGGCCTCCCGCTCCATCCGCGCGTACCAGTCCAGCCGTTGCCGGTCGGTGACCTGCTCGGGCACCAGAAGCTCCTTGACGGCGACCGCACGGTCCAGGTCGATGTCATGCGCCCGCCACACCGACCCCATCCCGCCCTGGCCGATCCGGCCGAGCCTGCGGTACCGGCCCGCCAGCACCCCGTCACCGTCCCAGGTCATGATCAGAACTTATCGATGCGGAGCTTGGAGAAGAAGACGAACCAGGCAACTCCACCCGCTCGCGCGGGACACCGCGGTAGTCATGCCCGCGGGAGGAAATGGGGCCGCAGCGCGCCTGCGCCATTCTGTCCGGGGGGCCAGTGCCGCTCGCCCTGCCGCGTCGCCCGGTCGTGCCGGCAGAGACCAGGCTGCCTCCACGAACACCGCGCCCCGGAAGGCGCGCGGCTTCAGGTGCCTGCGGGGGCGAGGACGATGTCGAACCGGACCCGGCTCCACGTCCCCTCGATGGGCCGCCCGTCCGGGGTCGGGGTGCCGGCGGGCTGCTGGGCGAACGGCTTGATGAGCGACTGCTTGACCCCGAAGACGGTGTCCTTCCAGCCGATCGGGTCGCCCTCGGGGAAGATGTGGGTGACCAGCGTCCGGGCGCTCTCGGGGAGACCATGAAGTGCAGGTGAGCGGCGCGCAGCGGGGAGCGTCCGACGGCTTCGAGCATCTTGCCCACGGGGCCGTCGTCCGGGATCGGGTACGGCGTCGGGGTCAGCCCCCAGAACCGGTAGGACCCGTCGGGCTCGCTGAACAGGTGCGCCCGGGCGGCACGCCTACCGGGGTCGTACTGCACGTCGTAGCGGCCGTTCTCGTCGGCCTCCCACACCTCGATCCGGGCCCCGGCGAGCGGGTCGCCGCCGGAGTCGGTGACGGTGCCCTCGACCCAGCACGGCTCTCCACCGGCACCGAAGGCCATGTCCCCGCCGACCTCGATCTCGGGTGAGTCCTCGACGAAGAACGGCCCGAACACGGTCGCCTCGGTGGCGTCGGCGTAGGTCTGGTTGTTGACGTTGATCGTCTGCATGGACGCGCCCAGTGCGTCCGAGAGGAGGATGAACTCCTGGCGGACGTCGTCGGTGATCTGCCCCGCTCGCGTGAGGAACTCGATCGCGGCGCCCCACTCGTCCTCGGTCAGCCGGGTCTCCCGGATGAAGGCGTGTACATGCGTGGCCAGCGCGACCATCAACTCCTTCAGGCGCGGGTCCTCACACGCGTCGAAGCTCGCCACCACCTGCTCGACCAGCGCCTGCTCGACCGCCTGCTGCTCGGGACCGGCCGCGCGGCCGGCCCGCCCGTGCGCGCCGGCCTCGACCGACGCTGGATTCTCGGCGCCGGGACGGCTCTCGGGACGGTCGGCGGTCGTCATGGCAGGTCTCCTTCCCGGGCCGCGCGCAGCAGCGCGGTCAGGCTGTCGGCGTTGACTGGCGTCGGGTTGTTCGCGGGTACGGCGGCCCGCACAGGGGCCACCGCCTTGGCGATGCCCTCCTCGGGCATCCAGAAATCCTTGAGGGCGCGCGGGTCGTCCAACTCGTCCAGCACTCCCAGCCTGCGCAGCTGACGCGCCGCGTTCGGAGCCACGACCAGGCCGGCCCCGACCTCGCTGATCTCGGACGCCTGCTCGTAGACGGTGACGCCGAGTCCCTCGCGCCGCAGGAAGGCCGCGGCGGGCCATACCCCCGATGCCTCCGCCCAGGATCCCGATCCTCGGCGCGGCGGTCGTACGTGCGGCCATCCTCGAACTCCTCGCCTCCTGATCCGGCGGTCGCGTCCGGTGGCCCCATGGTGCCCCGGTCACAGGCGCGATGGCTGGAACTCACCAAGGCGGGCGCGCGCGGCGCGCGGTTCCAGCGGCCCTTCGGTGTCGGACGAGCCGGGTTCGATGATCACCCGGGTTCGCTTGAGATGTTCCTACTCCAGACGCGCCACCTCGCCGGACATGGCGGGCTGGGTCACGCCGTTGGCTCGGGCGGCCGCGAGCGCGGGGGCGGCTCCGGGCCAGACGCTGAAGCCGGTCAGCCGGTGAAGGCCGCCGGGCCGAAGCGGCCCCACATGATGAACACCGCGAGCATGAGATAGATCAGGTTCAGTACCGCGAAGCGGAACTCGCCGCGGCGGCCGTGAGTGATCATCGCGCCGATCATCAGCAGAGCCCAGCAGAGGGCGGTCGCCGGCACCAGAACCGGTGCGACGCCGGCCACCGCGGGCACGATCAAGCCCACCGCGGCGAGGATTTCAAGGGCGCCGAGAATCTTGACGGCGCCTGCGCTGACGTCCTCCGTCCATTGTCCGCCGGGGGTCGCGGCCAGCTTCTGCCGGGGGACGAAAGTCTTGATCATGCCGCCTGCCAGGGCCACTGCGGCCAGCAGTCCGGCGCCGATCCACAGGGCGAGGTTCACGAGGTGCTCCCAAGGCTGATCACGAGCGCGAACGTGCCGGACGCGCCCTTGTGCGGAAGAGGAGGGGAAGGTCGCTGCGGCATGGCAGCGTGATCGGTGATGTGCTGGGCGGTGGCCGTCCGGCCTCACCGGTGACACCGCGTCTGCGGCCGGGTCGGGCTGGTGGCGCCGGCGCGGCCGAAAGGTCAGCCTTCGTCGCCGGATCGGCGAGCCGAGCGCACCAGGGCGCCCAGGTCGCCGACCCGGTCGAAGTGCTGGAGCTTGTCGGGGTTGACGATGGAGTGGACGGTCTGCACCTCGCCATCGGCGATGATCAGCGCCATCACCCCCACGAGCAAGCCGCGGGTGTCGAACACCAGGGCGCCCGGCTGGCCGTTGACCTTGGTGAGGTGGAGGCGCACGCCACCGGCACGCGCCAGCATGGGCGCCGCCGCCGCCAGGACGCGCGCCACGCGCTCCCGTCCGTTGACCGGCCGCCCCAGCGCGGGGACCTTGCCGCCGCCGTCGCCGTGCATCGCCGCGTCCTGCGCCAGCAGCTCTTCGAGCGTCGACAGATCGCCGTGCTCGACGGCGGCGAAGAAGCGCCGGGCCAGCTGCTCGTGCTGCGCCCGGGTGGCGTGGTAGCGCGGCCGGCGCTGCCGGAGGTGCTTACGGGCCCGCGCGACCAGGTGCCGTGTGGTGTCCACATCGGTGTCGATGATCTCGGCCACCTCTGGATACGGGTACTGGAACACCTCGCGCAGCAGGAACGCGGCCCGCTGCTGCGGCGACAGACTCTCCAGCAGCACCAAGACGGCCAGTGAGAGTGTGTCGGCGGTCTCGGCGTGCTCGCTCGGCGAGGGTTCGTCGGCCAGTGGCTCAGGGAGCCATTCGCCGACGTACCGCTCGCGCCGTGCCCGGGCCGAGCGCAGCTGGTCGATGGCCAGCCGGGTCACCAGGGTGGAGACGTAGGCCCGCGGCGAGGCGATCGTCTCGCCGCGCCGCCGGGTCTGGTGCAGCCGCAGGAACGCCTCCTGCACCACGTCCTCGGCCTCGCCGACGCTGCCGAGCATCTGGTAGGCGATGGCGAAGGCCCGCGGCCGCAGCTCGCCGTACAGTTGCGCCGCGGCCACCGAGTGGTCGGTCCCCTCGGTGCGCGGCCGGTTGGTGGAGGCCGCCATTCGCGTGACATCTCGCATACTCGACCGTCCGCCCATCGCAGCGATGAGGATTCTCACGTCGTCTCCGTTCATCGCGCTCCCCAACAGAGCGCTCACCCCCTAGAGACGAAACGCCGCTCCCGCCCATGACCGGCAGTGACCCACTTCACAACCATCATGGCTCAGCCGCTACCGGACGATCACGGCTCTTCTGTCGTGGTGCCGCCCGCAGGGCCCGCCTCCTCCATGGCCCGGCGGAGCAGGGGGGTGATGCGGTACTCCACCAGTTCGCGCATGACCAGGGAGGTGTTGGTGCGCTCGACGCCCGGGACCGCGAGGATCTCCCCGGCGATCCGGTAGAGGTCGTCGGCGTCGACGGCGACGCTGTGGACGAACAGGTCGGTGGAGCCGCTGACGCCCTGCACCTGGAGGATCTCCGGGATGTCGGCCAGTGAGGAGGCCACCTCGTCCAGTCTGCGCTGGGCGACCTGGACGGTGATGAACGCGGTCAGCGGGTAGCCGAGGGCCGCCGGGGAGATGCGGTGCTCGAACGGGCGCAGCGCCGCGCCGTCCTCCAGGCGGGCGAGCCTGGCCTGGACCGTGTTGCGCGACAGCCCGGTCCGCTGGGCCAGCGCGATCATGGTGGCCCGCGGCGTGTCGTTCAGGGCCGTGAGCAGCCGTGCGTCGGTCTGGTCGATGCGGTCGTCACTTCGCATGATGCTCACTTTCCGCGCTGGGGATCACATGAGAGCGTGCATTCTGCTCAACATTCTTGCCGCATATTGTGCGGCACTGGCCTTCATGCTCTGCTCTTGGCAGTTGTGTGCACGGTCAGGAGAACCTCGATGGAACAGATGACGAGCGCGCCGGTGGCCGCGCGGCGGCACGGCGGGGACGCGCTGCGGGAGATCGAGCGCCGGGTGCTGTGGCTGGCGAGCTCGATGGTCCACGAGGCCAACCGGGTGCGCCCGAACCCGTCCGGTCTCAAGGTCGGCGGCCACCAGGCCTCCTCGGCGTCCATCGTGTCGATCATGACCGCGCTGTGGTTCGGCCACCTGGGGCCGCAGGACCGGGTGTCGGTGAAGCCGCACGCCTCCCCGGTGCTGCACGCGATCAACTACCTGCTCGGCGAGCTGGAGGAGTCCCGGCTGCCGGGGCTGCGGGCGTTCGGCGGGCTGCAGAGCTACCCGAGCCGCACCAAGGACCCCGATCCGGTGGACTACTCCACCGGATCGGTCGGGATCGGCGCCACCGCCCCGGTCTGGGGCGCGCTGGCCCGCCGCTATGTCGAGCACGCGTTCGGCGGCGCCGGGACCGGCCGGCAGTACTCGCTGGTGGGCGACGCGGAGCTGGACGAGGGCGCGGTCTGGGAGGCGATCGTGGAACCCGGCGTGCGCGAGCTCGGGGAGATCGTCTGGATCGTCGACCTGAACCGCCAGTCGCTGGACCGGGTGATCCCCGACATCGCCGCCGACCGGTTGCGCGGGATGTTCGCCGCCGCCGGGTGGCAGGTGCTGACCGTGAAGTACGGCGACCTGCTGGAGGAGCTGTTCGCCCGGCCCGGCGGGGACGCCCTGCGCGAGCGCATCGACCGGATGCCCAACCCCGAGTACCAGCGGCTGCTGCGCTGCGCGCCCGGCGAGCTGCGCGAGCGCCTGCCGGGAACCGGTCCGGGCCGCGAGCGGATCGCCTCACTGATCACCGCGCTGGACGACGCCACCCTGGCGGCCGCCGTCGCCGACCTGGGCGGGCACGACCTGGCGGCCCTGGACCGCGCCTACTCCGCCATCGACGACGACCGTCCCACGGTCATCTTCGCCTACACCGTGAAGGGGTACGGGCTGCCCACGCAGGGCCACCCGCAGAACCACTCCTCGCTGCTGACGGCCGCCCAGATGGAGGAGCTGGCGGCCGAGACCGGCGCCGACCCGGCCCACCCCTGGGCGCGGTTCGACCCGGGCAGCGCCGCGGGGCTGCTGTGCGCCGAGACCGCGCGCCGGCTGCGCCGCCCCGCCGTCCGGGCGCCCAAGGCGCCCGACCTCCCCCGCGACTTCGGCCGCACCCCGACCGGAACGGCGACGACCCAGGCGGCACTGGGCCGCGTGCTGATGGACCTCACCCGCTCGGCACCCGAGACCGCCCGCAGGGTCGTGACGGTGAGCCCGGACGTCAGCTCCAGCACCAACCTCGGCGGCTGGGTCAACAAGGTGGGCGTCTGGTCGGCGCGGGAACGCCCCAACTGGTTCGCCGACGACTCCGAGACGATCCTGCACTGGCGCGAGCGGCCCACCGGCCAGCACATCGAACTGGGCATCGCCGAGACCAACCTGGTCGGGCTGATCGGGGAGCTCGGCACCACCTGGAGCCGGTGGGGCGAGCCGCTGCTGCCGATCGGCGTGCTGTACGACCCGTTCGTGCAGCGGGCGGCCGAGCCGTGGTCGTTCGGGATCTACGCCGGCGGCCAGTCCATCCTCGTCGGGACACCGTCCGGGGTGAGCCTGGCACCCGAGGGCGGCGCGCACCAGTCGATCACCACCCCCTCGCTGGGCATCGAGCAGCCGGGCTGCGTCTCCTACGAGCCGGCGTTCGCCATCGACGTCGAATGGACGCTGCTGGCGTCCATGGCCCGGCTGGGGCGCCCGGACGGCAGCTCGGCCTACCTGCGCCTGTCCACCCGGCCGGTGGACCAGTCACTCGCCGGCGTCCCGCAGGACCCGGCCGCCCGCGAACGGCGCCGGGCGCACACGGTCGCGGGGGGCTACCTCCTGAGGCGCACCGAGTCCCCCGCGGTCACCATCGCCGCGATGGGCGCGGTGGTGCCCGAGGCCTTGAGCGCGGCGGACCGGCTGGCCGGCCACGGCGTCGACGCCGACGTGGTGTGCGTGACCAGCCCCGGCCTGCTCATGAGCGCGGTGCGCGCCCGGCAGGGCCACGAGGACGCGCCGAACTGGATCCTCGACCGCCTCTTCCCCGCCCACCGGGCCGCCCCGCTGGTCACCGTGCTGGACGGCCATCCGCACACGCTGGCCTTCCTGGCAACGATCAACCGGGTGCCGACCACCTCACTGGGCGTCACCCAATTCGGCCAGTCGGGATCCATCGAGGACGTGTACCGCCACCACCGCATCGACGCGGACGCCGTCCTCGGCGCCGCACTCGACCTGGCCGACGGCTGACCGGCCGTCCGGTGCGACCCGGCGAGCACGGCCGGCGGCGGCCGTAAATGGGTCCTCCGGCTGAGTCACAGCAGATCCCTCAGGCGTCGCATCCCGCGGGTGGTGCGCGCCTTGACGGTGCCGAGCGGGACGGCCAGCCGGTCGGCGATCTCCCGCTGGGTCAGTTGTCCGTAGTGGGCGAGCACGAGCGCCTGCCGCTGCGGGGCCGGCAGCCCGGCGAGCGCGTCACGGACGTCGCACGCGGCGTCCACGGCGGAGGCGGCGTCGGGCACGCCGATGGCGTCCTCGACGAGCGGGACCGAGCGGCGGGAGTGCCGCGCCTCGGCCCGCAACTGGTCGATGGCCCGCCTCCGGGCGATGGCCAGGACCCACGGCTCCAGCCCGCGTGCCGGGTCGAAGCGCCCGCGTGATCGCCAGACCTCCAGGAAGACCAGCTGGACGACGTCGTCCACGGCATGGGCGGGGAGCAGCCTGCCCGCGTGGCGACGGACCAGAGGACCGAGCGCGGCATAGCACTCGCCCAGCGCCGCCTCGTCGCCCTGGGCGAGCCGCTCCTCCAGTGTCATGCGGTCCGGATGCCCGCAAAAACCGCTTCAAAACTTGTTCATAGTTAAGGCGGGAGTGAAGCCGAGACAGGGCGGCGCAAAGCCAACGACCCCGCTCCCGGTGCGAGCGCGTCCCCGGCCGCCGGAGGCGGCGTCATCGGAACGTGCACGGCGGGCAAAATCCACTTCGGGGGCGCTTGTGCAGGTCAGCGGGGGGTACGGGCGGACCGACCAAGGAGGGAAGAAATGATCAACTCACTGCACAAGATGGGCATCCGGTCCAATTTCATGTACACGGCGGGCATCATCTCGGTCGGCCTGTCGTTCGCGTCCTGGGTGGCGTCCAGGCAACTCGAGGACGCGGGCCTGGAGCGCGCCGACCGGTGGGGCATCTTCGTCGGCGAATGGGCCCCGACCTTCTTCGCCATGGGCATCGCCCTCCGAATGGAGGAAACGCGAGACCAGGCCGTCCTCGAGGCTTCCGGGCGGCAGACCTCGGTGGATGAAAGGGTCTCCGCGTCACAATCCGCCGCCATGCGGTAAACCGCGGCGAAGCTCCAGCCCGGTCACGCCTCCGTGCACCGCGCAACCGATCGGCCGCCCGGCTCCGAAGAACGGTGCAGAACCTTTCGGACGATGATGGAGGAACAGTGCACTCCCGACATCGTGTGCACGGTCCGCACGGCGGGCGCTGATGGCGGCGGGCGGTCCGGTCGTCGTGATCGGGGCGGGCCTGTCCGGGCTGTCGGCGGCGATCCATCTCGCGGCGGGGGGCCGCGAGGTCGTGGTGGTCGAGGCCCGTGACGAACCGGGCGGCTGCTGCGGGTCGGCGTACGCCGGGGCCTACCGGTTCGACACGGGCCCTTCGGTGCTGACCATGCCGCAGGTGCTGGCGGACACGTTCGGCGCGGCGGGCGAGGACATGGAGGACCTGCTGCCGCTCCGGCGCCTGGACCCGTTCTACCGGCTGTCCTTCCACGACGGGTCGCAACTGGACGTGGTGGCGGGCGCGCGGCGGATGGCCGAGAACGTCCGCGCCCTGTGCGGGCCGGAGGAGGCGGCCCGGTACCTGCGGTTCCGGCGCCGGCTCGGCGCGATGTTCGAGGCTGAGTGGTCGTCGTTCATCGACGCGGACATGACCCGGCTGCGGAGCATGGCCCGTCCGGTCGCGCTGCTCAGGCTGGCGGCGGCGGGCGGGTTCCGGCGCCTGGACCGGTTCGTGGCGGGTCAGCTGACCGACGAGCGGCTCATCAGGGCGCACACGTTCCAAGCGCTGTACGTCGGGCTCCCGCCCGCCAAGGCGCTGGCGATCTACGCGGCCGTCGCGCACATGGACACCGTCGGCGGGGTGTACTTCCCGGCGGCGGGCGGTATGCACGCGATTCCGCGGGCGCTGGCCGCCGCGGCCGAGAAGGCGGGCGCCGCGATCCGGTACGGGATGCGCGCCGAGCGGGTCGAGGCGGACTCCTGCGGGGTGGCGGCGGTGCGGCTGGACGGCGGCGAGCGCCTCGCCGCCGGGGCGGTCGTGGTCGCCTGCGACCTCGCGGAGGCCCATCGGGGGCTGCTGCCCGGCGCGGCGGGCGACTGGCGGCTGCGCCGTCCGCGGTACTCGCCGTCCTGCCTGGTCATGCACTTCGGGACGGACCGCCGCCCGCCCGGCCGGGCCCACCACACGCTGCACTTCGGCCGGGAGTGGGCCGGCGCCTTCGCGGCCCTGGCCGCCGGACGTCCGCAGCCCGATCCGAGTCTGCTGGTCACCTGCCCCGAGGGGGACGGCACCGCGGCGCCGCCCGGCCACTGCACGCTGAGCGTCCTGGAACCCGCCCCGAACACGGTGAGCGGAGCCGACTGGGACCGCCTCGGGCCGCGGCTGGAGCAGCGCCTGCTCGGCCGCCTGTCCGACCTCGGGTACGGCGACCTGTCGGCGGCGCCGCGGCGGACCTTCGATCCGCGGGTCTGGGCCCGCCTGGGCCATTCGGCGGGCACGCCGTTCGCGCTGGACCACCGGTTCGCCCAGACGGCCTGGTTCCGGCCCGCCGGCCGCAGCCGCCGCGTCCCCGGCCTGCACTTCGCGGGGATGTACACCGCGCCCGGTGTGGGCGTCCCACCGGCTCTGATCTCCGGACGGCTCGCCGCCGCCCGCATCCTGGAAGGCCGCCGATGACGCTGACCGCGAGCTATGAACACTGCCGGCGCCTCAACGCCCGCCACGGACGCTCGTTCTACCTGGCCACCCTGCTGCTGCCGGCGTGGAAGCGCAGGCATGTGCACGCGCTGTACGGGTTCACCCGCCACGTGGACGACATCGTCGACGCGTGCGGCGAAACGGCCGCGGACCCCGGCGACCGGGCCGGCGCGCTCGACGAGGCGGCCCGGCGGCTCACCGCGGGCCTGGCGGGCGAGGTGGTGGACGACCCCGTGCTGCCCGCGTTCGTGCACACCGTCCGCTCCTTCGGCATCGAACGCGGCGACCTCGACGCCTTCCTGCGGTCCATGCGCACCGACCTCACCGTCACCCGGTACGCCACCTACGACGACCTGCTCGTGTACATGGAGGGCTCGGCCGCCGCGATCGGGCTGATGATGCTGCCCGTCCTGGAGACGGTGCCCGGCGCCGAGCGGCGGGCCCGCGAGCCCGCACGCGAACTGGGACGGGCGTTCCAGCTCACGAACTTCCTGCGGGACGTCGCCGAGGACCTGGCCCGGGGCCGCGTCTACCTGCCGCAGGAGGACCTCGCCAAGTTCGGGGTCACCGAGGACGACCTGCACGGCGGCGGGCGCGGGCGGGCGCTGCGCGAGCTGGTGGCCTTCGAGGCCGGCCGCGCCCGGGAGCACTACCGCCGCGCCCTCGACGGCGTGGAACTGCTGACCCCGTCGTCGCGTCCCTGCATCCGGGCCGCGCACGAACTGTACGGCGGCATCCTGGACGAGATCGCCGCGGCCGGCCACGACGTGCTGACCGCGCGGGCGCGGGTGCCGCGCCACCGCCGGGCCGCGATCTTCGCGCGGCACCTGCTGGCCGCCTCCGCCGCCGGCCGCGCCGAACGGCGGCGGCCCGCCGGGGTGCGGTGATGGGCGGCCGCGCCCAGGGCGGGGCGGGGCGTCCGGTGGTGCTGGACGCGATGGGCGGCGACCACGGGCCGGCGGAGACGGTGCCGGGAGCGCTGGCGGCGCACCGCGACCACGGCATCGAGGTCCTGCTCGTCGGACGGGCCGACGACGTGCGCCGGGAACTGCGGCGGCACGGCGGCGCCGGTGAAGTCGACGTCCTGCACGCCGACGACGTGGTGCCGATGGCCGAGCGCGGCTCGGGAGCCGCAGCGCGGCGGGACTCGAGCCTCATGGTCGGGTGCGCCCTCGCCCGGCGGCGGCGTGCGCCGCTGGTCTCGGCCGGGTCCACCGGCGCGGTCGTGACCTGCGCCGTCCGCGCCTTCGGGCGGCGGGAGGGCGTGCTGCGCCCGGCGCTGGCGGTGGCGCTGCCGACGCTGACCGGCTCCACCGTGCTGGTCGACGCCGGCGGGACCGCCGACCCCACCGCGGAGATGCTCGCGCAGTTCGCCCTGCTGGGCGCCTCCTACGCGCGGGCCGTGCTGGGCGTGGCCGACCCGTCGGTGGGCCTGCTGTCCATCGGCGCCGAGCCCGGGAAGGGCAACCGGCTCGTCCGCGAGGCCGCGGGCCTGCTGCCGGGGATGCCCGTCCGCTTCCACGGCAATGTGGAGGGGCACGATGTGCTGGCCGGAACGGTCGACGTGGTCGTGACGGACGGTTTCACCGGCAACGTGGTGCTGAAGAACATCGAGGGCTGCGTCCGGACGACCCTGGACATGGTCGCCGAAGCCGGCATCGCCCCGCCTGGGCGGCTGGCGGAGGTCGCGCGGCTCTACACGGCGGACACGCACGGGGGCGCCGCCCTGCTGGGGCTGACCGGCACGGTCGTCGTGGGGCACGGCTCCTCACGATCCGCGGCCATCGCCCGCGCGTGCGTGGTCGCGTCCGAACTGGGCGCAGACGACGAGCCCGTGCCGGCGGTCGGCCGCGCCTCTGTGGGGCCGGTCGCGTGAGGTGCTCACTCAGTGCCGCGGGCTTGCAGCGGGTCGCGCCCGTCCCAGGTGCCCCGGCTCGCAAAGGGAGCGAAGCGGGCGAACAGCTCCTCGGCGTACCAGTCCTCGCCGCGCACGCGGTCGATGACGGTGCGGTGCGCGTCCGCCCGGTAGGCGAACCGCGCGATCGCGCTCTCGTCCCGCCACAGCGAGAAGGTCGCCTGCCGGGCCAGCGGCCACTCCCCCGCGCCGATCGAGGCCAGGCAGCCGTCCTGGCGGCGCAGTTCCCGGTCCACTCCCGGCACCGACCGGTAGAAGGCCACCAACCGGCTGGGACGGATCGACGCCCTGGTCAGCACGGCCACCGGTCCGCCGCCGGCCCTCCCTGCCGGTGCGGCGGCGGCGAACGGGTCGCGCCCGCCCCAGCGGCCGCGGGAAGCCAATGGCGCGAGCCGGACATGCCACGCCTCTTCGGCCTCCTCGCGCCACCGCCCGGCCACCGGCGAGCGCGCGAGGAACTCCTCCAGCGCGGGCTCCCCGTCCCACACGGCGAACAGCGCCCAGCGGCGCAGATCGGCGCCCAGGCTCATGGACCGGCCGCGGCCCGTGCCCAGCAGCCGCCAGAACGACAGCCCGCCGGTGCGGCGCAGCAGCGGCCGGTCGAACGCCATGTGCCGCATGGCGTCCACACCCGCGTACCTGATGAGGTGGAACGAGGCGATGACCCTGGTATCGGCGGCTCCCGTGCTCGGCTCGGCCATCGGCGGCTACCTGCTCGGCTCGGTGCCGGTCGCGGTGCTCGTCGGACGCGCCCACGGCTTCGACCCGCGCGACGTCGGCGACCGCAACCCCGGCTTCTGGAACATGATGGAGCAGCTCGGCTGGAAGGCGGCCCTCCCGGTGTTCGCCGGCGACATGCTCAAGGGGACCGCCGCGGGCCTGGCCGGGCTGGCCGCCGGCGGCCGCCGGACCGGCGCGCTCGGGACGGTCGCCGGCGCGAGCGTCCTGCCGGTGTACGCGGCGGTCGGCGGCGCGATGGCCGGGCACGCCTGGCCGGCGTTCGCGGGACGGCGCGGCGGCCGCTCGATCCTCACGTTCGCCGGGGGTTTCGCGGTGATCTGCCCACCGGCCTTCGCGCTCGGCACCGCGCTGCTGACCGGGGTGAGCCTGGCCTCGGGTTCGTTCGCCCGGGGCACGCGCGCGGCGGTCTTCTCCCTGCCGGCGCTGCAACTGCTCTTCGCGCCCGCCGAGCACGTCGCGGCGACCGGGGCGCTGATGTGCCTCATCGGGCTGCGCTTCGGTCAGGCCGCCGTGGCGGAGCGCCGCGCCTGACCGCCGTCCGGCCGTAGGTCCGTCCCCGCCAGGTGCGCGCCGGGCGCAGCACCGACCACGTCAGGCGCACGGCCATCGGGACGTCGAGCAACGGCGAGATCGCCAGGCCCATGCCCGGACGTGCGTAACTGCCGCGCAGGGCCGCTGCCAGGAGCAGCCGCTGGACGAGCAGGCCGAGGTCCAGGGGCGTCGGGCGGCCCGCCGCCAGCCGCAGCATCGGCAGGGCGAAGGTCAGCCAGACGACCGCGAGATCGGCGGCCAGCCCCGCGTTCCCGGTCACGTCCCGCAGCGCGATCGACCGCCCCCACTCGCGCCACACATCGGCCGCCGACTCGTGCATGTCGACGTCCAGCAGTGCGCCGGCGTCCCGGAAGGCGATCCGCCAGCCGTCCCCCGCGAGCAGCCGGCCGAGGGCGACATCGTCGGTGAGGTGGCCGCGGACCCTCGCGAACCCGCCGGCCCGCACCATCGGGTCCTTGCGGAAGGCCATGCACTGGCCGTTGAGCAGGAGCCTGCCCGGGGACGCGGCGGCCGGGCCGATCGGACCGAAACGGTAGACGAGACCGGCCAGGAACGAGGCGTGCAACGCCTGCTCGGCCACACCGCCGCAGACGAACCGCGGCCCGGCCGACACCAGGTCGAACGTGTCGAGCAGCGCGGCGAGCTCCGCGCACAGCCCCGGCTTGGGGCGCGTGTCGGCGTCCAGCAGCACCACGATCGGCCCCGCGGCGGCGCGCACGCCCTGGTGCAGCGCCCACTGCTTGCCGACCCAGCCGTCCGGCAGCGGTGCCCCGGGGACGACCCTGGCGCCCAGCCGCGCCGCGAGCCGGGCGGTGCCGTCCCGCGACTCGTCGTCCACGACGACCACCTCGGACACGTCGGGGTCCGCGAGCAAGGGGCGCACGCAGCCCTCGATGCGCGACTCCTCGTCCCGCGCCGGGATCACCGCGGAGACCCGCTGCGGCGGCGGGCCGGAGCGGCCGGGCACGAAGGGCGCGGGACGGCTCCGGCCGCGCGCCAGCCGGGCGGCCGCCACCCCGGCGGCCACCGCCTGGAGAGGGGTCAGCGCTCTCATCTCGCCTGCGCCCCCGCCCGCACCGGAAGGTCCTGCTCGACGAGCGAGGCGACGATGCGGCCGCCCATCGCGACCAGCGGCAGCCCGCCGCCCGGATGCACCGACCCGCCCACCAGGTACAGCCCGCGGCGCGGCCCCCTGTTGCCCGGCCTGCGGAACGGCGCGAGCAGGCCCCGGTAGGCGGTCCCGTAGATCGCCCCGCCCCACGCTCCGTACCGGTCGCGCAGGTCGGCCGGGGTGAACGACTCGACGAACCGCAGCCTTCCCGACAGGTCGTGCCCGCGCCGCGCCAGCCGTTCCAGGACGAGGTCGCGGTAGGCGTCCGGGGTCATCGGCCAGCGCCCCGGGTCACCGGCCGGGACGTTCACCAGCAGCACCCGGTTCTCCGTTCCGGCCGGCGCCTGCGACGCGTCGTCCACCGCCGAGCAGCCGATGTAGACCGTCGGGTCCTCCGGCGGCACGCCGCGTTCGAAGATGTCGCCGAACTCCCGCCGGTAGTCGGCCGAGAAGACGACGGAATGGTGCGGCAGCCCGGGTGTGCGCCCGTCCACGCCGGCGAGCAGCAGGAACGCCGACGAGGACGGGCCCAGGCGGCCGATCCGGCGCAGCCTCCGCCGATCCGGCAGCAGCCGGCCGTACAGAGCCGCGGCGTCGGCGTTCACCACCACCGCGTCGGCGTCCACCCGCTCCCCCGACGCCAGCATCACACCGGACACCGCCGACCGGTCGGCGACCACCTCCACCACCTCGCTGCCGGTGTGGACCTCGACGCCCGCCTCGATGAGCAGGCGGGTCAGGTCGTCGGCGAGCACGGACAGCCCGCCCGGCACGTACCAGCCCCCGTCGCCGTGCTCGATCGCCGGGACGCAGCCGAGCGCGGCCGGCGCCCGGTACGGGCTCGACCCCGCGTACGTCGCGTACCGGCCGACGTACTGGCGCAGGCGCGGGTCACGGAAGAACCGGCGGGCCAGGCCGTCCAGCGTCCGGCCCGGCGCGACCGCGGACAGGTCGCCGAGCCGCGCGTGCTCGGGACGGCGGCCGAGCGGCCCCGCGAAGAACGTCCGCCGGGACGCCTCCAGGCAGCGCGCGGCCCAGCCGTAGAAGGCGCGCCACGCCTCCCCCTCCCCCGGCGCCAGCCGCTCGACCTGCGCCGCCATCCGGGCCGGATCGCGGTAGGCGCGCAGCTCGGACCCGTCGGCGAAGCGGTAGCGGCACAGCTCGTCCAGCTCCAGCGGCTCGCGCCGGACGCCCAGCTCCCGGAAGATGCCCGGAAGGGTCAGCAGCGACGGCCCCAGCGAGAAGGCGAACCCGTCGCGCTCGCGTGCGGCGAGCTTCCCGCCGAGCCGGTCCAGCCGCTCGTCCACTCTGACGCGGTGGCCGCCCCGCGCCAGCAGCAGCGCGGCGACCATCCCGCCGACCCCGCCGCCGACGACGATCACCTCGGCCATCGGCGCCTCCACGCCAGGACGGCGAACGTCCCCATCGCCGCCCCGCCGGCCAGGGCCACCCCGCGGTCCGGCGGCTCGAACACCGCCGCGAACGCCAGCGTCTCCATCAGCGCCATCACCCCGTAGATCGCGACGAGCCCCCCGGACGCGGCCGCCTCCGCCCCTCCGGCGATCGCGTCGATCACCCCCATGACCACCAGCGACACCACCAGCCAGCCCGCGTAATTGCTGATCGGCACTCCGCGGTACGGGCCGTCGTCCGCCCACCTCCACAGGTCCAGCCGAAGCATCTGGGGATCCAGGAACAGATCCCACGCCGTCAACGCCGCGGCCCCGGTCACCCACCGCTTGAGCCCGGCGTCCGGGACGATCGCGGTGGCGACCGCGTGCGCCGCCAGCCCCATCC
>NZ_SMJW01000059.1 GCF_004348335.1 Actinomadura bangladeshensis | reverse complement strand
ATAAGAGACAGGGGCGGGCGGCGTCGGCGGTGCGGCGGTACAGGTCGGCGGGCAGCGCGGCGGTGGACAGGTCGAGGACGACGATGTCGGGGCGGGTGCGCTCGGCGGCGGCGGGCGCGCGGCCGGGGTCGGGTTCGATCTCGACGTCGAAGCCCTCCCGGGCGAGGTAGCGGCGCTGCAGTTCGGCGACGGCCGGGTCGTGCTCGGCCACGAGCACGAGGCCGCCGCCGTCGGCGGTCACGGGCGGCCGTTCCGCTGGGCGGTCGGGTCCTCGCCGCGGTCGAGGGAGCGCCACATCGCGGCCGGGTCGTCCGCCGCCGGCTCCCGGGCGGGGGCACCGGCGGCGGCGCGCTCGTAGCGGGACGACATGCCGGGCCAGCGGGACCCGCGCACGGCCGTGAGGAGCCCGGCGACCACGAGGAGCACGCCCCCGGCGACCGACACGAGCCACCACAGGTCGACGTGCAGGGCGGGGTCGGCGCCGAGCTTGAGCAGGGCGCTCTTGTCTCCGGCGGCGGACAGCACGGTGGAGCGCCGGACGGCCACCGTCGAGGCGTAGGCGATGCCCGCGCCGAACAGGGCGATGAGGACGCCGACGGCGGCGCGCACCCGGCCGCGGGTGGCGAACAGGGCGGCGAGGCCGGCGAGGCCGGCCCAGGCGAGGGCGCCCGCCGCGCCGCCGAGGTCGCCGCCGGTGAGCGTCTGGGTGAAGGGGGTGATCGCGTCCTCGGCCCTGACGGTGGCCCACGTGCGGCCGCCGGCGAGCAGGGCGAGTCCCGCGCCGGCGGCGCACAGCAGCGCCGTCAGGCCGCGTTCACGCCCGGGCGTCATGCGCTCTGCTCGGGGCGCTCGCCGACCACGGTGTCCAGCACGTCGGCGTCCCAGCAGGTGCGGTCACCGGTGTGGCAGGCGCCGCCGACCTGGTCGACCTTCACCAGGACGGCGTCGGCATCGCAGTCGAGCGCGACCGACTTCACCCACTGCTGGTGGCCGGAGCTCTCGCCCTTCACCCAGTACTCCCGCCGGCTGCGCGACCAGTAGGTGCAGCGGCCGGTGGTGAGGGTGCGGTGCAGGGCCTCGTCGTCCATCCAGCCGAGCATGAGCACCTCGCCGGTGTCGTACTGCTGGGCGATGGCGGGGACGAGGCCGTTCGGGTCGCGCTTCAGCCGATCGGCGATCTTCGGGTCCAGGTTGGACGGGCGTGCGGACATGACCCGCAGTTTATGGTGCCCCGGCCCCGCGCCGGACGAAGCCCCGTACTGAACGAAAGGGCCCGCTCCCCGGCGGAGGAACGGGCCCAGACGTACGACTGCGGGTGTTACAGGGGGACGACCTGGTCGGCCTGCGGCCCCCGGTTACCCTGCGTCACCTCGAACTGGACGCGCTGGTTCTCGTCCAGCGTGCGGTATCCGGAGGACTGGATGGCCGAGTAGTGCACGAAGACGTCCGGACCGCCGCCGTCCACGGCGATGAATCCGAAGCCCTTCTCGGCGTTGAACCACTTCACGGTGCCCTGCTGGGGCATGTCTTTCTCCTTGCGGCAAAACCTGGGCCCACACCTCGCGGGCCCGTGCGGTCGCTGCGGAACGCTCTCGCCCCCGGTACGGTCCCGGAAAAGCCAAAACGCCCGCTGCCATCAGTCCGCGGGCGTCTGCACGATCGAGAACCACGACTGCAACCGACCGACCCACAGTATCACCGGTTCCGCGTAAAGCGGAGGAGCCGCAAGGCACGCGATTCTTCTCTAGGCGAACCATGCCGTTACCTGCCCGTTAAAGACTCCAACCGGTCTCGGTCAGGCTCTTGACAGCGTCCGTCGCCCCGGTGAGGCGGACGTCCGCGACGTCCCGGCGGCCCAGCGCCCACAGCACGAGTTCGCCGACGGGGCCGTGCACACGGACGGCCCCGCGGGGGTTGCGGCGGGCGTCCCGGCCGCGCGCGGGGACCCGGAGGCTGCGGCCGTCCGGTTGCACCAGCGTTACCTCGACCTGAACTTTTCTTAGGACAAAGCGGGCAATTTTTATCCGTCGCCAGAGCAGTTCCTCGAGTTCCGGCGTGATCTCCCGGGGGCTCCAGTCCGGACGCGCGCGCAGGACGTCCTCATGGTGCACAAAGAACTCGACGCCGTTCGCGCTTTTGTCGACTCCCGGAAGCGCGTACGGCGAGAACTTCGCCGGTCCGTCCCGGAACCGTTCGACGAGGCGCTCGAACGGGACGGTGCGCGCCGTCCGGCGCCGGACGCGCTCGGTGTAGAAGGACAGCGGGGGCAGCAGTATTCCGGGCGCCGCGTCGAGGCGGTCCTCCCGGACGACCAGATGCGCGGCCAGGTCGAGGGCGGTCCAGCCCGCGCACTCGGTGGACGCGTCCGGCCCGGCCTCCGCCAGCGCGGCCGCCAGGGCCAGCCGCTCGCTGCGGACGGGGCCCGGATCGGCTGGGCCGCGCTCGGGTGTGGTCATCTCCCGATCGTAGGCGGTGCCGTACCGGCCGGGAATAAGCGTCCCGGGCGGATGGTAGGCAATGTGCAGGCCCGCAGATCCCCCCCGCCGCGGCCGCGGCGGGGCGCGCCCCGGGCCCCGCCGAGCAAGCCGGACCGAGGAGTCGCCGTGCCACCTGCGTCCAGACGCGTCAGCCCACCCGTGCTCAGGGAGGGCATGGGCGTCCTGTGGATCGCGGTCAAGGCGGAGCCGCGGGTGTTCACGGCGTCGGTGGTCGCCAGCGCGCTCTACGCGGCGATGACGGTGGCGACGGCGAAGGTCCTCGGCTGGGCGACGCAGGAGGTCGTGCTGCCCGCGTTCGAGTCGGGGCGCACGACGGCCGGGGCGCTCGCCGGCGCCGCCGCCCTGATCATGGCGGTGGCGCTGCTGAAGGCGGTCGGCGTGGCGGGCCGCCGCTTCTACGCGGGCCTGATGCAGTACCGGCTGCAGGCGACCTACCGGCGCGCGGTGACCCGGCAGTACCTGCGGCTGCCGCTGGCGTGGCACCACCGGCACCCGACCGGCCAGCTGCTGTCGAACGCCAACGCCGACGTGGAGGCGGTGTGGGCGCCGATCGCGCCGCTGCCGATGGCGGTCGGGGTGGTGTTCATGCTGCTGATCGCCGCCGCGTCGATGCTGGTGACGGACGTGGTCGTGGCCGCGGTCGCCTTCCTGGTCTTCCCCGCCGTCGCGCTGATCAACGTGGTGTACCAGCGGCGGCTGTCGCCGGTCGCGACCCGCGCGCAGCAGCTGCGCGCCGAGGTCAGCGAGGTGGCGCACGAGAGCTTCGAGGGCGGCCTGGTGGTCAAGACCCTCGGCCGGGAGGCGGCGGAGACGGCCCGGTTCCGGGAGCGGGCGGAGGCGCTGCGCGACGCCAACGTCGCGGTCGGCCGGATCCGCGGGCTGTTCGACCCGGTGCTGGAGGCGCTGCCGAACCTCGGCGTGCTCGCCGTCCTGGTGATCGGGTCGGTGCGGCTGGAGTCCAACGCGATGTCGCCGGGCGACCTGGTGAACGTCGCCTACCTGTTCACGCTGCTGTCGTGGCCGATCCGGGCGCTCGGCTGGGTGCTCGGGGAGGTGCCGCGCAGCGTCGTCGGGTGGCAGCGGGTCCGCGGCGTGCTGGACGCGACCGGCTCCCTCCCCTACGGCGACGGCGCGCTGGACGGCGCCGGCAAGGCGACCGAGCTGGAGGTCCGCGAGGTCCGGTTCGCCTACGAGACGGTAGGGGACGGGGCCGATCCGGGGCGGCACGCCCTGCACGACGTGTCGTTCGCGGCCTCGCCCGGCCGGACGATCGCCGTGGTCGGCCCGACGGGCTCGGGCAAGTCGACGCTGACGTCGCTGCTGGTCCGGCTGGTCGACCCGGCGGACGGCTCCGTCCTGCTGGACGGCCTCGACCTGCGGGACGTCCGGCGCGGCGGGATCGCGGCGACGGCGGCGCTCGTCCCACAGCAGACGTTCCTGTTCGACGACACCGTGCGCGGCAACGTGACGCTCGGCCTGGACGTGCCCGACGAGCGCGTCTGGGAGGCGCTGCGCCTCGCCCAGGCGGAGGGCTTCGTCGCCGCGCTCGCCGACGGGCTCGACACCAAGGTGGGCGAGCGCGGCGCGACCCTGTCCGGCGGCCAGCGGCAGCGGCTGGCGCTGGCCCGCGCGCTGGTGCGGCGGCCCCGCCTGCTCGTCCTGGACGACGCGACGTCCAGCGTCGACCCGCAGGTGGAGGCGCGCATCCTGCAGAGCCTGCGGGAGGCGCAGTCGGGCGAGGCGGGCGGCGCGACCGTCGTGGTCGTCGCCTACCGCAAGGCGACGATCGCGCTGGCCGACGAGGTCGTCTACATGGAGCACGGCCGCGTCGTCGCGCGCGGCGCCCACGCCGATCTGCTGGAGAGCTCGGAGGGCTACCGCAACCTCGTCAACGCCTACGAGCGGGCCGAGGCCGAGCAGGAGGCCGTCGAGGGCGGCGAGGAGGCCCTGGCATGACGATCATGGACAGCACGGCCGGCGGCGAGGGCGCGCTCAGCACCCTCAGGCGGGGGCTGCGGCTGAGCCCGGAGTTCACCGCGGGCCTCACGGTGACGCTGCTGCTCGCGTTGGTGTCGACGGCGGGCCGGGTGGTGGTGCCCATCGCCGTCCAGCAGACGATCGACAAGGGCCTCGGCCGGCCGGGCGGCGCCGACATCGCGTTCATCCGGACGGCGGTGCTGCTGTGCGCGGCGGCCGTGGTCGTGACGGCCGTGTGCGCGTACCTGATGAACGTGCGGCTCTACCGGACGTCCGAGGGCGGCCTGGCGGCGCTGCGGGTGAAGGCGTTCCGGCACGTCCACGACCTGTCGATGCTCACCCAGAGCGGGGAGCGGCGGGGCGCGCTGGTGTCGCGGGTGACCGGCGACGTCGACCAGATCAGCCAGTTCATGCAGTCCGGCGGGCTGATGTTCATCGTGTCGATCGGCCAGCTGGTCGTCGCGAGCGTCCTGATGCTCGTCTACTCCTGGCAGCTGGCGCTGCTGGTCTGGGTGGCGTTCCTGCCGCTGGCGTTCGCGCTGCGCCGCTTCCAGGCGATCCTGTCGCGCGCCTACATGCTGGTGCGCGAGCGGATGGGCGACCTGCTCGCCGCCGTCGGCGAGTCCGTCGTCGGCGCCCCGGTCATCCGGGCGTACGCCTCCGAGGAGCGCACCGGCCGCCGGGTGGACGAGACCGTGGACGCCCACCGCGACGCGCAGACCCGCGCCCAGGCGATGGTGGCGCTCACGTTCCCGGTGAGCGAGCTGGTCGCGGCGCTGGCGACCGCGGCGGTCGTCATCGCCGGGACCCTCCTCGGCATCGCCGGGGACGTCTCGGCCGGGAAGCTGATCGCGTTCCTGTTCCTCGTCACGCTGTTCGTCAGCCCGATGCAGACCGCGACCGAGGTGTTCAACCAGGCGCAGAACGCGATCGCGGGCTGGCGCCGGGTGCTCGGCGTGCTGGACACCGTCCCGGACGTCGCGGACCCGGGCGAGGCGGGCGCGACGCTGCCGCGCGGCCCGATCGAGGTGCGGTTCGAGTCGGTGGGGTTCGCCTACCCGGGCGGCCCGCCGGTCCTGCTCGACGTGAACGTGGGCATCGCGCCGCGCAGCCGCGTCGCGATCGTCGGGCAGACCGGCTCGGGCAAGACCACCTTCGCCAAGCTGCTGACCCGGCTCATGGACCCCGCGTCCGGCCGCATCCTGGTGGACGGGGTGCCGCTCGGGGACGTCCGCTTCTCCTCCCTGCGCGAGCGGATCGTGATGGTCCCGCAGGACGGGTTCCTGTTCGACGCGTCCCTGGGCGACAACATCCGCTACGGGCGGCCGGACGCGTCCGACGGGGACCTCGTCCTGGCGCTCACCGAGCTGGGCCTCGCCGACTGGCTGGACGGGCTCCCGCAGGGCCTCGCCACCCCCGTCGGCCAGCGCGGCGAGTCCCTGTCGGCCGGGGAGCGGCAGCTCGTCGCGCTCGCCCGCGCCTACATCGCCGACCCGGACCTCCTCGTCCTGGACGAGGCGACCTCCGCCGTCGACCCGGCGACGGAGGTCCGCATCCAGCGCGCCCTGGACGGCGTCACCCAGGGCCGCACGGCCATCGCCATCGCGCACCGCCTGTCCACCGCGGAGGCGGCCGACGAGGTGATCGTGTTCGAGGCCGGCCGCGTCGTCCAGCGCGGCCCGCACGCCGACCTCGTCGCCGAGCCCGGCGTGTACGCCGACCTGCACGCGTCCTGGATCGCGCAGCGTGAGTTGTGAACGGCGGCGGCGGCTGTGAAGGACATCACCGACCTGGGGTAAAGCACTTGCCCGTTATCTGGTCCAGTGCGCATTCTGGCGGGGTGAGCAACGAGGTCGTGTTGGAATCGGCGGGCACGCTGCACGGTCAGCTGCAGCGTGGGCTCGGGAGGGGCGCGCGGCGCGCGGCGGACGTGCGGGGGGCGGGCGAGTACGTGTACGCCTGCGTCCGGCGGGATCCGCGGTGGGACCGCCAGTGCGAGTCGCGGCGGCTGTACTACGCCCGGTTGATGGTGGATCTCGAGCTGCCGGCGGGCCCGGTGGCCGAGCACCTGTTCGACCCGTCCGACCACACCGATCCGGACGAGTGGCGGGTCGACCTCGCGCTGGGCGTGCTCGCGGACCTGGTGCGGCTGAGCCGGCGGGAGGCCGCGGCGCCGCTGCGCCGCTACGCCGAGGAGGGCGCGCAGTGGTTCGACGCGGTGGTGGAGCTGATCGACCTTGAGGACCCTTCACTGACGGCCGGTTTGGACGACGTGGTGGCGGCGCGGTGCGACGACGCCGACCTGGCGCTGCTGATACCCGGCCGGAGCAATCCGGTGATCGAGGCGTGGGCGGCGCGGCAGCCGCGGGTGGCGGCGGCGCTGGCGCGGCAGCGGGAGGCGGGCCGGGCGGCGCGCCGCGCGATGGTCGCGGCGCCCGGACGGGACGCGCAGAGCGAGGCGGAGCTGCTGGAGGTGGCGCGGCGGCGCGGGGAGGGCGCCATCGCGGCGATCTTCGAGCTGGGCCGGCGGCGGGCGCCGGCGCTGCTCGACCTGGCCGAGGAGCTGCTGCCGCAGCGGCCGAGCCGGGTCGGCGGCGCGGTGTGCCGGGCGCTGCGCGACTACGGGCCGGAGACGCTGCCGCGGGCGCGGGCGTGGGCGGCCGAGCGGGGCGGCTGCGCCGACATGGGGCTGCGCATCCTCGCCCGGTACGGCACCCGCCAGGACATCCCGCTGCTGATGGACGAGCTGCGCGGCGCCGTCGCCCGGCGCGAGTGGGGCGGCGCCGCCGGCCCCATCGAGGGGCTGGGGCGGCTGCGCGCGGGCGAGGCCGTCCCGCTGCTGAAGACCGCTTGGACCGAGTCGACCTACGCCTACCTGAGACCCCGCATCCTGACCGCGTTGACGAGAACGGCGCCGCACACGGCCGAGTCCTACACCGCCGAAGGGCTGTGGGACTGCGAGGAGGGCGTGCGCGCCGAGGCCGCCCGGACCGCGCCGATCACCCGCGAGACGGGGCTGCGGCTGCGGCGGCTGCACCAGGACGGCGCCGAGGAGCCCGCCGTCCGCGCCGCGGCCGGGACCCGCCTGATGACCTGAGGGCTCGGTGAATGAACCCCGCCGGGGCGGGCCGCGTATTCATCCCTCGAATCGCGCATCTCACCCCGGAGAGGAACGGCGATGGGTTCCCGACACCCCCTCGACCTCATCAGGCTGCCGCTGCTGTGCGCCGCGGCGCTGGCCCTGCCGCTCGCGGCCGGCTGCTCCGCGAGCTCGGACGCCTCGTCCGGCGGGAAGGCGGCCAAGCCGGCGAGCCTGCAGGAGCTGGCCGACCAGACCGGTTGCAAGGTGACCGGCCAGCGCAAGGTCAAGGACCTGGAGCAGGGGAACTGCAAGAACACGCGCGGGCAGTACGTGCTGCTCAGCTTCACCACCGACCAGGGCATGAACGCCTGGCTGGACGAGGCCAAGCCGTGGGGCGGCTGGTACCTGGTCGGGGCCCGCTGGGTGGCGGTCAGCCAGAAGCCGACGCTGGAGAACCTCCGCGGTGACCTCGGCGGGAAGATCGTGCAGGGCGACCACCACGGCGGCGGGCACAGCGGGACCGAGCACGGCGGCACCGGGCCCGGCTGAGTGCGGCTCAGCCGGCCGCGGGGCCCTCCCCGCCGCGCACCAGCAGGACGCTCCAGCGCTCCAGGGCCGGGCCGATGCGGGCCAGGACGCGCCGCGCGGCCAGCCCGCGCCCGATCGTCCCCGGGCTCAGCAGCGGGTGCCCGGGGCCGTCCACGACGACCCGGACGGCGGCGACCGGCAGGCCGCCGCTCCGCGCGGCGACGACCGCCGACTCCATGTCGGCGACGCGGGCGCCCTGCGCGGCCAGCACGGCCCGCTGCCGGCCGTGGACGACGCGGTCGGTGGTGACCAGCGCGCCGAGCTGCGCGCTCAGGCCGTCCCGGATCAGCTCCCCGGCGAGCAGCCGCGGCGCCGCGCACGGCACCGCGGTGCCGCCGGGGCCGCGGATCTCGTCGGCGACGAGGACGTCGCCCGGCCGCAGCCGCCCGTCGAGCGCGCCGCCGAAGCCGACGGTGACGAGGGCGGCGCACGCGCCCGGCAGCCGGGCGGCGCGCCGGGCCCGGTAGCCGACGACCACGACCGGGGTGCGGGCGAGCCCGCGCCGGACCGCGCGGGCCTCGATCCGCAGCGCGGCGCACACGACCGGGCCGACCACCTGCGGCTCCACGGTCCCGTCCCCGCTCACGGGTGCGCTCTCGGTGCTCACGCGTCCAGCGAAGCACGGGGCCGCCCGGCAGTTCCAGCCGCGTCACCGTGCGGTACCACATTCGCCCCGGGCGGATCCGCCTCGCGGAGGGGGGCGGCGGCCGGGCCTGCCCGTAGACTCGCCGCATGACCTCCTTTCCCCTCCGGCGGAAGCTGGCCGTACTCCCCTTCGCGCTGCTGCCGCTCGGCGCGCTCGCCGCGTGCGGCGGCGAGAACAGCGAGACCTCCTGCGGCGTCAACGCCTGCACGGTGACCTTCGACCGCGGCGTCGACGCGAGCGCGTCCATCCTCGGGGTGAAGGCCGAGCTGGTGGGCGTGCAGGGCGAGATGGTGACGCTGAAGGTCGCCGGGCAGACGGTGACCGTGCCGGTGGGCGACGGCGAGCAGGAGGCCGAGGGGTTCAACGTCTCGGTCCAGGCGGTCACCAAGGACAGCGTCGTCGTGAGGATCTCCAACGCGGGCTGATCCGTCTAGGATTCGTACATGCGTTCGATGACTCCGGCGGAGCGGCGGGCCCGGCTCGCGCTCCGCCACCGGCTCGCCCCGCAGGCCAGGACCGACGACGTCCTCGACATCGCCCGGTCCATGGTGGTGCTGCACGCCACCGACCCGGCGACGGTGTTCCTGTCGGTCGCGGCGCGCAGCGTCGGGGCCGGCCCCGAGGCGGTCGAGCGGGCCCTGTACGACGACCGCACGCTGCTGCGGATGCTCGCGATGCGCCGGACGATGTTCGTCGCGCCGACCGAGCTGGTCCCGGTGCTGCAGGCGTCCACGGCCGACGGGCTGGCCGCCAAGCAGCGCGCGACCTACTCCCGGCTGATCGAGCGCGGCAGCGACATCGCCGACGTCCCGGCCTGGTTCGCCGCGGCCGCGGAGGCCGCCCACACGGCGCTGCTGGCGCGCGGGGAGGCGACGGGCGCGCAGCTCAGCGCCGACGTCCCGGTGCTGCGGACGCAGGTCGACCCGGCGCCCGGCAAGCCCTACTCGCGGCCCACGGGCGTCACCACCTGGGTCCTGGTCACGCTCGGCTGCGAGGGCCGCATCGTGCGTGGGCGGCCGAACGGGTCGTGGATCAGCAGCCAGTACAAGTGGGCGCCGGTCGAGGCGTGGCTGCCCGGCGGCGTCGCGGAGGTCCCCGCCGCCGAGGCCCGCGCGGACCTCGTCCGCCGCTGGCTGCGCGCCTTCGGGCCCGCGCCCGTCGCCGACCTGAAGTGGTGGACGGGCTGGAACGCCGGCGATGTCAAGAAGGCCCTGGCGCTGCTCGACGTCACCGAGGTCGACCTCGGCGGCGCGACCGGCATCGTCCTGTCCGACGACCTGGACCCCGCCCCCGGGCCGGAGCCGTGGGCGGCGCTGCTGCCCGCGCTCGACCCGACGCCGATGGGCTGGCGGGAGCGCGGCTGGTTCCTCGGCGGCCACGGCCCGGCGCTGTTCGACCGGAGCGGCAACATCGGGCCGTCGATCTGGTGGGACGGCCGCGTCGTCGGCGGCTGGGCGCAGCGCGCGGACGGGGAGATCGCCGTCCGCGTCCTGGAGGACGTCGGCGCGGACGCCGAGGCGGCGATCGAGCGGGAGGCGGCGCGCATGTCCGCCTGGTACGGCGGTGTCCGGGCCACCCCGCGCTTCCGCACCCCGCTGGAGCGCGAACTCACGTCCTGATCGCGCGCGGGCGGGGCGCCGTGCTCACCGGCGGGCGGCGCTCCGCCGGACGAGGACGACCACGAAGCTGATGACGGCGAGCCCGCCGAGCCCGAGGGCCGTGAACAGGGCGAGCCCCAGGTAGGCGTGCGCGGTGTCGTCCGGCACCACCATGACCGGGCCGTCCGTGCCGCGGCAGGTGAGCACCGCGTCCCCGGTGACCGGCGCCGTGAACGTGGCGGTGTACCGGTGGCCGGCGCGGTCGGACGCGCTCCAGGAGTTCTTCCGGGTGAGCCTGATCGGCCCGAACCGCTGCCCCGCCCGCACCGAGCACGCGTACGGCGTGGAGCCGCCCGTGCGGACGTACACGAAGTAGTCGTGCCCCTCCGACAGCCGGACCGGCACCCCCGCGGCCGGGTCGCCGGACGACGGCGGCCCGTTCGCGACCTCCGAGTCCTCCCACAGGAACCCGACCAGGGTGAGCAGGCCCACGACGGCCACGGCGACCAGGGCGACGGGCAGCGCGTACCAGCCCGCGCCGGGGCCCGTGCGCCGCGAGGGCCAGGAGGGCTCCGCCCGGCCCGGATCCACCGGCGGCGGCCCCATCGGCACGTTCGACCCCGGCCACATGTCGTGTACTCCCCTTGGGTGCGGGCTGTCGGAACCAGCAACGATCCCAGACAACGCGCCCGGCCGCCAAGAAGGACCCCGGGTAAGGGCGGCGGCTGCACGGCACCAACGTCTGGCGCGGCCGTCCGCGCCCCGGACGGCCCGGTCGCGGTGGCCGCCGCCGCGCCCGACCCGTGGGCGTTCATCACCGGCGCCTGACGGTTGCGGTCCCCGACCGCGGATACCTTACTAGGTAGTAGCAGACCGCGGACGGAGGCAGCATGGCGCTCTGGGACCGACTGCCCTCCCCACCGATCAGGCTGCCGCACCCGCGGGTGCTGTCCCGCTACACCGTCGAGCGCGACCTGCCGGCGACCATGCCGGACGGCGTGACGCTGCTCGCCGACCGGTACGTCCCGGCCGGGGTCGAGCGGCCGCCCACGATCCTCGTGCGGACCCCGTACGGGCGGCGCGGGCCCGCCGCCCTCGCCAACGGGCTGCTGTTCGTCCCGTTCGGGTTCCAGCTGGTCGTGCAGAGCACGCGCGGGACGTCCGGCTCCGGCGGCGAGTTCGACCCGCTCGGCCACGAGCGCGAGGACGGCCTCGCCACCGTCGCGTGGATGAAGCGGCAGCCCTGGTTCCACGGCACGTTCGGCACCTTCGGCCCGAGCTACCTCGGCTACGCGGCCTGGGCGATCGCCGCCGAGGCCGGGCCGGCGCTGAAGGCGATGTCGCTGCAGATCACCGCGTCCTCGTTCCGCGACGCCGCCTACGTCGGCGGGTCGTTCGCGCTGGAGTCCGCGCTCACCTGGACCGACCTGACGCACCGGCAGCAGCGCCCGTTCGGCATGATCACCGCGCCGCTCACCGCCCGGCGCCGCGCCCTGCGCGCCGCCCGCTCCGGCCGCCCCCTCGCCGAGCTGGACGTGCTGGCGGGCGGCGAGCCGATGCGCTTCTACCAGGACCTGCTCGCCAACCACGGGCCCGCGGGCCACGGGCCCCCCGAGGGGCTCGCCCTCGACGGCGGCGGCGCCGCCCCGAACGGGTACTGGGACCGTCGCGACTTCAGCGGCACCGTCGGGCAGGTGGCCGCGCCCGCCAGCCTGCTCGGCGGCTGGTACGACGTGTTCCTGCCGTGGGAGATCAAGGACTACCTCGCGCTGCGCGCCGCCGGCCAGGCCCCGTACCTGACGATCGGCCCCTGGTGGCACACCGACGCCCGGCACGGGCTGCCGGGCATCCGCGAGTCGCTCGCCTGGTTCCGCGCCCATCTGCAGGGCGATCCGTCCGGGCTGCGGCGCGACCCCGTCCGGCTGTACGTGACCGGTGCCCGCGAATGGCGGCACTACCGCGACTGGCCGCCGCCGGGCACCCGGCAGGCCCGCTGGCACCTGCACGCCGCGGACGGCCTCGGCGAGGACGGCCCGCAGGACCACCCGCCGAGCACCTACACCTTCGACCCGGCCCGGCCGACGCCCGCGCTCGGCGGCCCCACCCTGCTCGGCAGCTCGCGCCCCGTCGACAACCGCCCGCTGGAGCGGCGCCCGGACGTCCTGGCGTTCACCTCCCCCGCCCTCGGCGACGACCTGGACGTGATCGGCCCCGTCGGCGCCGACCTGTTCGTCCGCTCCGACCGCGAGCACACCGACTTCATCGTCCGGCTCTGCGACGTCGCCCCGGACGGGACGTCCCGCAACGTCTGCGAGGGCGGCCTGCGCCTGCCCGCGGCCGCCGAGAAGCCCGTGGGGACGGCCGGCGTCCGCCGCATCGCGGTGGACCTGTGGCCGACCGGGCACCGCTTCGCGCGCGGCCACCGGATCCGGGTGCACGTCACCAGCGGCGCCCACCCCAAGGTCGCCGCCAACCCCGGCACCGGCGAACCCCTGGCCACCACCGAGACCCGCATGGTGAAGGCCCGCCAGGAGGTCTTCCACGACCCGGACCACCCGTCCGCGATCATCCTGCCGATCGCCGAGCGCTCCCCCGAGGCCGCGATGCCCGCGCCCCCCGGCGAGGACGCCGTCTAGAGGCGGGCGGCGATCGCCTTCGCGAACCTCTCCGCACTGCCCTCACCGTGGTGCGGGTAGAGGTTGGGCTCGGTGAGCTCCAGCTCGATGATCATCGGGCTGCCGTCCGGGCCGGGGATCAGGTCGACGCGGGCGTAGAGGAGGTCCCCGCCGCCCGGCACGGCGGCGAGGGCGCGGTTCGCGACGTCCAGTTCCGCCTCCGTCGCCGCGGCCGCGGTGACCCGGCCGCGCGTGGCGTCGTCGCGGACGGAGCCCTGCACGCCCGCGCCGGCGGTGAGGATCTGCGCCTTGCGCCCGGCGTGGCTGTACTCGCCGTCGCAGAAGACCAGCGCCGTCTCGCCGGCGGTGTCGACCGCCGCCAGGTAGGGCTGGACCATGGCCGTCCGGCCCGCGTCGCGCAGGGAGCGCAGGTGGGCGCGGGCCTGCTCCTCTTCGCCGGGGCCCCAGCGGGCCGTGTCGCCGGAGCCGATGGAGACCGCCGGTTTGATGACGTACTCGGGCCATTCGGACGGGATGTCGTCCGGGTCCCAGAGGGTCGGGACGACCGGCAGCCCGGCGCCGGCGAGGTCGCGGAGGTAGCGCTTGTCGGTGTTCCAGCGGATGACCTCCGCCGGGTTGAGGACGCGCGGCAGGCTCTCCGCCCACGCCACGTACGCGTCGCGGCGCGACGTGTAGTCCCACGTGGACCGGATGACGACGAGGTCGTACCGGGACCAGTCGACGTCGCCGTCCCAGATGACCGGCTCGGCCTCGACCTCGAGCGAGGCGAGGGCGCCGATCAGGTCCCGGACGTCGTCGCTGCCGCCGGGCAGCCAGGAGCAGGTCGCGAACGCGATGGTCATACCGGGGGGCTCCCTTTTTCAGCGGACGGGGTTGCCTGCCTCGCGCAGGGCCGACTTGACCTCGGGGATCGTCAGCTCCCCGAAGTGGAACACGCTGGCGGCGAGGACGGCGTCCGCGCCCGCCGCGACGGCGGGCGCGAAGTGCTCGACCGCCCCGGCTCCGCCGCTGGCGATCACCGGCACCGACACGGTGTCCCGGACGCGGCGGAGCATCTCCAGGTCGAAGCCGGCCTTGGTGCCGTCGGCGTCCATGGAGTTCAGGAGGATCTCCCCGACACCGAGCTCCTCGCCCCGGCGGGCCCACTCGACCGCGTCGATGCCGGTGCCCTTGCGGCCGCCGTGCGTGGTGACCTCGAACCCGGACTCGGTCCCGTCGGCCCGGCGCGCGTCGACCGACAGCACGATGCACTGCGACCCGAAGCGGTGCGCGGCCTCCCGCAGGAACTCCGGCCGCGCGATCGCGGCCGTGTTGATCGACACCTTGTCGGCGCCCGCGCGCAGCAGCCGGTCGACGTCCTCGACGGTGCGGACGCCGCCGCCGACCGTCAGCGGGATGAACACCTGCTCGGCGGTGCGGCGCACCACCTCGTAGGTCGTGGACCGGTCGGCGCTGGACGCGGTGATGTCCAGGAACGTCAGCTCGTCGGCGCCCTCGGCGTCGTAGCGGCGGGCCAGCTCGACGGGGTCGCCGGCGTCCCGCAGGTTCTGGAAGTTGACGCCCTTGACCACGCGCCCGGCGTCGACGTCCAGGCACGGGATCACCCGCACGGCGACGGTCACTTCACGGCCTCCCCACTCACTTCACGGCCTCCAGGGCTTCTTCCAGGGTGAACGCCTGCGCGTAGAGGGCCTTGCCGACGATCGCGCCCTCGACGCCGTCGGGGACCAGCCCGGCCAGCGCCCGCAGGTCGTCGAGCGAGGAGACGCCGCCGGACGCGATGACGGGCTTGTCGGTGCGGGAGCAGACCTCGCGGAGCAGGTCGGTGTTGGGGCCGCGCAGCGTGCCGTCCTTGGTGACGTCGGTGACCACGTAGCGGGGGCAGCCGTCGTCCTCCAGCCGGGCGAGGACCTCCCACAGGTCGCCGCCCTCGCGCGTCCAGCCGCGGGCGGCGAGCGTCGTACCCCGCACGTCCAGGCCCACCGCGATCTTGTCGCCGTGCGAGGCGATGATCTTGCGGCACCAGTCGGGGTTCTCCAGCGCCGCGGTGCCGATGTTGACGCGGGCGCAGCCGGTGGACAGGGCCGCCTCCAGCGACGCGTCGTCGCGGATGCCGCCGGACAGCTCCACCTTCACGTCCAGCCGCCCGGTCACCTCGGCCAGCAGCTCCCGGTTGGAGCCGCGCCCGAACGCCGCGTCGAGGTCGACGAGATGGATCCACTCCGCCCCCGCCTTCTGCCACGCGAGCGCAGCGTCGAGGGGGGCGCCGTAGGAGGTCTCGGTGCCGGCCTCGCCCTGCACCAGGCGGACCGCCCGGCCGTCGGCGACGTCGACCGCGGGAAGGAGCGTCAAAGTCATGCGGAAACCCTATCGATACTGATGGGACGGCTGGTCGGGCGTGTTCTCAGGCCACCGTGGAGAGCCAGTTGCGGAGCAGGTGGGCGCCGGCGTCGCCGGACTTCTCCGGATGGAACTGGGTGGCGCACAGGGGGCCGTTCTCCACGGCGGCGACGAAGCGGTCGCCGTGCTCGGCCCAGGTGACCAGAGGCGCCGCGATGGTGCCGCTCGGGTCGGGCTCCAGGTCCCAGCTGCGGGCGGCGTAGGAGTGGACGAAGTAGAACCGCGCGTCCGCCAGCCCGTCGAACAGGACCGAGCCCTCGGGGACGTCGACGGTGTTCCAGCCCATGTGCGGGACGACCGGCGCGTTCAGCCGGTCGACCGTGCCCGGCCACTCGCCGCAGCCCTCGGTGGTGGTGCCGTGCTCGATGCCCTTGGTGAACAGGATCTGCATGCCGACGCAGATGCCGAGGACGGGGCGCCCGCCCGCGAGGCGGCGGCCGATGATCTGGTCGCCGCGGACCGCGCGCAGGCCCGCCATGCAGGCTGCGAACGCGCCGACGCCGGGGACGACCAGCCCGTCGGCGTTCAGCGCGGCGTCCCAGTCGGCGGTGACGGTCACCTCGGCTCCGGCACGGGCCACGGCGCGCTCGGCGGAGCGCAGGTTGCCCGAGCCGTAGTCGAGGATGACGATCCGGGTCACAGCCACATCACCCCGCCGGCGAACACGAGCCCGGCGAGGACGAGCAGGATCATCGCGCCGATCTTGATGCCCTGCTTGATGAAGCTGTACACCCCGGCCAGCAGGAACACCGCGACCGCGAAGATCGCCATGGTGGCGTAGGTGAAGTGCAGGTCGCCGATCTCCACGGCTACAGGGCCCCCTTGGTGGACGGGATGCCGTGCACCTTCGGGTCGAGCGCCACGGCGTCGCGCAGCGCGCGGGCGAGGGCCTTGAACTGGGCCTCCACGATGTGGTGGGCGTTGCGCCCGTACGGGACGTGGACGTGCAGCGCCACCCGCGCGTTGGACACGAACGACTCGAAGATGTGCCGGGTCATCGTGGTGTCGTACTCGGGGCCGATCATCGGGGCCATGCCGTCCGGCTCGACGTGCACCAGGTAGGGGCGGCCGGAGACGTCCACGGTGACCTGCGCGAGCGCCTCGTCCAGGGGAATGGACGCGTCGGCGAAGCGGCGGATGCCGGCCTTGTCGCCGAGCGCCTCCCGGAACGCCTGGCCGAGCGCGATCGAGGTGTCCTCGATCGTGTGGTGGCTGTCGATGTGCAGGTCGCCGGTCGTCTTGACGGTCAGGTCGAACGACCCGTGCTTGCCGAGCTGGGCCAGCATGTGGTCGAAGAACCCCACGCCGGTCGCGACGTCGACCTGCCCGGTCCCGTCGAGGTCGATCTCGACGAGGACCTGGGTCTCCTTGGTCCCGCGCTCGATCCGTCCCTTGCGCGTCACAGACTCTCCTTCAGTGCGGTGCGGAAGGCGGCCATCTCTTCCGGGGTGCCGACGCTGACCCGCAGCCACTCGGGCGGTCCCACCTCCCGGATCAGCACGCCGCGTCCGAGCAGGCTCTCCCAGACCATACGACGGTCCGGGAACGTCCCGAACAGGACGAAGTTGGCGTCGGAGTCGGCGACCCGGAAGCCCTCGGCGCGCAGCCACCCGACCAGGCCGTCGCGCTCGCGGCGGAGGGCCTCGACGCCGCCGAGCAGTTCCCCGCCGTGGGCGAGGGCGGTGCGGGCGACGGCCTGGGTGACCGCCGACAGGTGGTAGGGCAGCCGGACGAGCAGCAGCGCCTCGATCACGGCGGGGTCGGCGGCGAGGTAGCCGAGCCGGGTCCCGGCCATCGCGAACGCCTTGGACATCGTCCGGGTGACGATCAGCCGCGGGTTCCCGTCCAGCAGCGTGAGCGCGGACGGCGTCTCGGCGCGGCGGAACTCCGCGTACGCCTCGTCGACGACGACCATGCCCGGCGCGACCTCCAGGACCGCCTCGATCGCCGCCAGGGGAAGGGCGGTGCCGGTCGGGTTGTTCGGCGAGGTGAGGAACACGACGTCGGGGCGGTGCTCCTCGACGGCGGCGACGGCGCGCTCGGGTTCGAGGCCGAAGTCCTCGTCGCGGAAGGCGTTCACCCAGCGGGTGCCCGACACGGCGGTGATGATCGGGTGCATCGAGTAGGACGGCTCGAAGCCGAGCGCGGTGCGGCCCGCCCCGCCGAACGCCTGCAGGACCTGCTGGATGATCTCGTTGGACCCGTTCGCCGCCCACACCCGGTCGCGGGTGAGGCCGGCGCCGGGCGTGTCGGTGTTCAGGAACGCGGCGAGGTCCTCGCGCAGCGCGACGGCGTCGCGGTCGGGGTAGCGGTTGAGGGTCCCGGCGACGTCCATGACGGCCTCGCCGAGGGCCTTCACCAGCCGCTCCGGCGGCGGGTACGGGTTCTCGTTGGTGTTCAGCGCGTACGGGACGTCCAGCTGCGGCGCGCCGTAGGGCTCCTTGCCGCGCAGGTCGTCCCGCAGCGGCAGGTCGTTCAGCGAGGTCACGAGGGGATCTCCCAGTCGCTGTGCTTGCCTGGTTCGGCTCCGCCGAAACGGGCCTTCAGGGCGGCGCCGTGCGCGGGCAGGTCCTCGGCCTCGGCGAGCGCGACCACGCGCCCGGTCGCCTCCGCGAGCGCGGTCCGGTCGTACTCGACGACGTGCACGCCGCGCAGGAACGACTGCACCGACAGCCCGGACGAGTGGCAGGCGCACCCGCCGGTCGGCAGGACGTGGTTGGACCCGGCGAGGTAGTCGCCGAGCGACACCGGCGCGTGCGGGCCCACGAAGATCGCGCCGGCGTTGCGGACGCGGGCGGCGACCGCCGCGGCGTCGGCGGTCTGGATCTCCAGGTGCTCGGCGGCGTAGGCGTCGACGACCTTCAGGCCGTCCTCGACGCCGTCCACGAGGACGATGCCGGACTGCCGCCCGGCGAGCGCCTCGGTGATCCGCTCGGTGTGCTTGGTGCGGGCGACCTGCGCCTTCAGCTCCGCCTCGACCGCGTCGGCGAGCCGCACCGAGTCGGTGACGAGGACGGCGGCGGCGAGCGTGTCGTGCTCGGCCTGGCTGATCAGGTCGGCGGCGACCTCCACCGGGCTCGCGGTGTCGTCGGCGAGGATGGCGATCTCGGTCGGGCCGGCCTCGGCGTCGATGCCGATCACGCCCTTGAGCAGCCGCTTCGCGGCGGCGACGTACACGTTGCCGGGCCCGGTCACCAGATCGGCGCGGGGGCACTCGTCGGTGCCGTAGGCGAACATGGCGATCGCCTGGGCGCCGCCCGCGGCGTAGACCTCGTCCACCCCGAGGAGCGCGCAGGCGGCCAGGATCGCGGGGTGCGGCAGCCCGCCGAACTCCTTCTGCGCGGGCGAGGTCACCGCGAGCGACCCGACGCCCGCCTCCTGCGCGGGGACGACGTTCATCACCACGCTCGACGGGTACACGGCGCGGCCGCCCGGCACGTACAGGCCGACCCGCCCGACCGGGATCCACCGCTCGGTGACGGTGCCGCCGGGCACGACCTGCGTGGTGACGTCGGTGCGGCGCTGGGCGCGGTGCACCGCGCGGGCGCGGCGGATGCTCTCCTCCAGCGCGTCCCGGACGGCCGGGTCGAGGCCGGCGAGGGCCGCGTGGACGGTCGCGACCGGGACCCGCGTGCTCTCCAGTTCGACCCCGTCGAACGCCTCGGTGTACTCCCGCACCGCCGCCGAGCCGCGATGGCGCACGTCCTCGCAGATGGGCCGCACCTTGTCCAGGGCGGCCTCGACGTCGAAGTCGGCGCGGGGCAGCACGGAGCGCAGGTCGCCGGGAAGCGAGCCGCGCAGGTCGATACGGGAAATCACCCGTCCAGTCTACGGAGTGCGCCCGGCCCCTCGCGCACCGTCTCACGTCCCGAGACGGTGCGCGCCGTCACGCGCCGAAGGCCCCGTCGAGGACCGTGACGGCCGTTCCCGACAGGGTCACGCGGTCGCCGCGCAGCGAGCAGCGGACGCGCCCGCCGCGCGCGGACGCCTGGTAGCCGGTCAGCGTGTCGCGGCCGGACCGGGCCGCCCAGTAGGGCGCGAGGGCCGTGTGCGCGGACCCGGTGACCGGGTCCTCGGCGTCGCCCGGCAGGACGCGCGGGGCGAAGAACCGCGACACGAAGTCGTAGGGCCGCCCGGGGTCGGCCGCCGCCGTGACGATCACTCCGCGCGCGTCGATCGCGCCGAGCGCCCGGATGTCGGGGGCGGCCTTCCGCACGGCCTCCTCGTCCGGGACCTCCACCAGCAGGTCGTTCTGGACGTTGCGGCCGGTGCGGAGCACCTCGACGCCGAGCGCGGCGGCGAGCCCGCCGGGGACCTCGGCCGGCTCGGCCGCGCAGACGGGGAAGTCCATCGACAGCGACCCGTCGTCCTCCCGGGTGACGGTGAGGACGCCGCTCCTGAGCGTCCGGAACCGGATCGGACGGTCCGCCGCGACGGTCCCGGTCGTGTAGAGGGCGTGCGCCGAGCCGAGTGTGGCGTGCCCGCAGAGGGCGACCTCCATCACGGGCGTGAACCAGCGCAGCTCGAAGTCCGCATCGGGGTCGTCGACGGGACGCACGAACGCCGTCTCCGAGTGCTTCATCTCGGCGGCGACGCGCTGCATCCAGTCCGGGTCGGCGGCGTCCTGGAGCAGGCACACCCCGGCCGGGTTGCCGGTGAACGGGCGGTCGGCGAAGGCGTCCACGACGAGCATCCTCATGGCACCGACGCTAGCGCCGGCCCCGACGCGGCGACACGGCCAATCCCCCGAAGTGGCCCACGGGCCGGGCGGCCGCGGCTTCACAATCTGAAAAAACTTCCCTTACCAAGATCATCAATATCGACGTACGCTGGCGGGCGAGGGCGTCCGCCCGGCGGCGCCCAGGAACGCTGGAGTGAGAAGTGTGACCGAGCGGCTCCCCCTGTTCCCCCTGGGCACCGTGCTGTTCCCGGGGCTGGTGCTGCCCCTGCACCTGTTCGAGGAGCGGTACCGCCGGCTGATCGGCGACCTGCTGGAGCGGCCCGAGCCCCGCGGGTTCGGCGTCGTCGGCATCCAGCTCGGCCACGAGGTCGGCGAGGGCGCCGCGCACCGGCTCGCCGAGGTCGGCTGCGTCGCGGAGCTGCGCGAGGCGACGCCGCACCCGGACGGCCGCTACGACATCGTGACGGTCGGCGCCCGCCGGTTCCGGGTCAAGGGGCTGGACCGGTCCCGCCCCTACCTGCAGGGCGAGGTCGAGTTCCTGCCCGAGGAGGCCGGGGCCGGCGCCGGGCCGATCGCGGCGCGGGTCCGGCGGCTGTACCGGCTGTACCGGCACCGCCTCGGCGCCGCGGGCGCCGGCGCCCTCGCGGACGCCGAGCCCCCGGACGACCCGGTGGCGCTGTCCTACGCGATCGCGGCGTCGCTCGTCCTGGACGGGCACGACAAGCAGCGCCTGCTGGAGTGCGAGGACGCGGCGCTGCGGCTGGCCGCCGAGCGGGACCTGCTGGCCAGGGAGAACCGCATCCTGAACGTCCTGCCCGCGATCCCGGCCGGGCAGTTCCTGGACGGGTCGTTCACACCGAACTGACCGCGCGGAAATGAGTAAGCACGCGCCCGCCGATCACGGCAGACTGCCCCCATGAGCACAGCCGGTACCAAGGGCGGCAAGGGCACCCCGGCGACCGTCGCCGCGGCGAACGCCGGGGTCGCGTTCACGCTGCACGCCTACGAGGTCGACCCGAACGCCGAGTCCTACGGCAAGGCCGCCGCCGACGCCCTCGGCATCCCGTACGGGCAGATCTTCAAGACCCTCCTGGCCGAGGTGGACGGCCGGCTCACGGTCGGGATCGTCCCGGTGTCGTCCAGCCTGGACCTGAAGGCGCTCGCGGCGGCGGCCGGCGGGAAGAAGGCGCGGATGGCCGATCCGAAGGACGCCGAGCGCGCCACCGGGTACGTGGTCGGCGGGATCAGCCCGCTCGGGCAGCGGCGGCGGCTGCCGGCCGTGATCGACGCGTCGGTGTCAGCGCTCGCCACCGTCTACGTCTCCGCCGGTCGGCGCGGACTCCAGATCGAACTCGTCCCCGCCGACCTCGTCCGCCTCACCGGCGCGAGCACCGCCGCGATCGCCCGGGGGTAGCCGCCGCACGGCGACCTCCAGCAGCCCGTACGCCGCCACGGCGGCCACCGGCCAGAACACCAGCACGCCCCGGGCCCGCAGGTCGGCGACGCCGGTGACGGTGTCGCCGTCGCGGGCGGACCGGACCGCGTCCCGGTAGTCGCCGAGCCCGATCATGTGCCCGGTCTTCCAGGCCAGCACGGCCGCGGCGCATCCCCCGGCGGCCAGCCCGAGCAGCAGCGCGACGTCGTTGCCCCGCCCGCCGGCCAGGTAGGCGGCGGCACCGCACGCGATCCCCGCGACCAGGCCGATCAGGGCGAACCGCGCGTCGACGCCGATCGGGCCCTGCCCTTCCGGATTGGCCAGCAGCGCCTCACCCCGCAGCACCACATACCTCACCTCGGGCGCGGTGCCGGCCCACAGCAGGCCCGCCGGCGGGCCGAGCACGGCCACCGCGGCGGCGGTCGCGGCCCACGCCACCCAGAGCCTCGTCGCGAAGAGCCTCCCGGTGAGTCGCCGCACCTCGTACGCTCCTAGGTGTGAGTGCTCTGACAGCGAAAGCCTAGCCTGCCCGGTTCCGCCGATCGACTCTCGAAGGGTGTCCGATTCCCGCCCACGACCGCCCCGATTCCTGGGATAATGTGCCCGACATGTCCGGATTCAGTCCTGCGTTCGAACGCCTCGGCGCCGCGCGCGCGGCCGTCGTCCTGCAGCAGCAGGAGACGCTCGCCGAGTTCCTGCCGCGCGAGGACTGGAGCGCCGACCTGACCGCCCGCACCTACACCAGCGGCGGCGTGACGGTCCGTGTGTCGCTGCTCGGCAGCTACGCGGCCCGCGAGCGCACCTGGCTGTGGGGTTGGGCGAACCCGCAGTTCGGCGACGCGCACCCGGCGGTCACCCCGACGCTGGGCATCGCGGCGATCGGCGAGCGGCTCGGCATCCCCGAGTTCACCACCCCCGAGGTCGACCTGTCCTGGTACGAGGGCCCCGCCGGGCACGGCGGCGAGCTGATCGCGATGGCCGCGGGCGGCGTCCTCGGCGGCGCCGGCTACATCGGCGCCGGCTACGACGGCGGCTCGGCCTACCTGCACGTCGACGACCCGCAGGTCCCGGCCGCCCGCTGGGACCCGGTCCCGCTGCCGCGGCTGCTGGCGAACGCGGCGAGCCTCTTCCCGCACGAGCCCCGCCTGACGCTCGCCGGGTTCCTGTCGCACCACCGCGTCCCCTACCGGCAGACCGACGCGCAGACCGACGTCATGCTCCCCGGCGGCGGCACCGCCCACGCCGTCTTCGACGGCCTCGGCCGCTTCGTCGACTGGAAGGCGGAGCTGACCCCCGCCGTCCTCGGCGGCTGAGCGCGGGACGCCGGACGGGTCAGGGGGCCGCCCAGCCGATCCTGCCGTCCTCGACCGTGAAACGCGTCCTCGGGACCTCGGCGGCGTCGTGCGGGGTCTCCCTGGACGGCGGCAGGGGATCGGGCGTCCGCCGCGTGAGGGCCCGGTGGACGGCGCAGGGGCAGGCCGGGTCGAGCGGCGCCGGGCAGGAGGCGATCGCCGCGCGGAAGGCGGCGGTGTCGGGGGCGTCCATCCGCCACCACCAGTACTTCTCGTAGTCGGCCGGGTTGCCGGTGTCCCAGTCGTCGTAGTCGTAGTACTCGACGACCGCGCCGCCGCAGGCGGCGCAGGCGGCGACCGAGTAGCGGGTCGCCTCCCCGTCCGCGAGGACGAGGAGGCGCGCGAGGGCCGGGGCCGCGCAGCAGCGGGCGGGCATCAGCCGAGGCAGGACGGGCCGAGGAGCTGCTTCAGGTCGCCCATCAGGGCCGGCGAGGGGGCGACGCGGAGCCGGTCGTCCAGCCGGACGACCGTGGTGCGCGGCCCGTTCTGGACGTGCAGGTGCACCTCCGCCGTGCCGGGATGGGTGATCAGCACCTCCTTGAGGCGGGAGACCGTCGGCGGCGTGCAGCGGCCGAGCGGCATCGTCACCGAGAGCGGGCCGGTCGCGTCGGTGATCGTGAGGTCGGGCTGGGTGACCTCCATCGCGATGATCTTCGCGACGTCCTCGCGGCGGTCGAGCTTGCCCTTGACGATCAGGATCGCGTCCTCGGCCAGCAGCGTGGAGCACAGCTGGTAGGACGACGGGAAGCACAGCACCTCGATCGAGCCGGCCAGGTCCTCCAGCTGGAACATGGCCCACGAGTTGCCCTGCTTGGTGACCTTGCGCTGGAGGCCGGACAGCAGGCCGGCGACGATGACGATCTGGCCGTCCGGCCGCTCGCCCTCGTTCAGCGACGCGATCGTGCAGTCGGCCTCGCGCTCCAGGATGTGCTCGACGCCGAGGAGCGGGTGGTCGGAGACGTACAGGCCGAGCATCTCCCGCTCGAACGCCAGCAGGGTGGTCTTGTCCCACTCCTCGCCCTCGGGGATCGCGACGGTGAAGGCGTCCTCGCCGCCGTCGTCCTCCAGCGCGCCGAACAGGGAGTCCTGGCCGATGGCCTCCTTGCGCTTGATGTCGATGACCGAGTCGATGGCCTGCTCGTGCACCATCAGCAGCGCCTTGCGCTGGTGGTCCAGCTCGTCGAACGCGCCCGCCTTGATCAGCGACTCCACGACCCGCTTGTTGCACGCCTGCGGCGGGACCTTGTTCAGGAAGTCGTTGAAGTCGGTGTAGGCGCCCTTCTCCCTGCGGGCCGCGACGATCCCGTCCACGACGTTGTGGCCGACATTGCGGACCGCCGACAGGCCGAACCGGATCTCGGTGTCGCCGAGAGGGGTGAAGTCGGCCTCGGACGTGTTGACGTCCGGCGGCAGGACCTTCAGCCCCATCCGGCGGCACTCCGACAGGTAGAGGGCGCTCTTGTCCTTGTCGTCGCCGACGGACGTCAGCAGCCCCGCCATGTACTCGGCCGGGTAGTTCGCCTTCAGGTAGGCCGTCCAGTAGGAGACGAGCCCGTACGCGGCGGAGTGCGCCTTGTTGAAGGCGTAGTCGGAGAACGGGACGAGGATGTCCCACAGCGTCTTCACGGCCTCCTTGGAGAAGCCGTTGTCGATCATGCCCTGCTCGAACCCGACGAACTGGGCGTCCAGCTCGGCCTTCTTCTTCTTGCCCATGACGCGGCGGAGCAGGTCCGCCTTGCCGAGCGTGTAGCCCGCCACCTTCTGCGCGATCGCCATGACCTGCTCCTGGTAGACGATCAGGCCGTAGGTCGTGTCGAGGATCTCCTTGAGCGGCTCGGCCAGCTCCGGGTGGATCGGGGTGATCTCCTGCTGGCCGTTCTTGCGGAGCGCGTAGTTGGTGTGGGAGTTCGCGCCCATCGGGCCCGGCCGGTACAGGGCGCCGACGGCGGAGATGTCCTCGAAGTTGTCGGGCTTCATCAGCCGCAGCAGCGAGCGCATCGGGCCGCCGTCGAACTGGAACACCCCGAGGGTGTCGCCGCGCGCGAGCAGGTCGTAGGTCTTCTGGTCGTCCAGCGGGAGGCCGAGCAGGTCGACGTCGACGCCCTTGTTCTTCTTGATGCCCTTGAGCGCGTCGTCGATGATCGTCAGGTTCCGCAGGCCGAGGAAGTCCATCTTCAGCAGGCCGAGCGTCTCGCAGGTCGGGTAGTCGAACTGCGTGATGATCGCCCCGTCGGCGTCCCGGCGCATGATCGGCACGTGGTCGGTGATCGTCTCACCGGACATGATGATCCCGGCGGCGTGCACGCCGGTCTGGCGGATCAGCCCCTCCAGGCCCTGCGCCAGGTCCATGATCTGCTTGACGTCGGTCTCTTCCTCGTACAGCTTGCGCAGCTCGCCCGCCTCGCCGTAGCGGGGGTGCTTGTCGTCGAAGATGCCCGACAGCGGGATGTCCTTGCCCATGACGGCGGGCGGGAACGCCTTGGAGATCCGGTCGCCGAGCGCGTACGGGAAGCCGAGGACGCGGCCGGCGTCCTTGATCGCGGCCTTCGCCTTGATGGTGCCGAACGTGGCGATGAAGGAGACCTTGTCGGCGCCCCACTTCTCCGTCGTGTACTTGATGACCTCGGCGCGCCGGTCTTCAGGGAAGTCGATGTCGATGTCGGGCATGGACGCGCGCTCGGGGTTCAGGAACCGCTCGAAGATCAGCCCGTGCGGGATCGGGTCGAGGTCGGTGATGCCCATCGCGTAGGCGATCAGCGAGCCCGCCGCGGACCCTCGCCCCGGCCCGACCAGGATGCCGTTCTCCTTGGCCCACATGATGAAGTCGGCGACGACGAGGAAGTAGGACGGGTACCCCTTGCCGAGGATGACGCCCATCTCGTACTCGGCCTGCTCCTTGTAGCCCTCGGGGAGGCCGTCCGGGAAGCGGCGCTCCAGGCCCTTCCAGACCTCCTTGCGGAACCAGCTCTCCTCCGTCTCGCCCTCGGGGACGGGGAAGCGGGGGCTGAGGTCCTGGTACTCGAACATGCCCTCCGGGTCGACCTTCTCCGCCACGAGGAGGGTGTTCCGGCAGCCTTCGAGCCAGATGTCGGACGTGTCGATGCCGCGCATCTCGTCCGCCGTCTTGAGGTAGTAGCCGGACCCGTCGAAGCGGAACCGGTCGGGGTCGGCGAGCTGCTTGCCCACCTGGACGCACAGCAGCGCGTCGTGCGCGGTGGCCTCCGACTCGTGCGTGTAGTGCGAGTCGTTCGTGACGACCGGCGGGATGTTCAGCTTCTTGCTGATCTCGATGAGGCCGTCGCGGACGCGGCGCTCGATCTCCAGCCCGTGGTCCATCAGCTCGAGGAAGTAGTTGTCCCTGCCGAGGATGTCCTGGAAGGTGGCGGCGGCCTTCAGCGCCTCGTCGAACTGGCCGAGCCGCAGCCGCGTCTGGATCTTGCCGGACGGGCAGCCCGTGGTGCCCATCACGCCGTCGGCGTGCTCGGCGAGCAGCTCCTCGTCCATGCGCGCGTACTTGAACACGAAGCCCTCGGTGTACGCGCGGCTCGACAGCTTGAACATGTTGTGCAGGCCGGTCCGGTTGCGCGCCCACAGCGTCATGTGGTTGATCAGCCCGCCGCCGGAGACGTCGTCGCGCTTCTGGCTCGGCTCGCCCCACTGGACCTTCTTCTTGTGGTACCGCGACTCCGGCGCCATGTACGCCTCGCAGTTGTGCAGGATGAAGTCCGAGACGTAGGAGTTGTCCTCCTCCACCTCGAAGTTGAAGACCTCGCACTCAAGCTCGACGGGCTCCACATGGCGGATCGGCCGGTACAGGTACCGGTCGTCTTCGAGAGTGCGCGAGTACACGCGCTCGGGGTGATAGGAGACCTGATACCAGCGGTAGTCCCGGTTGCTCTCGCCCTGGGGGAAGTTCCCCTTCTCCGTGCCGCTGGACACGGTGCTCCAATGCCCCCTGTCGGCCAGGAGCGCGCGCACACCCCAGGCCAGCGACCGTGAGGCGACCTTGAGGTCCCTGCGGCCGGTCGCGTTGGACGCCCGTCGCGGGGAGCGCCCGTCGCCGTCGAGGAATCCCTCGACGAAGCCCGCACGGACCTCGGCGGGCCCGCTGAGGACGCACTCCGGGACCCGCTTGCCGCGAGCCCCCCGGCCGACCAGTTCACGCAGGATCAGGGCCAGCGGGACACAGCATGCGTTGATCTCCTGGGAGCCCTTTTCCGGGCGCTCGTACGTCTGGGTCGCGATCCCGAGGCGTCCGAGCAGACTCCGCCAGCGCTCGGCGAGTTCCCGCTCCGCGAGGCCGAGCGTGACGCCGATCCCGCCGGTCGGCTCACCAACCCGGCTCTGCAGGTGCCCTTCCGCAGCGTAGAGACCGAGCAGGTAGCCGAAGCCGTGATCCAGCGGGATCCGCCGGGGCAACCCGGACCAGGACTCGCTCGCTCGCCCGCCCGAAGGATACGAACGCTCGACACCGCCGGCCGGGCCCTCCGTGAAATCAGCGGGCAGCACTGACAGGACGTCGAGGGTCTGCCGCTCATCTGCGAGTTTGGGAAGGCAGGCCCAGGAGTTCCAGGAATGCACGCCGCCCCGGGCGGTACGGCGGCCCGGTGTGATGTCTCCGGGCTTCTTCCAGTCCACCAGGCCGTCCGGCGTGCGGACCAGAACCGGGTGCTCTTCGGTGAGGGTCAGGGTACGGCCGTACCGGCCCGCCAACTCGATCGTGTACGCCCTGCCGGAGTACTGCCTGCGCATGGTCCGCAGCACACGCCGGAAACGACCGCGGTGGGTGAGGACCAGATCGCCCTCTCGGACGTCCTCCACGTTCTTGACGCCGTCGGCGGTGACGATCTCCTGACCGGCGGGCAGGCAGCCGATGATGGGTGTGACACCGGCGGCCTTGGCGTGCTTGTGGAACTCGTAGGCGCCGTGCATGTTGCCGTGGTCGGTCATGGCGATCGCGGGCATCTTCTGCCGCTCCACCTCTTCGAACATCTGCTTCAGCCGGGCCGCTCCGTCCAGCATGGAGTACTCGGTATGAACGTGCAGGTGAACGAAAGAGTCGGCCATGCCTGCTGCGCCTCCTGCTCATCGCATGCGACCGCCCGCGTGCCCGGGGGCACGCGGTGGCGTCATCGGTCCCGGGGGAAGGTCGTCATCCCGGCGGACGCCGGGATGACGCGGTCCTGAGAGCCTAACTCGCCTCTGGGGTCCCACGGGCCCCGACGCGCCCATCACTCCTCGGACCGGCGTCTCAGCACGTGAGACACATTGTCCGGAGTTTGGCTGACGCGGCCGCGGCGCATACCATCTGGCCCGTGGAACGTCGCCATTTCAGGTTTACGCAGCCGGCCCCGGGCGAGCCGGTCGCCGCCGCGACCTGAGCGACGACCCCGGAGCCGGCCGAGGCGGAGCCCCATCGGGCTTCGCCTTTCGCATCGACGTCCATCGACAGGCGCGGCCCGGGCACCGAACCGATCCCTGTGCGGCCCGCCGAGGCACGAGAGGGAAATCCGCCATGCACGACCAGGTGATCGACTCCGCCGAGCTGCGCGTCGCGCTGCCGGACGCCGCCGCCGTCACCGGCCTCGGCGAGGCCAGGGCCGCGATCGACGAGCTCGACGCCGCGCTCGCCGTCCTGCTGGAGCACCGCGCCGCCGTGGCCGCCGCCGTCCAGCGGCTCAAGCCGGTCGGCGGCTTCGCCGGCCGCGACCCCCGCCGCGAGCGGGAGATCGTCGAGGCGATGGCCGCGCACGCCCCCTCCCTCGGGCCGGACCGGCTCGCCCGCGTCATGAACGCGGTCATCGAGGCGGGTCTGGACGCGGCCGAAGCGCGCCGATGAGCACGCTGGAGGCCACCGGGCCGGACGAGGGCGCCGGGTCGGACGAGGGCGCGCGGGCGTCGGCCGTCCGGGCCGGGCTGAGCGTGGGCGTCGCGGTGGGGATCTCCGGGCTCGCGTTCGGGGCCGCGGCGGTCACCGCGGGCCTCGGCGTCGCGCAGGCGTGCGTGCTGAGCCTGCTGGCCTTCACCGGCGCGTCCCAGTTCGCGCTGGCGGGCGTCATCGGCGGGGGCGGCGGGCTCGTCGCCGGCTCGCTCGGCGCGGTCCTGCTCGGCGGGCGCAACGCCCTGTACGGGATGCGGCTCGCCCGGACGCTCCGCGTGCGCGGGTGGCGCCGCCTCGTCACCGCGCAGGTCGTCATCGACGAGACCGCCGCCGTCGCGACCGCGCAGCCCGGCCCGGCGGCGGCCCGCGCCGGGTTCTACACCACCGCGATCAGCCTCTACCTGGCCTGGAACGCGACGACGCTGCTCGGCGCGGCCGGCACGGCCCGGCTGGGCGACCCCGACGCCATCGGCCTGGACGTCCTCGGCCCGGCCGCCTTCCTGGCGCTGCTGTGGCCGCGCCTGACCGGCGGCGGGGGCGCGGTGCGGGTCGCGGTGGCCGCGGCCGTGATCGCGGTCGTGGCGACGCCGCTGCTGCCGCCCGGCGTCCCGGTCATGCTGGCCGCCGTCGCCGCGCTGCCCGCCCTGCTGCGCAGGGAGGCGCCGTGAGCGTGTGGATCGCGGTGATCGCGACCGGGCTCGGCTGCTACGCGCTCAAGCTCGCCGGGCTCGTCACCCCGCAGCGGGTCCTGGACGACCCGCGGGTGCGCCGGTTCACCGAACTGGTGCCGGTGGCGCTGCTGACCGCGCTGATCGCCGTCCAGGCCCTCGCCGACGGGAAGTCGCTGGACTTCGACCCCGCGCGGCTCGCGGGCCTCGGCGCGGCCGTCGCCGCGCTCGTGCTGCGCGCCCCGTTCCTGGTCGTGCTGATCATCGCCGCCGGCGTCACCGCCGGGCTGCGCCTGCTCGGCCTGTAGCGGTCAGGACTCGGCGGTCAGGACTCCGCCGCGACGATCTCCAGGGCGCGGGCCAGGTCGTCCGGGTAGGGGCTCTGGAACTCGACCCACTCGCCCCTGGTCGGGTGCTCGAACCCCAGCCGGACGGCGTGCAGCCACTGCCGCTTCAGGCCGAGCCGGGCCGCGAGCGTCGGGTCGGCGCCGTAGGCCATGTCCCCCGCGCACGGGTGCCGGATCGCGGACATGTGCACCCTGATCTGGTGGGTGCGCCCCGTCTCCAGGACGATGTCGAGCAGCGTCGCGGCCCGGAACGCCTCGACCGTGTCGTAGTGCGTGACCGACGGCTTGCCGCCGGCCACGACCGCGAACCGGCCGTCGCCGGAGGGATGCCGGTCGATCGGCGCGTCGACGGTCCCCCGGAACGGGTCCGGATGGCCCTGCACCAGCGCCTGGTAGCGCTTGTCGATGCGGCGCTCCTTGAACGCGCGCTTGAGCCGCGAGTACGCGATCTCGCTCTTCGCCACGACCATCGCGCCGGTGGTGTTGGCGTCCAGCCGGTGGACGATGCCCTGCCGCTCGGACGCGCCGCTCGTCGCGATCGTGTGCCCGGCGCCGAGCAGCCCGCCGAGGACGGTCGGGCCCGTCCAGCCGGTGGTGGGGTGGGCGGCGACGCCGATCGGCTTGTTCACCACGACGATGTCGTCGTCCTCGAACAGGATGCCCATCCCGGGGACGGGCTCGGCGACCGGCGCGGGCGGCGCCGGCGGGGGCGGGAGCGTGACCTCCAGCCAGGCCCCGGCGCGCAGCCGCTCGGACTTGGTCGCCACCTCCGCGCCGTCCAGCAGGACGTCGCCCGCGGCGATGATCTCGGCCGCGCTGCTCCGGGACAGCCCGAACAGCCGGGCCAGCGCCGCGTCGACCCGCTCGCCCTCCAGCCCGTCCGGCACGGGCAGGTTCCGCACGTCGCCCATCAGGACCGCTTCTCTTCCTGAGCCGCCTCCGGCTCCCCGGCCGCGGACTCCGCTTCCGGCGCGGCCTCGGGCTCGGCCCCGGACTCGGGCGCGGCCTTGGACTCGGGCTCGGGCTCGGCCTTGGCGTCCGGCTCCGGGGGGTCGTCGTCGGCGGTGTCGGCGATGCGGGTCCCGTCGACCTGCAGGCCGCGCGCCGCCAGCAGCACGGCGAGGACGCCGCCGCACACGATCGCCGAGTCGGCCAGGTTGAACACCGGCCAGTGCGGCAGCTGGATCCAGTCGACGACGTGGCCCTTCAGCGGGGCCGGGGCGCGCACCAGCCGGTCGATGAGGTTGCCGAGCGCGCCGCCGAGCAGCAGCCCGAGGCACACGGCCCACGGGAGGCTCCGCAGGTTGCGGGCGGTCCGCAGGATGGCCGCCACCACGCCGCAGGCGATCAGGGTGAACACGACCGTGTAGCCGGTGCCGATCGAGAAGGCGGCCCCGCTGTTGCGGGTCTCCAGCAGCGTCAGCAGCCCGCCGAGCAGCCGGATCGGCTCCCGGTCCTGCAGCGTCGCCACCACGATGATCTTGGACACGATGTCGGCGATCAGCGCGGCCAGGGCCACGGCGACCAGCACGCCGACGCGGCGCGGCCGAGGAGATCCCGTGGATTCCCCGGCCCCGCCCTCTGGGTTCGTTGAGTCGCTCAGCGACGTTCCTCGCGTTGTTTGCATGTCACACACAGGGTCGCACGCGGAAAGACCTGGAGGCGCGCCTTGCCGATCGGCCTGGCGCAGGACTCGCAGATCCCATACGTGCCGGCGTCCATCCGCTGGACGGCCCGCTCGATCTGGGCGAGCAGGTCCTGTGAATTGTAGGACAGCGCGAGCTCGTGCTCGCGCTCGTAGGTCTTGGCGCCCGCGTCGGCCTGGTCGTCGCCGGCCCCGTCGCTGCCGTCGCCCTCGGCGATCTGGCTGGCGGACGCGGCGATCTCGGCGCGCAGGGCCTCGCCCTGCTCCTGGAGCCCGGCCCGCACCTCGGCGAGCTCGCCGGCCGTCCAGCGGTGCTCGCCCTCGCGCACCGGCAGCTCCGCCGCCTTGGCCGCGCCGGCCGCCGCGGCCTCGGCCCGGCCCTCCTCCGGCTTCGGCGCCGGCCCGGCGGGCTTGCGCGCCGCCTTCTTCGCGGCGGGGGCCTTGCCCCGGGTCTTGCGGCCCGCCGCGGGCCGCTCCCCGGCGGCCGGTTTCCCGGCGGGCGGTTTCTGTGCGGGCAGCGTGCCCTTCGTCGCGCCGGCCATGTCGGCCTCCCTCGCGCTGATCGCCTCGACGGGCAGTGCGGGCAGCATAAGTCCCCTTTCTCGGGCGCGGTAAACAACCTGGGCCGTGGTACCGACCGCTTATGCCCGCCCGCCGATCGCCTGGAAACCCTGCTCCGGCGCACGGAATCGCAAAGGAACGACACGCCGCCCGCCGGGCCGGTCGCGGCCGGAGACGGGGAAGAGCCGGGCCCGCGCGTGCGTTAGAGTTCACCGAGTAGTCCTACGGCAGGCCCTGACGGGGACACCTGCCGCCGAACGCGGCCATGAGCGACCCGGGGACGGTGCGAGCCCGGGGGCGAGCGCGGCGGTCTGATCACCCCCGAGCCGCCGGAAGAACCGCCCCGGACCCGGTCCGCGGGCGCAGTAGACCCGGCAGCCGAGACTCGAACGAAGCGGGCCGTGCCGTGCGGGTGCGGTCAAGGAGGGTGGTACCGCGGGGCGCGCGCCTCGTCCCTCCGGTCAACGTGGTCACGTCGATCCGGAGGTCCGCCATCGTGAGCCGAGCTTTTCGGCCGCTGCCCGCGCAGGTCGATCTGCCCGCCCTGGAGCGGGACATGCTGCGCCGCTGGCAGGAGAACAAGGTCTTCGAGCGGTCGCTGGAGCGCACCGCGTCCGGCGAGCCCTGGGTGTTCTACGAGGGCCCGCCCACCGCCAACGGCATGCCGGGCGTCCACCACGTCGAGGCCCGCGTGTTCAAGGACGTCTTCCCCCGCTTCAAGACCATGAAGGGCCACCACGTCCCCCGCAAGGCCGGCTGGGACTGCCACGGGCTGCCCGTCGAGGTCGCCGTGGAGAAGGAGCTCGGCCTCACCGGCAAGAAGGACATCGAGGAGTACGGCGTCGCGGAGTTCAACGCCCGCTGCCGCGAGTCGGTCCTGCGCCACGTGGACGCGTTCGAAGAGATGACCGAGCGCATGGGCTACTGGGTCAACACCGACCAGGCCTACCGGACGATGGACCCCGAGTACGTCGAGGCCGTCTGGTGGTCGCTGAAGCAGGTGTTCGACAAGGGCCTGCTGTTCCGCGACTTCCGCATCACCCCCTACTGCCCGCGCTGCGGGACGGGCCTGTCCGACCACGAGCTGGGCCAGCCCGGCGGGTACGAGACGGTGTCCAGCCCGTCGGTGTACGTGCGGATGCCCGCCACGTCCGGCCCGCTGGCCGAGATGGGCGCCTCGCTGCTCATCTGGACCACGACCCCGTGGACGCTGGTGTCCAACACGGCCGTGGCCGTCCACCCCGACGTCACCTACGTCGCGGCCCGCCCGGCGGGCTCGGACGAGGTCCTCGTCGTGGCCGAGCCCCTCGTCGGCCAGGTGCTCGGCGAGGACGCCGAGCGGCTCGCCGCCTTCCAGGGGACCGAGCTGGAGCGGACGGCCTACAAGCGGCCCTTCGACCTGGTCGACATCCCCGACGCGCACTACGTGGTGCTCGGCGACTACGTCACCGTCGAGGACGGCACCGGGCTCGTCCACCAGGCGCCCGCGTTCGGCGGCGACGACATGACCGTCTGCAAGCGGTACGGGATGCCCATCGTCAACCCGATCGGGCCGGACGGGCGGTTCCTGCGCGAGGTGCCCCTGGTCGGCAACAAGTTCTTCAAGGACGCCGACGAGCCCCTCACCGACGACCTGCGCGCGCGCGGGCTGCTGTACCGCGGCGGGCACTTCGAGCACAGCTACCCGCACTGCTGGCGCTGCCACACGCCGCTGCTCTACTACGCGCTCCCCGCCTGGTACATCCGGACCACGCAGATCAAGGACCGGCTGCTGGAGGAGAACGAGAAGACCAACTGGTACCCCGAGACGGTCAAGCACGGCCGGTACGGGGAATGGCTGCGCAACAACGTCGACTGGTCGCTGTCGCGCAGCCGCTACTGGGGCACTCCCCTCCCGCTGTGGGTCTGCGGCGAGGACGAGGACCACGTCACCTGCGTGGGGTCCCTCAAGGAGCTGGGCGAGCTGGCCGGACGCGACCTGTCCGCGCTCGACCCGCACCGGCCGTACGTGGACGACGTGACGATCCCGTGCTCTGCCCGTGTCGGAGACGCGGAATCGGACACGTGCGGGGCCGAGGCGCGCCGCGTGCCCGACGTCATCGACGCCTGGTACGACTCGGGGTCGATGCCGTTCGCGCAGTGGGGCGCCCCCTACCGCAACAACGACGTCTTCGAGAGCGCCTACCCGGCCCAGTACATCTGCGAGGCCCAGGACCAGACCCGCGGCTGGTTCTACTCCCTCATGGCCGTCGGGACGCTCGTGTTCGACCGGTCGTCCTACGAGAACGTCGTGTGCCTCGGCCTGATCCTCGCCGAGGACGGCCGCAAGATGAGCAAGCACCTCGGCAACGTGCTGCGGCCCATCCCGCTGATGGACGAGCACGGCGCCGACGCGGTGCGCTGGTTCATGGCCGCGAGCGGGCTGCCGTGGGCGTCCCGCCGGGTCGGGCACGGGGCCCTGGAGGAGATCGTCCGCAAGGTCCTCCTCACGTACTGGAACACCGCCTCGTTCTTCGTCCTGTACGCCAACGCGGCCGAGTCGCAGGGGCGCGCCTGGACGCCGGACCGGCTGGCGGAGGCCCCCGCACCCGCCGACCGGCCGCTCCTGGACCGCTGGGCGCTCGCCGAGCTGCACCGCACCGTCCGCGAGGTCGACGCGGCGCTGGAGGAGTTCGACACCGCCCGCGCGGGCCGGCGCCTCTCGCAGTTCGTGGACGACCTGTCGAACTGGTACGTGCGGCGGTCCCGGCGGCGCTTCTGGGAGGGCCCGGAGACCGCGGCGGGCGCGGCCGCGTTCGCGACGCTGTACGAGTGCCTGGAGACCCTCACCCGGCTGATGGCGCCGATCGTCCCGTTCATCACCGACCACGTCTGGGACGTCATCCGCCCCGAGGACGGCCCCGAGTCGGTGCACCTGGCCGACTGGCCGGCCGTCGACGAGAGCCTCCTCGACGAGGCGCTGACCGCGCAGATGGCGCTCGTCCGGCGGCTGGTCGAGCTCGGGCGCTCCGCGCGGTCCGCGAGCGGCGTCCGGACCCGCCAGCCGCTCGGCCGCGCCCTCGTCGGCGCCCCCGGCTGGTCCGCGCTGCCCGCGCAGCTGCGGGCGCAGATCTCCGAGGAGCTGAACGTCCAGGCGTTCGAGGAGCTGTCCTCGATCGGCGGCGACCTCGTCGAGTACGAGGTCAAGCCGAACTTCCGGGAGCTCGGCAAGCGCTACGCCAAGGACACCCCGAAGGTCGCCAAGGCGATCACCTCCGCCGGCGCCGCCGACCTCGTGCGGGCGGTCCGCGCGGGCACGGCCGAGGTGGAGGCCGCCGGCCTCGGCACGGTGCCCCTGACCGCCGACGACGTGATCGTCACCGAGCGGCCGCGCAGCGGCTGGGCGGTGGAGAGCGCCGCCGGCGAGACCGTCGCGCTCGACCTCACGGTCACGCCCGAGCTGCGCCGCGCGGGGCTGGTGCGGGAGGCCGTCCGGCTCGTCCAGGAGGCACGCAAGGCCGCCGGGCTGGAGGTCACCGACCGCATCGAGCTGTGGTGGGAGGCGACCGGCACCGACCTCGCGGAGGCGCTGCGCGCCCACACCGCCGAGGTGGCCGCCGAGGTCCTCGCGACCGCGGTGAGCGAGGGGCGCCCCGCCGGCGTCCCCGCGACCCGCGACGAGGACCTGGGGCTCACCTACTACCTCCGCAAGAGCTGAGCCCCGCGGGGCTCAGCGCCTCCGCCGCGCCCGGCCGGATCCGGGCGCGGCGGAGAACTTTTCCGTAACGGGGTTCGTCGCGACACATCTCGTTTGAGATGATGGTGCGGTGAGTCTTCCCGAGCAGCCTTCCGGCTCCGAGCCTCCGGCCCCGCCGTCACCCGCGAGCATGCGCGCGTCGGACGCCGACCGCGACGAGGTGGCCGACCGCCTGCGCGAGGCGCTGGCGGAAGGGCGCATCACGCCGGAGGAGCACGCCGAGCGCATCGACGCCGTCTACAAGGCCAAGACGTACGCCGACCTCGAGCCCGTCCTCAGCGACCTGCCGTCGGAGCATGCGCCGCGGCCCCAGGTGAACCTCCGCAAGGAGCC
>NZ_SMJW01000588.1 GCF_004348335.1 Actinomadura bangladeshensis | reverse complement strand
GCCCACCCTCCCCCTTCACCGGCCCGGGTGCAAGCACATCCGCTGGTCAGCGCGGTGCGCCGGCGGCGGGACCGGCGCCGGGGAGGCGGGGGCGGCCCGCGTTTCGGAGGTCCCCGGGACCCTATCCGGGATATCTTGCGCGTAGCACATGAACCGGAACATGGGGGCGAACATGACGGTGGGCGCGGACGTACGGCCGGCCTCGGGTGTGCGGACGTGGCACCGGTTCCACTACGCGGTCGGGGTGTTCCTCCTCGCGTACGGGGTGACGGGGCTGGTCAGCGGCGTCCTGCTGTGGGGCGACCGGGTGGAGGAGACCGAGGGCTACTTCGGGTCCGGCCCGGCCGCGGGCGTCCTCGTCGCCGTCAAGGCGGTCGAGGCGCTGCTCGTCCTGTGCGCGGTGGCGGGCGTGGCGCTCCGCCGCGACCTCCTGTTCGTGCCGCCGCTGGCCGGGTGGATGGCGGGTTTCGCCATGTTCGCCGTCCTCGACGTGTTCAAGGGGCGGTGGGGTGGCCTGATCGAGCACCTGCTGTACCTCGCCGCGTTCGTCGTGCTGCTGTTCCTGTCCTACGGGCTCAGCGCGAAGGCCCAGCTCGCGGGCGCGCCGAAGCAGACAGAGCCCGGCTCCTCCCCCGCCGGGCCGCGCGGGCTCACCCGCACCCAGGAGTTCGCGCTCCAGGCGATCGAACGGGCCGCCGCCCTGACCGGCCC
>NZ_SMJW01000587.1 GCF_004348335.1 Actinomadura bangladeshensis | reverse complement strand
CGGCGGGCTCGGCGGGGTGGGCGTCGCTGACCTCGGCGGTGAGGAGCGTCCCGTCCAGGCGCAGGGCGAGGCGGACGGGCCCGGTGCCGTGGACGACGGCGTTGGTGACGAGCTCGTCGACCATGAGGACGATGTCGCCGGCTGCCGCGGGGTCGGCGAGGTGCCAGCGGTGCAGGGTGCGGGCGGTGAGGTCGCGGGCGCGGGACGCGGCGCGGGCCTCGGCGGGCAGGTCCCACGCGGCGGCGCCGAGGGCGTCCGGGCCGCGACCGGCGGCGCCGTCCGGGTGGTCGTGGTCGCGGGTCGTGGTTCCGGCCGGGTCGGGCCGTGCGGTTCCGGGCCCCGTGGTCGTCATGGCGCTGTCCCCCGTCTCGTGCCGGCTCGTCCGGCGTGCGGTCATAGTCAGGGACGCGTCCGGCGGCGGGGCGGTGCACGGGCGCAGGCAACCCTCACTCCGGGGTGAGGTGGACGGCGCGCGGGGTGCCGGTGGAGCGGTCACCCGCCCGGAGCCGTTACAGTGGATGCGTCGGTGTGGCATGTGTCCCCCGGGCTCTACCTGATGCCTTCGGGGAATACCGCCGGTCCCATGCGGTCCGGGCTGGAGCTTCGTTGTGCCTTTCGCCGTGAGGCGACCACCACACCGGCTTGAACGCCGAGGCCCCGGCGAGTTCGATCTCGCCGGGGCCTCGGCGTTCGCGTGTGCGGGCGGGGTGCGGGATG
>NZ_SMJW01000586.1 GCF_004348335.1 Actinomadura bangladeshensis | reverse complement strand
GCCCCCGCCGGCCCGGCCGCCGGGCCGCCGCCCCGCTCGGAGTCACCCGCCGTACGCTGAGGGCGGCCAGTTCCGGCCGGAGCGCCCGTCCTGCCCGGCAATGGCGCGAATCGACGCTCGGACGGAGCGGCGATCCATACAATCGCCCCATCAGTGCTGTTCATCCCCTCCTGAGGAGGCCGTCCGTGCCGTCCCTGCCGCCCCAGCCGGTCCGCCGCGCCGCGATCCCGATCGCGCTGGCGGCCCTACTCGTGCCGCTGGGCGCCCCCGGCGCCCTCGCCGCGGCGCCGAGCGGCGTCGAGCTCGCCGACGTGGTGGAGAGCCTCACCGAGAACGGCGGGCTCTACATCTCCCCCGGCGTCCAGGACCTGAGCGACGGCCAGCTCGACAAGCTGCGCGGCCCGCTGGAGACCGCCCGCCTCCCCGTGTACATCGCGATCTTCCCGGCCGGGACGCTGCCCGACCGGGCCACCGCCTACAACCGGCTGATCGTGGACATCTACCAGGCGGTGAAGCGCAAGGGCACCTACGCCGTGGTCGTCGGCGGGAAGCTGCGCGCCTACTCGTGGAGCGTCGCGCCGGGCACGACCGCCAAGGCCTGGGCCAACGCGAAGAAGAACGGCGGCGGAAGCCTGATCAACGAGCTCTCGCTGTTCGCGCGCAACGCCGGCGCCGCCCCGCCCGGCAAGCCCGGCCCGGGACCGCAGGTCGGCGAGGAGAGCCC
>NZ_SMJW01000585.1 GCF_004348335.1 Actinomadura bangladeshensis | reverse complement strand
CCCGCCACCCGCGCCGGGCGGCTGCGCTGGACGCTCGCCGACGGCCTCGTCCTCATCGGCCGGGAACTGTCGCGCATCCGGCAGGAGCCCGGCGAGCTCGTCGCCGCGCTCATCTTCCCCGCCGTCATGGTCGTGCTGTTCGGGTACGTGTTCGGCAGCGCCATCGCCGTCCCCGGCGGCGGCGACTACCGCGAATACCTCATGCCCGGCCTGTTCGCCATGGTCACCTTCACCGCCACCATGGCCGTCACCCTGCGGGTCGCCACCGACGCCTCCCGCGGCGTCATGGACCGGTTCCGCTCCATGCCCATGGCCCGCTCCGCCGTCCCCATCGGGCAGACCGGCGCCGAGATCCTCAACGGCGTCCTCGGCATGGCGATCATGGCCGCCGCCGGGCTGGCCGTCGGCTGGCGCGCCCACCACGGCGTCTGGCCCACCATCGAGGCGTTCGCGCTGCTGGCCCTCATGCGGTACGCGCTCAGCTGGGCCGGCTGCTACCTCGGCCTCATCGTCAAGAACGAGCAGACCGCCGACCAGCTCATCCCGCTGGTGTTCCCGGTCACCATGCTGTCCAACTCCTTCGTCCCCACCGGCGGCATGCCCAAGGCCCTGCAGGTCATCGCCGACTGGAACCCCGTCAGCGCCCTCACCGCCGCCTGCCGCGACCTGTTCGGCAACCCCGGCGCCCCCGCCGGCGGCGCCGACCCGGCCTGGCCCCTCGCCCAC
>NZ_SMJW01000584.1 GCF_004348335.1 Actinomadura bangladeshensis | reverse complement strand
CCGCCCTGCTCGCCTCCCCCCTCCGCCGCGCCGCCGACACCGCGCAGGCGCTCGCCGACATCACCGGGCTCGACGTCCGCTACGACAAGGACCTCATCGAACGCGACGGCGGCGCATGGGAGGGCCTCACCTCACGCGAGATCCGCGAACGCTACCCCGCCGAGCACGCCGCCTGGCAGCCGCCCGGCGGCGAGACCAGCGCCCAGGTCGCCAAGCGCGTCGGCGCCGCCCTCGAACGCGCCCTCGACGAACTCCCGCCCGACGGCCAGCTCGTCGTCGCCTCGCACGGTGCCGCCCTGCGCCTCGGCATGTCCCACCTCCTCGGCCTCCCCGAAGAGACCTGGGAACGCCTCGGCGGCCTGTCCAACTGCTGCTGGTCCGTCATCACCGAGATGCGCGACGGCGGCTGGCGCCTCGCCGAGCACAACGCCGGCACCCTCCCCGAACCCGTCCTCAGCGACGACCGCCCCGACGCCGGCACCTGACCCGCAAACGATTCGAGACCACGCCCCGCCGTCCTATACACTGGCGGGGCGCTGCGGGATGAACGTCCACGCGGCGGCGGGGCTATGGCGCAGTTGGTAGCGCGCCTCCATGGCATGGAGGAGGTCTGGGGTTCGAATCCCCATAGCTCCACGAACGAGTTGGGAGTGGTGTGGTCGGAGCGTTCGCTCCTTCCCCGCCACTCCTTCGTTGTGTTGACCCGGGGGGCGACCCCCGGACCCCCGATGTGGGGGGC
>NZ_SMJW01000583.1 GCF_004348335.1 Actinomadura bangladeshensis | reverse complement strand
ACAGTGCAGGGGCACGTGGCCCCTGCACTGTCGGCGACGCGTGAAAACTCGCCCGTCGTTGACATGCACCGCTGCGGGGTGCCGTGAGGGTTGGTCGCCTATGCGGTTCTGGCGCGGCGTGGTGCAGTTGCATTGAGGAAGTGGTGCAGGGTCGGTGGCCTGTGCGGAGCCTGCGCGAGCTCGTGCGACGGTGTGTTGGTGAAGTGGTGCGGGGGCGGGGCTGGTCGCGCGTACGGTGCCTGCGCGGCCTGGTGTGGTGGTGTGATGACGAAGTGGTGCGGGGCGGGACTGGGTCTACTGGCCTGTGCTGTGCCTTGCGTTCTGCTGCGGCGGCGTTCTGGTGCGGCGGTGGGTTGGTGAGGTGGCTGCGGGTGCGATGTAACGCCTGGTGGGGATGAATCGAGGTTCGGTCGCGTGTGGTCTTGGGGCGGCGGCTCTGTGTGGCCTGGTGCGGCGATGTGCGGGCCGCCGGGTCGCGCGTAGTGCGCTGGTTGGTTATTGCGCTGTGCGGTGTCTGCGGTTTGGGCGTGTGGCTTGTGTCGTAGCTGCGTGGTGGGGTTGGAGCGGCGGTCTGTGAGGGGCTAGTGCGGCGGCGTGTGTGGGCGTGCCTTCGACGAAGTCCTCCATCCTGTGCGCCTCGGTGATGCTGTCTGGAAGCAATGCCGTTTCCGGATGCGCCATCGCGGCTGGCGGAGTGCAGGCGTTGTGGTGTCGTGCTTGGTTGCTGTGGGCTTGGCGGGG
>NZ_SMJW01000058.1 GCF_004348335.1 Actinomadura bangladeshensis | reverse complement strand
GAGCGGTGGCCTAGGAGCCAGAGGAGGACCTCTTCTGAGGTGGGTCGGGTGGACGGGTCCTTGGACAGGCAGGCGGCGGCCACCTCGGCCAAGGGGCCGGGCAGGGGGGTCAGGTCGGGGGTCTCGTGCATGATCTTGTACATGACGGCGGGAAGGGAGCCGCCGGCGAAGGGGTCGCGGGCGGTGGCGGCGAAGAGGAGGGTGCCCGCCCAGGCGAACAGGTCGGCGGCGGGGCCGGCGCGGCCCGCGAACTGCTCGGGCGCCATGTAGGCGGGGGTGCCGACGACCTGGCTGGTCAGGGTGGCGCCGGCGTCGAACGCGCGGGCGATGCCGAAGTCGATCACGCGGGGGCCGTCCGGGCCCATCAGGACGTTCTGCGGCTTGAAGTCGCGGTGCGCGACGTTCGCGCGGTGGATCGCGGACAGGGCCGTCACCGAGCTGATCGCCAGGCGGTCGAGGTCGGCGCCGGTGCGGGGGCCGCGGTCCTGGACGAGGGCGCGCAGGGACGGCCCTGGCACGTACTCGCTGACGATGTAGGGGCGGTCGCCCGCCATGTCGGCGGCGAGCATCTGCGCGGTGCAGAACCCGGCGACGCGCTGGAGCAGGGCCAGCTCGCGGACGAAGCGCTCGCGGGCGTCCGCGTCGCCCAGCAGCCGGGCGTGGAGGAGTTTGACGGCCACTCGGGACGGCCGCGCGTCCGGGTCCAGCGGGCGGCCCAGGTAGACCATGCCCTGCCCGCCGGTGCCGAGCCGGGCGAGCAGCTCCCAGCCGCCGAGCCTCGCCGGGTCGGAGGTGTCGAGGGGAATCGGGCCCGCCATTTCGCACCCCCGCGAAAAAGTCAGCATTCCGCCGCGCACAAATCCGCTCCGCCCGGCATCGAAGAGTATAGGTTCGGCCGGTCCGGAGCGGGAGTAGACGCATGTTCGAGATTCATTCGCCCATTGCCCGGCGGCGGGCCGCCGCGGGGGCGGTCGCGGCGCTCGCGCTGGCGGCGGGCGCGCTGGCCGGCTGCGGGGACGCGGGCGCCGCCATCACCCGGCTGACCGTGGGGTCGCCGGGGCCCGACCCGTACACGCTGGTGGCCGGCACCGACACGATGGACGTCAAGGAGCGTCCCGCGGCGGGCGGGACGAAGGACGGCGACTCCCCCGGCCTGTACGGCGGGACGCGCCGGGCGTCGAGCTGCGACCAGCAGAAGCTCATCGCGTTCCTGCGGGCCAACCCCGACAAGGCGCGGGCGTGGGCGCAGGTGCAGGGCATCCCGGTGGGCGACATCCCGCGCTATGTGTCGCGGCTGACGCCGGTGCTGCTGCGCACCGACACGCTGGTGACCAACCACGGCTACCACGACGGGAAGGCCACGAGCGGGCCCGCCGTGCTGCAGGCGGGAATGGGCGTCCTGGTCAATGGTTACGGTGTGCCCGTGGTGAAGTGCAATTGCGGTAATCCGCTGACCCCGCCGGAGAAAAAGATCTCCACGGGGAACGCGTCCTACACCGGCCGCTCCTGGCCGGGATTCGAGAAGCGGAATGTCACGAAGATCCGGCCGCGGGATTCCCGGAAGGGAACGATCGTCACCTTCGTCCTCGTCGATCCGGAGGCGACGATGGGGTTCGAGCGGCCCCGCGCGACCGGCGGCGAGTCGGACGGCCCGCCCACCGCGCTGCCGGCCACGGAGACGGAGACCACCGCGAGCGACTCGCCCGCGCCGTCGGAGTCCGGGCTGGACTCGCCGAGCGCCGAGTCGCCGGCGCCGGAGTCACCCGGGCCGGAGTCGCCCGCGAGCCCGGCGGCCGGGTCCTCCCCCGGCACCGAGTCGCCCGCGCCCGGAACGTCCGGGTCGCCGGGCGTGGCGCCGGACGACCCGGGTACGGGAACCGGTGGGATGGAGCGGCCCGAGGACGAGCCGCACACCCCGATCTCGCTGCCGCCGTCCGAGGACCCCGCCCCCCAGATCTCGTAGTCCCGGCCGTACGCTACATTTGCTCATATGAGCAGTGCTTCAGATGTCGCGCCCGCCGAGGCGGCCGCCGACGCGTGCACCGTCCGGGTGGTCGACCCGCAGAAGGTCGCCCTGGTCACCGCCGCACTCCCGGGCGCGGAGACGATCACCGAGCTGGCGCAGGTGTTCGGGCTGCTGTCCGACCCCGGCCGGCTGCGGGTGATCATCGCGCTGCTCGAAGGGGGTGAGATGTGCGTGTGCGACATCGCCGCGTCCTGCGGGCACTCGGAGTCGGCGGTCTCGCACGCGCTGCGCCTGCTGCGCGCCAACCGCGTCGTCCGGGTCCGCCGGGCGGGCCGGATGGCCTACTACCGGCTGGACGACTCGCACGTCCGGATGCTGCTCGACCTCGCCCTCACCCACATCGGCCACGGGGAGGAAGGCTCATGATCGGGGACGGCCGGGACCACAAGGGCGGGCACGGGCACGGGCACGGCCACGGGCACGCCATCTCGGCGGGGGCCGACCGGCGGCTGCTCACCGGGGCGCTGGCGCTGATCCTGGCGTTCATGGCGGTCGAGGTCGTCATCGGCCTGGTCTCCGGCTCGCTGGCGCTGATCTCCGACGCGGCGCACATGATGACCGACGCGTTCGCGATCGCACTGGCGCTGGTCGCGATGCGCATCGCGGCGCGCCCGCCGAAGGGCGGCTACACGTTCGGGCTGCGCCGCGCGGAGATCCTGTCCGCGCAGCTGAACGGGCTGACGCTGATCCTGCTGGCGGCGTACTTCGTCTACGAGGGCGTCCGCCGGCTGATCGACCCGCCGCCCGTCGAGGGCCAGTTCGTGTTCTGGACGGCCCTCGCCGGCATCGCCGTCAACGTCGCGGCGACCCACCTGATCAGCCGGGCGGACCGCAGCAGCCTGAACGTCGAGGGCGCGTTCCAGCACATCCTCAACGACCTGTTCGCGTTCATCGCGACGGCGGTCGCCGGCCTCGTCGTCTGGACGACGGGGCTGTCCCGCGCCGACGCGGTCGCCTCGCTGGTGGTGGCGGCGCTGATGGTCAAGGCCGGGTACGGGCTGCTGCGGGACGCGGGACGGGTGCTCATGGAGGCGGCGCCGGCGGGCGTCGACCCGTCCGAGCTCGGCGCCCGGCTGGCCCGCCGCCCCTGCGTGGAGGAGGTCCACGACCTGCACGTGTGGGAGGTCAGCTCCGGCTACCCGGCGCTGTCGGCGCACGTGCTCGTCGACACGCAGGGCGACTGCCACGCCGTCCGGCGCGATCTCCAGGAGCTGCTGCGCGAGGCGTACGGGATCACGCACACGACACTGGAGGTCGACCACGTGGCCGGGCCGTCGGGCGGCGCGCACGTCCACTGCGAGGACGCCCACGGCCCCCGCCATGTGGCGGAGACCGCAGAACCCCACGATCACGCAGGCAACTCCCCCTGCGACCACTGACCTCGTTCACCTGCGGCGTGTTGTTGTTATGAGACGCCTGATAACAACAACACGCCGCAGGTCAACGGAAAGCGGTCAGGTTTTGCAGGGGGCGCCGTTCAAGGTGAAGGCGGACGGGGGCGGGTTCGTTCCGGTGCTGGAGCCGTTGAAGCCGATCTGCACCTTGCCGCCCGGCGGGATGGCGGCGTTCCAGGACAGGTTGCGGGCGGTGACGTCCGCGCCGTCCTGCGCCCATGCGGCGCTCCAGCCGCCGGTCACGCGCTGGTCGGCGGCGAAGGCGAACCCGAGCGTCCAGCCGGAGACCGGCGAGGTCCCGGTGTTGGTCACGGTGACCTGCGCCGTGAACCCGCTCCCCCACTGGCTGAGCACCTTGTAGTCGACCGTGCACGCCGACGCGGCCGGGCCGTCGTCGGCCGGGATCTCGACCAGCGTGACCGAGGACGCGGGGAACGTCGAGGTGAACCCGTCCGACCCGACGGTCACGTCCGGCGCGTGGACGATCGACGACAGGTCGGCGCCGCTGTACCGGTACACCTCCGCGGGCTCGGAGCCCGACCGCCCGGCGATCGACACCTTGCTCGTGAGGTCGTCGGTGAGCGACTTGTTCACGATCATCAGCGTGAGCGCCTCGTCGGACGAGCGCTGCGCCGCGTACACGGCCAGCTCGTCCTGGTCGGTGCTCGCCGCGCGCACGGACGTGTCGCCGAACGCGGAACCGGCGCCGTCGTAGTTCCGGTACATCCGGAAGGCGTACGCCCCGGGGTCGGTGGCGGCCGGCGGCGCCCACAGCGTGGCGAGATCGAGGCCCTCGCGCCCGAAGATGCCGAGGACGTCGGCCTCCGCGAGCGCGCCGTTCAGGTGGCCGAGCGCACCCCAGTTGTACTCGGTGATCGCGAGCTTGGTGCCGGGGTAGTTCTCGTCCACCAGCTCACGCATGCGCGGGATGTACTGGATCGGCTGGTCGATCCAGCTCTCGTCGGTGTAGGCGGGGTCCCAGAGCTGGCGGGTGGAGCGCAGCCGGAGCTCCTGCGTCGCCGCGTCGCCCGCGTCGCCGAGCGCCACCCCGCTCTGCTGCGGGTAGAGGTGCTCGTCGAAGTAGTCGAGGATGCGGGTGCCGTGCTCCTTCTCGTACGCCTTCATCTGCTGCAGGTACCAGGCCGCGAAGGGCGTGCCGCCGTGCGCGGCCCGGTCCGGCGGGTCGGACCAGCAGTCGCCGCCCTGGGCGTCGCACGTCTGCTTGTCCAGGCCGGACATCGTCAGCGACTGGAAGCCCCAGCCGACCGGGCCGAGCGTCTTCGCGCCCGGATCGGCGGCCTTCACGGCGGACGCGATCGCGTACGTCTGGTCGCGCATCTCGTCGTAGCCCGCGCCCTTCGGGTGGACGTCCCGGTGGGTCGCGTGCCAGAGATCGGGTTCGTTGTCGAGGTTGTAGAACCGGACGCCGCCGTCCGCCGCCGTCCCGTACTTGCCGGTCAGGTGCGCCAGCCAGTCGGTGACGTACGCGGGTCCGGCGGGGACGCTGGTGTCAGCCGGGTCGTTGCCGGTGACGTTGGTGCCGTCGGTCTTGACGCCGTTGCCGCAGTCCGGCCGCCATTCGCCGTCGGCCTTCTGCTGCGGCCCGTACTTCTCGATGCTGAAGCCGCAGGTGTAGTCGCGGCCCTTCGGCGTCCAGCCGATCAGCGGGACGGTCAGGATCGTGTCGGTGCCGGTCCGGCGGTCCTGCTCGGTGAACTGGTCGGTCTCCGAGCCGTCCGGCAGCGCGGCCGGGTCGGGGGCCGGGCCCGGCACGTTCTCGAAGTACCAGTCCGAGCCCCGGTTCGTCTCGTCGTAGAGGTAGTTGTAGCGGGTGGTCGCGTTGCCGCCCCACCGCCGTACCGGGAGCCGCAGTTCCTTCGCGAGGTCCTCGTCGGCGAAGTTCATCCCGTAGACGTACGGGCTGATGGCGTGCCGGGACGCGGACGGGTCGACGGTCAGCGCCGGGCCGTCCGCCGCCCGCGCGGCGGGCGCCGCCCAGGGGAGCAGCGCCGCCGCGAGGACGGTGGCGAGCAGTGCTCTGCGGGACATCACGCCTCGCAGGGCTGGTCGTTGAGGTCGAACTCGGCGGGCGTGCCGGACGACGAGCCCGTCGCCTGGAACCCGATCGTGAGCGACGCGCCCGGCGCGACGGCGCCGTTCCAGGCCGTGCTCTCGGCGGTCACGTCGTCACCGGACTGGGACCACGTCGCGCTCCACCCCTGGCTGACCTTCTGGTCGCCGGGGAAGGCGAACTCCAGCGTCCAGCCGTTCAGCGCGTCCGAGCCGCTGTTGGTGATCGTCACCTGCGCGGTGAAGCCGCCCTGCCAGCTGTTCTGCACGGTGTAGGCGACCTTGCAGGAGACCGCCGGGGGCGTGCCCGGATCACCGGGATCGCCGCCGCCGGGGTCGCCGCTCCCGTCGAAGGCGCCGAGCAGGTACGGGTCGAGGTACGCCTGCTTGGCCGTGTTGACGGTCGTCCAGTCGCCGTTGAGGATGCCGCCCGTGTCGCCCGAGTTGGGGTTCCACGACCAGAAGGTGAAGGACATCCCGCTCGCACCCGTGCCGAGGTAGGCCATCAGCGTGCGCAGCCACGCCTGGTCGCGCGTGTCGGTGAGGGTCGTCCCGAACTCGCCGAGCAGGACGGGCGCCACGTTGTTCTTGTAGAGGTAGCCCCAGTTCTTGTCCCAGATCGCGGCGAGGTTGTTGGGGAAGTCCGGGTCGTCGAACCACGGCTGCGGGTACACCGACGTGGCGTAGTCGTGGGCCGAGTAGACGAGGCGGTTCGCGACGTTCAGCCGCACCGGGTACTGCGCGGCGCCCTGCAGGTTGCCGCCCCACCAGTAGTTGTCGCCGTTGTAGCCGTCCACGCCCTCGACGATGATCAGCCAGTTGGAGTTGACCGCGAGGATCGCGTTGCCGGCGCGTTCGGCGGCGAGCCGCCAGTCCTTCGTCTGGTCCCCGCAGCCCCAGCAGGCCGGGGCGTGCGGCTCGTTGTGCAGGTCGGCGCCGATGACGGTGGTGTTGCCCGCGTAGTGCCGGGCGAGCATCTCCCAGTCGGAGATCCAGCGCGACTCGGGGTAGGCGTCGGTGTACCAGAGCGCGGACTGGCCGCCCGCGTCGGGACGGTGCCGGTCAAGGACGACCTTGAGCCCGATCTGCCCCGCGTAGCCGACGACCTTGTCGAGGATCTGCAGCCCGCTCAGGCCCTGCAGGTCGGGGTTCTTGGTGTAGTCGATGCTGTTCGGCGCGCTGCCGGAGTCGAACAGCTGGTTGGTGTACGGGAGCCTGAGCGTGTTGTACTTCAGGCTCTTCATCTGGTCGAGCATGTCCTTGTAGCCGCGCGTCCAGAGGCCGTGCGGGGAGAAGTTGGACGTCTCGGCGCCGAACCAGTTGATGCCCGTCATCCGCACCGGCTGCCCGCCGGAGTCGAGCAGTTGCCGGCCGCTGGTGTGCCAGTACCCGGTGCCGGCCGCCGCGTGCGCCCGGGGCACCGCCCCGGGGACGAACACGAGCGCGAGCAGCGCCGCCATGAAGATCAGGAGGATGCGCTTGGTTCCGTAGGACCCGGTCATGTGTCGTTCTCCTCTTCCCAGATCCATCAGCGGGCGGTGCAGGTGACGGCCGGCGCGCCGGGGGCGGAGCCGGTGCCCTGGAAGCCGAAGCTCGTCGAGCCGTGCGCGGGGACGGCGCCGTTGTAGCCCGCGTCGACGGCGTGGACGGACGACCCGCTCTGCGTCACGGTCGCGTTCCAGCCGTTGGTGACGCGCTGGTCACCGGAGAACGTCCAGTCCGCGGACCAGCCGGACAGCGGCGCGTCGCCGTCGTTCGTCACGGTCACGGTGGCGGTGAACCCGCCGCTCCAGGAGTTGTCGGTGCGCAGCGCGGCCGAGCAGCCCTCGCCGGACGGCGGCGGCGTGGTCGGCGGCTCGGTGGTGGGCGGGGTCGTGGCGCCGACGTCGACGCCGAAGGAGTTCGTCGCGAGGCCCGCCCCGCCCTGCCACAGCTCGAACCCGGCCTCGACGCCGATGAGGTACCAGGCGTTCTGGATGTAGCCGCGCGCCACCGCGTCCCGGGTGAAGGCCGCCAGGTCGAGGTCGTTCACGGACGTCGTCCCGGACGTGCGCACGAACGCGATGTAGTTCCAGTTCATCCGGCTGTACCAGACGTCCCAGGTGGCACCGGAGATCTGCACGCCGCTCGCGACCCGCGTCCCGGCCGGCTGCACGCCGCCCCGGTGGTTGAGCCAGATCATGACCTCGGCCCCGTCGGGGTCGGTGGTGGTGCTCGGGTGGGAGTCGTACCAGAGGTCGTAGGACACGTTGTACGAGCCCGACGCCGGCTGGGTCGTGCTCCAGTCGCTGGTGACGGACGGCATGTCGCCGACCCGCACCGGAAGGCCGCTGTTGGAGGTGCACTGGCCCCAGTGGCAGCCCTTGAAGAACGACGGGTACGCGGCGGGGGCGCCGCTCGTGGCGTTGTTGTGACCGGACGAGTCGACCGTGAACGACGTCCCGTCCACGGTGATGCACTGCGGGGTGTCCGCACCCCAGATGTTGTTCTGCGCGATGTAGGCGCCGCCGCTCACCGGGGTGGTGTCGGTGGCGCCGCACATCCGCATCGCGGCGGAGGCGGGAGCCACGTAATAGAGGGGGATCGCGAGCAGGGCCGCGGCCAGGGCGGCACAACTCTTCAGACGCGCTCTCATGGGGGTGACCTCATTCGACGGTGTGGGAGCGCTCCCAAAGTCGCGGCCGCCGCACCGGCTGTCAAGAACGGGGATCGGGTCCCGGAATGACCAGCCGTCCGGCGTGAAAATCCGTGAAACGGGCGGCCGGCGCCCTACGGCAGTCCGAACAGCTCGGCGGCGCCCCGCCAGCAGACGGCCCGCAGCCAGTCGTCGCCGAGGCCGAGGGCGGCGAGCGACTCCAGCTGGTGCGCGTACTCGTAGGGGATGTTGGGGAAGTCGGTGCCGAGCAGGATCCGCCCCGCCAGGCCGAGGTCGCGGAGCCGGGGCAGCAGCGCGTCCGGGAACTCGGCGAGCCGGGCGAAGGTGGTGAAGACCATCGTGGTGTCCAGGTGGACGCGCTCGTGGGCGTCGGCGAGGGCGAAGAAGCCCTCGAACTCCGGGGCGCCCAGGTGCGCGACGATCGTCGTCAGCCGCGGATGGCGGGCGAGGACCTCCCCGTACGGGCCGGGGCCGGTGTAGCCGTTGGCGACCGGGCCCGACCCGGCGTGGACGAGCGCGGGCACCCCCGCCTCGGCGAGCATCCCCCACACCGCGTCCAGCTCCTTGGCGCGCGGGTCGAAGCCGCCGACCTGGAGGTGCACCTTGAAGACGCGGGCGCCCGCGTCCAGGGCGCGGCGGACGTAGTCCTCGACGCCCGGCTCCGGGAAGAACGTCGCGGTCTGGATGCACTCGGGGACGCGGGCGGCGAACTGCGCGGTCCACTCGTTCAGCGACTCGGCCATGCCGGGGCGGTGCGGGTAGGCGAGCGAGGTGAACGCGCGGACGCCGAGGCCGCGCAGGGATCCCAGCCGCTCCTCCTCCGAGTCCCGGTAGTGGATGGGCCATTCGGCCCCGATCAGCGGGCCCGCGTCGTCGAAGTACCCCCAGACCGCGCTCATCAGCCGCTGCGGCATGAAGTGGACATGGACGTCGATGATGCCCGGGAGCCCGAGCGCCTGCCAGAACGCGGGGACGGCTGCATCAGAACGAGGTTCGGCCACGCCCCGACCCTAGCCGCCGGTCAGGTGATCGCCGCCAGCAGGGCGGGCAGCGCCGCGCGCAGCTCGCGCCGCCAGTAGGGCCAGGTGTGGGTGCCCCGGTAGAAGTGCGTGGTGACGGGGATGCCGAGCTTCCCGAGCTTGCCGGCGAACTCCCGGGACACGGTGCAGGCGAGCGCCTCCAGCACGTCCGCCGCGGCGCCCTCGTCCCCGTGGGAGCCCGCGTCGTACGGACCCGGCATGCCGTCGCCGCTGCTCACGTGGACGCGGACACCGGCGAGGCGGCCGGCGAGGTCGTAGGGGTTGTGCTGCCGCCACACGACGCGCTGCTCGTCGGGGTCGCCCCACACGTCCGTCCAGGCGAGGGACGGGGCGCCGATCGCGACGCCCAGCTCGACGAGATCGGCGACGTCGAGCCCGGCCGGGTCGCGGTACAGGGTGTGCACCGGGCCGCTGAACGAGGCCGCCGCCCGGAACATGCCGCGGTGGCGCGCCGCGTACGCCAGCGCGCCGAGGCCGCCCATCGCGTTCCCGGCGACGGCGCGGGCCGGGCCGGCCCGGTATCCGGCCTCCAGGATCTGGCGGAGTTCGGAGAGGTGGAACGTCTCCCACTTCGGCACGCCGCCGCCCCCGCGATTCCACCAGTCGGTGTAATTGCCGCACGGGCCGCCGTCCGGCATGACGACGATCACGCCGGCGTCCTCGGTCAGCTCCTCGATGTCGGTGTGGTCGCTCCAGGCGGTGTGGCCGCCTTCCCCCGCCCCGCGCGCAGGACCGTGCGGAAGGCCGTGCAGCAGCCAGAGCACCGGCCAGGTGCGGGAGGCGTCCCGTGACCAGCCGCGCGGCAGCAGGAGGCGGACGTGGGCGGCGTCCGCCAGCAGCGGCGAGCGGACGGCGAGATCGAGCACCCGGCGCCGGAGCCGGCGCTCGCCCACCACGCCCGCGCCGTCGAATCCCGCCCCCGCCAAGCCGCTCGGCCGCATGTTTTCCGCCCCGGGTCAATCAGAAGTACGTTATTTGTAAGGATCCCCACTCGGCGCCATGTTTCAACGCCGTGCAATGGGTTTATAAAATGTCGGGCCGGAGTTTCCGGTTCCACGTTCCTTGTAGGGTGACGCGGACGAGGAGGGCGACCGGTCGAGATGCGGAGCGTCGAGATGCGGAGCAAGGCGGAGCTGGAGTCGGCCATCGCGGGCGGCGGGCGCGCGGTGCTGGTGATCAACTCCCGGTCCCGGCGGGGCCGCCGGCTCTACGGCACGGCCCGCCGGTTGCTGCGCGAGGCGGGCCTGGAATTCCCGCACGTGTTCCCGGTCACCGACCCGACCCGGCTGCGCGAGCTGTTCACCGACGTCCTCGCGCTGGAGCCCGACCTCGTGGTCGTCGGCGGCGGGGACGGCACGGTCGCCGAGGCGGTCGGTCATCTGGCGCACCGCGACATCGCGCTCGGCGTGCTGCCGCTCGGCACCACCAACAACTTCGCCCGCAGCCTGGAGCTCCCGCTCGACCTGCCCGGCGCGGTCCGCACCCTCGCGATCGGCCGCCCGGACGCGGGCAAGGTCGCGGACGTGGACGTCGGCTGGTTCGAGTCGACCGGCGACCCGCAGGGCGCGGGGCCCGGCGCCGACCGCGAGCACATCTTCGCGAACATGGTGAGCCTCGGGCTGTCGGTGCAGGTCGCCGAGAACGTCCCGCACGCGCTGAAGCGGTTCGTGGGGCGGCCCGCGTACGCGCTGACGGCGGCGCGGCTGCTGCCCGGCCACGAGGCGTTCACCGCGCGCATCACGATCGACGGGGAGACCCGCGAGGTCGCGACGCACCAGCTGAACGTCGCGAACGGCGCGCACCACAGCGGGCAGCGGATCGCCCGTGACGCCAGCCCGGACGACCGGCTGCTCGCCGTCTACCGGCTCGGCGACGAGCGGCGGCTGCGGCTGGCGTCGGCGACGGCCCGGCACGTCCTCACCGGGCAGTGGCGCTCCCTGGAGGAGGACGCGTTCCTCACCACGGCGGAGGTCGAGATCGAGACCGACCCGCCGATGCGGGTGGACGTCGACGGCGAGATCCGCGGCCGCACCCCGGTCTCGATCAAGCTGCGCGGCAACGCGCTGCGGGTGATCGTCCCGCGCACGTTCGCCGACACCTGACGGCCCGGCTAGCCCGGCGCGGTCTCGCCCGCCATGACGTACGCGCCGGACTCCAGCCGCTCGATCAGCCCCCGCGTCCACCGCGTGGCGGACTCGGCCGAGTGGACCCAGTAGCCGAGCAGTTCGCGCAGATGGTCGGACGGATCCTGCTCGTCCAGGTGCGGGGCGACGGACGCGCGCCACTCCGCCAGGCCGTCCAGCCGCCGGCGGAGCAGCTCGATCACCTCGGTGCGCGGCAGCTCGGTGAGGAACCCGAGCCCGGCCGTCAGCATCTCCGGATGCCGGATGTCGATGGTGGCGAGGGCGCAGCGCAGCAGCCGCAGGAACTCCGCCCGGCCCGCGTCGGTGATCTCGTAGTCGGTGTGCGGCGGGCCCGCCTCGCTCTCCTCCACCTCGTGGGCGAGCAGCAGGCCCTCCTTGGCGAGCTGCCTCAGCGCGTGGTAGATCGAGCCCGGGTTGACGTGGGCCCACTCGTCCGAGCCCCACGACATCAGCTCGCGGCGCACCTCGTAGCCGTGCGCCCGCCCGAACCGCCGCACCCCGCCGAGCACCAGCAGCCGCGTCGTCGACATGGTCTCCCCCTGTACGCAAAAACCTGTCCAGGGTAAACGGTCCGGGCGGATGCGGGGACTAGCTCCGCAAAGCGGCGAGATCGTCGTCGCCGAGGGCCAGGTCGGCGGCGGCCATGTTCTCCTCCAGATGGTCCGGGGAGCCGGTGCCGGGGATCGCCAGCATCACCGGCGAGAGGGCGAGCAGGCCCGCGAGGAGCACCTGCGGGACGGTGGCGCCGTGCCGCGCGGCGACGGCCTTGACGCGCGCGTCGTCGGGGATGCCGAAGCCGCCGAGCGGGAAGTAGGGCGCGTAGGCGATGTGCTCGCGCTCGCAGATCTCCAGGAGTTCGGCGTCCTGGGGCCGGGTGATGTCGAAGCGGTTCTGGATCGCGGCGACCGGTGCGATCGCGCGCGCCTCGGCGAGCTGCGCCGCGGTGACGTGGCTCAGCCCGAGGTGCCGGATCAGCCCCTCCTCGCGGAGGCCGGCCAGGATCTCGAAGCGCTCCCCGATCGGGTCGTCGCCGGCCTCTTCCAGACCGCCCGGCCGGAGGTAGACGAGGTCGAGGTGGTCGCGGCCCAGCTCGCGCAGGTTCCGCTCCACCTCGGCGCGCAGCCCGGACGCGGGGAGCTGCCCGGACGGGATCGGGTCGTCCGGCCCCCGGTAGGGCCCGACCTTGGTGGCGATGACCAGGCCGTCCGGGTAGGGGCTCAGCGCCGCGCGGATCATCTCGTTCGCCGCGAGGCCGTCCTGGTGGTAGTAGAACGCGGCGGTGTCGATGTGGTCGACGCCCAGCTCGACGGCCCGGCGGAGGATCTTCAAACCGGTGTCGCGGTCGTTCGCCGGGCCGTGGAGGGTGCTCACGGGCAGCCGCATCGCGCCGAATCCCATTCGGCCGACCCGGAGATCGCCGCCGATGTCGAAGGTGTTCTGTGTCGTCATGAGTTCCACGGTGCTGCGCGGCGGCGCCCGGAGCGAGCCGCTGGCAGGTTGCTGCCACCCGTCGGCGTGGCAGACTCGGTACCGATGAGCGTTGATCTGGACCGGAACGTCGTGCTGCGCGGCGAGGCCGAGCTGGTCGAGCGCGCCGGGCGGCTGTTCTCCGCGTGCGCGGAGTTCGCCTGCGCCGCGACGGACCTGCACACGTGGGCGCTGCCGGGGTTCCGGGAGCGGCTCGTCGCCGAGCGGCACCGGGTCGATCCCCCGCCCGCCGCCTTCAAGCTCTACAGCCCGGCCGCGCTCGCGGACGAGGAGTCCGAGCGGCACCTGGTGGAGCTGGCCCGGGCCGGGCTCCGGGTGCGGATCTGCCCGGCCCCGCTCCCGCACGAGACGATCATCGTGGACCGGCGGGTCGCGATCCTCGCGGGCCCGGCGGTGGGCGGCGTGCGCGAGTACACGGTCGTCCGGTCGCCGGGCGTGGTGAAGGGCGTCGTCTCGCTGTACTGGGCGACGTGGGAGACCGCGGTGGACCTGGCCGAGTACCGCCGCGACCGGCCGCCCGCGCTGTCGCCGGAGAGCCGCCGCATCCTGGCACTGCTCGGCGGCGGGCTGAAGGACGAGGCGGCGGCGCGGAGGCTCGGCATGTCGCTGCGCACCTACCGGCGCCGCGTCGCGGAGATCCTCACGCTGCTGGACGCCGACACCCGCTTCCAGGCGGGCATCCGCGCCCACGAGTTCGGCCTGATCGGCTAACCGCCGGCGAGCGCGATGAGCTTGATGAACACGAGGTCGGGTTCGGTCGAGAGGTCGATCTCCTCGTCCAGGTCCTCGACCTGGCGGTCGCCGGCGAGCACGAAGAACCCGTTGGTGAGGAACGCCTTCTCGGCGATGTCGGCCTGCCGCTCCCAGTCGAGGCGGCGCGGCTCGCACAGGCGGTAGCCGTTCAGTTCGGCCTCGGCGCCGTCCGGGCGGACCAAGCCGTTGAACCGGTCGGACGGCCGCGCGTTGTGCCGGGCGACCTCCTCGCGGACCCGGAGCCTGATCAGCTCCCGGACCGTCATCCGTTCCGGCAGCGCCTCGATCCGGGCCTCGGCGACCGGCGTGCCGGTCGCGGTCTCGTCCCGGAAGGTCACGGCGGGCATCAGGCACCTCGCTCGATCTGCGTGCGGATCGACTCGTCGGTGATCGTGTCGTCGGCGGCGAGCAGGAACGCCTTGCTGAGGATGAGGGAGAGCCGCTCGTCCTCGAAGGGCAGGAAGACCTTGGCGCCGAGGGCGCGGCGTTCGGGGACGATGCACAGGAACGCGTCGTCCGGCTCCATCACGATGTTCGCCGAGCCCAGGTGGATCCTGTAGGTGCGCAGCCGGCCGCGCACGACCAGGTGGCGGTCGTCGATCGAGCACCGGTCGGCGATCTTCGTGCGGGGCAGGATGCGGGCCAGGGCGTCCTTCCGCGTCCTCGTGGACTCGTACAGGTCGGCGTACCATTCGCGGACCCAGTACTCGTGCGCCTCGCCGTCCTCCCACATCGGGTCGGCGGCGATCGAGGTGACGCCGACGAACAGGTCGACGTCGCGCATCGCCTCGCTGAACACCAGCGGCGGGACGTCCGCGAGCCGCGCGTTCCGCCACGAGCCGTCCGCGCGGCGGTCGAACAGGACCCGGTTCGTGCCGGCGATCTCCTGCTCGTACTCCCCGTCGGCGAGGACGTGCGAGAACCGGACCCGCCACTCCCCCGCCGCGAGGACGCGCGCCGCCTCGTCCGCGCCGCCGCCGTCCCACGGGCCGAGCAGGCTGCTGGTCCAGCCGCGCGCCCGGAACAGCGCGAACATCCGCCGGTAGTGGACGAGGTGCGCGGCGAACCGGTTGGAGTAGGTCCCCGTCTCCTCCTCGGCCGGGGTAAGGAGGTAGATCTCGCGGAACGCCTGCTTGAACGGCTGCCGGATCCGCCGTTCGATCAGCAGGTCGCGCCAGGCCCGCACCTCGCCGGGCTCCGACCTGATCGGATGCCACAGCCGCACGGCCGCGTCGTCGGCGGCGTCGGGGAGGCCGTCGGTCTCGGGCAGGACGGCCCGCCACGCGCCCGGGGCGGTCTCGACCTCCCAGATCAGGCCGCGCACGGTCGGCCCTGCGATCGTGTGGTGGACGAGCGTGTCGCGCCAGCGGCCGAAGGGGTGGGTCGCATCGACGGTGAAGCCGCCCTCCAGGGCGCGGGCGAGCGTGACGAGCTGGGCGCTCAGGCGCTTGACGAGGTCGCGCAGCTCCTTCAGCTCGTCCTTGTGGTCGCGGCGGACGGGCGCCGGGACGCCTTTCAGCGCCTTGCCGTCCTTCTCGAAGGTCAGCTCCGCCTTGCCGCCGACGGTGATGACCGCCGTGTAGCCGCCGATTTCGCGGTGCAGGTTCCCCAGGTCGGGGAGGCGCAGGGCGACCTCGGTGCGCTCGGCAAGGGCGGCGTCGACCTTCTTGAGCATCTTGTCGAGTTGCTTGTGCACGCCCGCGTGGCGCACGTTCCGCCGGACGTTCCGGATCGCGGTGACCAGTTCGGGCGTCGGGAAGTCCTGCGCGGCCCGGACGAGCTCGTACAGCAGCGCCTGCGACGGCAGCGTCCTCGCCTCGGTGGGCGCGATCGAGATGTCGGGGAGCAGGCGGTCGAAGAAGTCCGGGAGCCACGGCTCGTCCCGCAGCAGCATGAGCCGCGCGGCGCGGCCGAGCATCTCGACCTCGTCGGTGGTGAACGCCTTGTCGGCCCGGTACGGGATCTCGCCGTCCTGGATCGCGCGTGCGCGGGCGGCCGCGCTCTCCAGGGCGCTGCTCGCGAACCGGACGTAGTCGGGGAGTGCGGCCACGCGCTCCCACGCGTCCGGAAGGGGCGGCGGGGAGCCGTGGCCCCGGGACCGCTCCAGCTCGGCCAGCAGGACCCGCTCCTCGGCGGCGAGGCGGACGGCGACATCGAACTCCACCAGCGCGAACTCGCCCTTCCTGCCGGGGCGGAGCCGCCGCGCGGCGCGCCGCAGGACGTCGTCTCCCGCGACCCCGGCGACCGCGAGGAGGGCGAAGGGCTTGTCGTCGCGCTCGTTCTCGAGAAGGAACTCGACCAGCGTGCTCGCCGGGCGGGCGACGTCGGGCCACGCGCTCCGGCAGCGGGCCAGCGCCGCCGCGCCGAGGGCGATGTCGGCCCATTTCCGGGCCGTCAGGCCGTCGACGAGTGCCGCGAACATCCGCTCGCACGCCTCCGGTGTGAAGTACGGCTGGCGCTGCTTCACCTCGTCCTCCACCATGAAGCGGACGCAGGTCGAGACGTGGTCCGGCGCGCGGCCCAACCCGTAGGCGGCGGGCAGGAGGCCGCCGAGGCCGGTGTCGGAGACCCGCCACATCTGGGCGTACCAGGCGGGGAAGTCCGCGGCGTCCTCGGGGGCCGGGTCGGTCATGGCGCGCAGCAGGCGGCCGGCCAGATCCATCAGGCACCTCGTCTGATCTGCCGCAGCACGGCCGCGTTGGTGATCTTGTGGTCGGCGGCGAGCAGGAAGGCGGTGCCGAGGATCTGCGTGAGCCGCTCGTCCTCGAACGGCAGGAACAGCCCCTTCTGCCCCGGCCGCCGGGACGGCTCGACGCTCAGCCGGGTGCCGCCGGGCTCCATCAGCACCCCGCCCGACCCCAGGTGGATCTTGTAGGTGCGCAGCTCGCCCCGGACGGCGAGGAACCGGCCGTCGACCGAGCAGCGGCCGGCGATCCGCGTGCCGGGCAGGATGCGGCGCAGCGCGTCGCCGCGGATCTCGGCGCTCGCGGACGGCTCCCCGAACGGCTCCTCCTCGCTGATCGAGGTGACGCGGAGGAACAGGTCGACCTCCCGCGTCCCCTCGCTGAACACCAGCGGCGGCACGTCCGCCGGGCGGACCTCCCGCCAGCGGCCGGCGACCTTGCGCTCGAACCGGATGTCGTCGTGGTGGCCGACCCGCCACTCCCCCTCGGCGAAGACGCGGCGCAGCGCCCCGTCGATGCCCCGGCCGGGCCCGGCGGCCGGGGAGGCCCGGTAGGTCTCCCGGAACGCCTGCTTGAACGACTGCGTCATCCGGTTGCCGGTCACGAAGCCGCGCCACGCGCGCACCGCGCCCGGGAACGCCCGCGCCGGATGCCACAGCCGCACCCGGGCGTCATCGGACGGGACGGGCAGCGCGCGGCCGTCCACCGTCACCAGCACGCCGCCCTCGCCGGGGGTGGCGGCGTGCCAGATGCCGTCGGGTCCCTCGAACTCCCAGATCAGGCCGCGCGCGACGACGCCGGTGACCGGGTGGTCGCGGTAGTGGCGGCACCATGCGGCGAACGGCCAGGCGCGCTCGACCGCCATCAGCGCCTCGACCCGGGTCCGCTCCGCGGCGAGCGTCGCGCGGACCTGCTTCACCAGCGACTTCAGCTCCTTGATCTCGGCGGCGAACGGGACCTTGAGCGCGCCCGGCACGGTCCGCAGCGGCCGGCCGTCCGCACCGGTGAAGGTGAGCCGGACGGTCAGCGGGTCCTCGATGACGAGGACCGCCTGGTAGGCGCCGATGTCGCGGGCGAGCGAGCCGTCCCGGCCGAGGCCGTGCGCGGGCACGCCGCGCTCGACGAGCTGCGCGGGCGTGATGCCGCGGCGGGCGGCCGCCGCCTCGATCGCCGCGGCGATCTGCCGGCCGAGGCCGGGGTAGCGGACGTCGCGGCTCAGCCCGCGCAGGACGTCCAGCGCGCGGGGGTCGGCGAACTCGCCGAGCGCGTTGACCGCGCCGCCCGCCAGCTTGGCGGACGGCTCGAACTCGCGGGTCACCCCGGCGGCGCGGCGCACGATGACGTCCAGCAGCGGGACGACGCCCGGGTCGCCGAGCAGCGCGGCGGCCCACACCCGGCCGCGGGCGCCCGGCTCGGCGCGCAGCGACGGGTCGGAGAACGGCCGGCCGCCGACGAGGTCCGGTTCCTTCGTCGCGTACCAGCGCACCCTGCGCAGCACCGCGTCGCGGGCGGCGGGGTCGGCCAGCAGTTCCAGCGTGCGGCGCCGCCACGCGCGGGTCGGCCGCGGCGCGCTGAGGGCGTCCAGATGCGCCCGGAGGTCGGCGGAGTCGTCGGACATGAGGTGATCTTTCCAGACGGCACCGACGGTTCCCGGCGTTTCCAGTGATCAGCGCCTGATCTGGCACCCGGCGGGAGGCCGGCGGAGGGCACCGACAGAAACCGGCCGATCGCGGCACCTGGTCAGTGACCTCATGGTCACCTAGGCTCGGGGGACCGCGGTAGAACGAGGTTCGGGACGGCCATGACGCACAGCGTGGTGATCATCGGAAGCGGGTTCGGCGGGATCGGGATGGCGATCCGGCTCCAAGAGGCCGGCGTCCGCGACGTGGTGATCCTGGAGAAGGCCGAGGGGCTCGGCGGCACCTGGCGGGACAACACCTATCCGGGCGCGGCCTGCGACGTCCCGTCCGCCCTGTACTCGTTCTCGTTCGAGCGCAAGACCGACTGGACGCGCCGGTTCCCGCCGCAGGCCGAGATCCTCGACTACCTGTGGCACTGCGCCCGCAAGTACCGGGTGCTGGGGAAGGTCCGGTTCGGCACCGAGGTGACCGAGGCGCGGTTCGACGAGGACGCCGCGCTCTGGCGGATCTCCACGACCGGCGGCGACCTGGAGGCGCGGGTCCTGGTGTCGGCGTGCGGGCAGCTGAACCGGCCCGTGCTGCCCGACATCGAGGGGCGCGACTCGTTCGCCGGGACGAGCTTCCACTCCGCCCGCTGGGACCACGGCGCCGACCTGCGCGGCACGCGGGTCGCGGTGGTCGGGACGGGCGCGAGCGCGATCCAGTTCGTCCCGGAGATCGCCAAGGACGCGGCGGAGCTGCGGCTGTTCCAGCGGTCCGCGCCGTACGTGATCGACAAGCCGGACCGGGTGTACCGGCCGTGGCAGCGGGCCGCGATGCGGAACCTGCCGGGGCTGTGGGAGCTGAACCGCGGCTACACCTACGCGGCGTACGAGGCGCGGGCGCTGGGGTTCATCAAGTACCCGAAGCTGATGGCGATGCTGGAGAACCGGTTCAAGGACACCTTGAAGGACGGCATTGAGGACCCGGCGCTGCGGGACGCGCTCATCCCGGGCTACCCGATGGGCTGCAAGCGGATCCTGATCTCCAGCGACTACTACCCGGCGCTCGCCCGGCCCAACGTCGACCTGATCACCGACCCGATCGAGCGCATCACGCCGTCCGGTGTGGAGACGGCGTCCCGCGCCTACGACGTGGACGTCATCGTGTACGGGACGGGGTTCCGGTCCACCGAGTTCCTCTCCCCCATGAAGATCGTCGGGCGGGACGGCCGGGAGCTGAACGAGGCGTGGCGCGACGGCGCGCAGGCGCATCTCGGCATCACGGTCAGCGGCTTCCCCAACCTGTTCCTGCTGTACGGCCCGTACACCAACCTCGGGCACAACTCGATCATCTACATGCTGGAGTCGCAGTTCCGGTACATCCTCGGCTGCGTCGAGGCGCTGCGCGGCGCCGGGCTCGCCTGGATCGACGTCAAGCCGGACGTGCAGGACGCCTTCACCCGCGACATGCGCGAGCGGATGCGCACGACCGTCTGGGAGGCCGGCTGCCAGAGCTGGTACATGACGGCGGACGGCACGGTCGTGAACAACTGGCCCGGGTTCACGTTCGCCTACCGCCGCGCCACGCGCCGGCCCGACCCGCGGCACTTCACCGCCCGGCGCCGGCCCGGTCCCGGAGCACGGCCTAGGTCCGGGGCGGCCTAGGCTCGGAGTCATGCCGACCGCCTTCATCACCGGCGCGACCGCGGGCATCGGCGCCGCGTTCGCCCGCCGCCTCGCCTCCGACGGGTTCGACCTGGTCCTGCTCGCCCGCGACGCCGAGCGCCTGGAGCGCACCGCCGCCGGGCTGCGCGACGCCTACGCCGTCCGCGCCGAGGCCCTGCCCGCCGACCTGTCCGCCGAGGAGGGGCTGGCGGCGGCCGAGGAGCGGGTCCGCGAGGACGTCGACCTGCTGGTCAACAACGCCGGGTTCGGCAACCGCGGCGTGTTCCTCGACGTCCCGGTGTCGGACGAGCTGACCATGCTGAAGGTGCACTGCGAGGCCGTCCTGCGGCTCACGCACGCGGCGCTGCCCGGGATGCTGGAGCGCGGCCGGGGCGCGGTGGTCAACGTCTCCTCGATGGCGGCGTTCGCGACGCGCGGGACGTACGGGGCGTCCAAGGCGTGGGTGGTGAGCTTCAGCCGGGGCATCGCGGCCGACCTCCGGCAGCGCTCGCGCGGCGGCGTCCGGGTGATGGCGCTGTGCCCCGGTTTCGTGCACACCGAGTTCCATGACCGCGCCCAGATGGACATGTCCGGGCTGCCGGACTTCATGTGGCTGGACAAGGACGACGTCGTGGACACCGCGCTCCGCGATCTGCGCCGCGGCGCCGAGCTCAGCATCCCGGGCGCGCAGTACAAGATCCTCGCCGGCGCCGCCCGGTTCGTCCCACGCGGTCTGGTGACGCGCCTTTCGTCCACCACCGGCCGCCGGTACGACTGATGCGCGCATAAGCGAATACTTGCACCCGGGGCCCGTACGGGACAGGCTGAGAGCACAGGTCGATTCGATGGCGCGCCGAACGACATGCCCCGTCCCCGTCCACCGAGAGGCCCCTCCCGATGGGTTCCGACCTGGGTTATGCCGCCCTCGCACTGATCGCGACCACCGTCTACTACATCTCGTTCATCATCTTCCGGGCCTCCGCGCGGAAGATGGAGCCGCTGCGCGGCAGCCGCCCGTTCCGCGTCGCCCGGCTGATGCTCACCGACCCGGTCTGGCTCGGCGGCGGGCTGCTGCTGTTCCTCGGCCTCGGCTACGAGGTCGTCGCGTTCTCCGCGATGCCGCTCGCGGTCGCGCAGCCGATCTTCGCCGTGGCGCTGGTGCTGCTCATCGGCTACGCGGTGTGGTTCCTGGACGAGCGGCTCAGCATCCGGGAGTGGACGAGCGTCGCGCTGTTCGTGCTCGCGGCGATGCTGATCGGCCTGTCGGCCACCGAAGAGGGCGACCTGCACGCCGACGCCACGCTGGCGGGCACCCTCGCCCGCCCCTGGACGATGATCGCGATCTGCACCCCGGCGGTGCTCATCGCGGCGCTGGTGTGGCTGGTCGGCGACCGCCGCGCGAGCGGCCGGCACGCCCGCAAGCTGGCCGGCGTCGCCTACGGCATCGGCGCCGGGGCGTGCGCCGGGCTCGCCGAGGCCGGCATCCGCGGCATCTCGATCGTCTACCAGGAGACCGGCAGCCTCCAGGCGGTGCTGCAGTCGGCCTACCCGTGGCTGACGATCGGCCTCGCCGCGATCGCGCTCGGGCAGCTGCAGGTCGCGCTGCAGCGCTGCCGGATCGCGATCGTCGCGGTCGTGCTCACCGTCATCGGGCGGTCGTACCTGCTGCTCGCCAGCAGCGTCCTGTTCGGCGAGGACTGGCCCCGAGAGGCCGGCCCGTTCCTGCTGCGGGCCTGCGGCTTCGTCCTGGCGCTGCTCGCCCTCGTGCTGTTCCCCCGCTACGAGCAGGCGCCGGATCCGGCCGCCCGGAACACCGTGCACCCCGCGTTCGATGCCCGTACATTGCCGAGATGGCCCTCCACTCCCGCAGGCCCCTCCTGACGGCGGTGCTCGGCGCCGCCCTCGCCGCGCTCGGCGCCGCCGTCGCGCTGCCGCTGGCGCCCGCCCCCGCGTCCGCCGTGGTGGGCGGCGCCCCGGCCTCGTCCGCGGCGTACCCGTGGCTCGCGGCGGTCGGGTCGCCGATCTTCTTCGTCCGGCCGTCCGGGCAGTTCTGCGGCGGGGTGCTGATCAAGCCGGACCGGGTCCTCACCGCGGGGCACTGCGTCGCGCTCTTCCGCGCGGTGCCGGGCCTGCTCACGGCCACCTTCGGCCGGGACGAACTGACCGGCGGCAGGGGCGAGACGGTGGCGGTGAAGTCGCTGCGCATCCACCCCGAGTACCGCGAGACGTCGTTCAAGGACGAGACCGTCCTGCACCACGACGTCGCCGTCCTCACGCTCGAGCGGCCCGTGCACCGGCCGACCGCCGTCCTCGGCACGCCCGGCCGAGCCCGGACGGGGACGATCCTCGGCTGGGGCTTCACGTCGGAGAACGACCTGGTCAACACGCGGCTGCGGGCGGCCGGCGTGCCGCTGCGGAGCGACGCCGCGTGCCGGCGGGCCTACGGCGGCTCCTTCGACCCGTCCGACATGGTCTGCGCCGGATCGGACACGACCGACTCGTGCCAGTTCGACAGCGGCGGCCCGCTGCTCGTCCGCGGCCGCGTCGCCGCCCTGACCTCCTGGGGCTACGGCTGCGCCAAGCCCGGCTACCCCGGCGTCTACACGCGGGTCGAGTCGCTCCCGTCAGCTTCCCGGCCCTGAAGGGGCCGAGCTTGCAGCTCTTCGCCATCGCTGGATGTGGTGGGTCAGGCCGCGTCGTCGGCAGCGTGACTCACTGCCCAGCCCGCGGCGCCGCGGGCGGCGATGTTGCGGGCTGCGTTGACGTCGGCGTGCTCAGCGAAGCCGCACGACGTGCAATGGAAGGTGGCCTGGTCGGGCCGGTTCTTCTTGTGAATGTGGCCGCACGCCGAGCACCCCTGCGAGGTGTAACGGGGATCCACGAACACCACCGGGACGCCGGCGCGTTGTGCTTTGTAGGTGATGAAGGCGCCGAGCTGGGCGAAACTCCAGGAATGCAGGGTGACCCGCTGGGGCTTGCGTAGCCGGACCCGCGCACGGATTCCGCCCAGGTCTTCCAGGGCGATCCCGTGCGCGGTGCGTTGAGCCTCGGTCACGATCTGCTTGGAGATGCGGTGGTTGGTGTCGGCCGCGAAACGCGCCCCCCGGCCCGACAGGTGACGCAGCAGCCGCTTGGCCGACTTGGTGCCCTTGGCCTGCAGGCGTTTGCGGAGCCGCCGGTTGCGGTGCCGGACCTGGTTGACCTGCGCGCCTAAGTGGACGGTGCCGCCCGATGTCGTGGCGATGTTGACAATGCCGAGGTCCACCCCGCAGAACCCGTCCGGCACGTATTCGGGGGCCGGTGGGACGTCGCATGTGGCGTACAGGTAGAAGCACCCGCCGCGCCGCACCAGGTCCGACTCGCCCCGCCGGAAGGCGGCCAGCATCTTGGCCTGCGAGGGCGAACACGCGAACGGGACGCTCTTGAGCCTGCCGTATACGGTCCAGATGCTCACGGTGCCGGCGTCGAGCTGCCACGACAGCGACCGGTCGTCGAACGGCTGGGCGGCGTCCTTGCGGAACCGGACCGGCGCGCCCTCCGCCCGGGCGCGGCGCCGCGAACCTTGCGGCCCGTAGTTGCCCGCCTTCAGGTTCTCAGCCAGCGAGGCATAGGCCCCGGCGGCTTTGCGGATGCAGTGGATCGCCGGCTGCGCCGATAGGCCCATTGCCTTCAACTCGCCGTAGACCAGCCGCTGCAGCGCGGTCTTGCCCTTCACGCCGGCGGCGAAGGCACGGCGGGAGGCGTGGCAGGCGGCCTGGTTGCACAGCTTCAGCGTCTCCCGCAACGCCGCCTCGGTGGCGGCGTCGGGGAGCAGCTTGACCTGCACCACCAACTTCACACCCACACGCCTTTATCGTGACTACGAGTTGGCAACTGTGTAGTGAGTGGGCGGCGGAAGGGCGTGCACCGGCCAGCGGAAACGCTCTGACTGACCGTCCGGGCCCTGAGCGGAAGCGATTCCCCCCAGCCGTGAACGAGCAGGACTCTTCGCTGGAGCGCATTGAACGGGCAGCGGCGGGGCTGGATGCTTGCCGCATGCGGGTACTGGTGACGGGGGCGGCGGGATACATCGGCTATGCGGTCGGGCGGCGCCTCGTCGCGGCCGGCCATGAGGTCGACGGGCTGGTGCGGCGGAGCCCCGACGTGCCGGACGGCGTGCGGCCCGTGCGCGGGGACCTGCTCGTCCCGGACGGGCTGCCGCGCGGTCCCTACGACGGGGTGTGCCATCTCGCGGCGCTGACCCGCGTCCGGGAGTCGTTCGAGCAGCCGCTGCGGTACTTCACCGCCAACGTCCAGGGCACGGTGAACCTGTTGGAGTCCGTGACCGCCGACCGGGTGGTGTTCGGATCCACCGCCGCCGTGTACGGGACCCCGGAGCGGCAGCCGATCCCCGAGAGCGAGGCCACGGCGCCGGCCAGCCCGTACGGGGCGTCGAAGCTGGCGGCCGAGCAGGCCGTCCGGTTCCACGCCCGGACGGGCGCGGCCGGCGCGGTCGTCCTGCGCACGTTCAACGTCGCCGGGTCGGTGGACGGCCGGATCGACCCCGACCCGACCCGGCTGATCCCGAAGGCGCTCGCCGTGGCCGCCGGGCACGCCCCGCTGCTGGAGATCAACGGGGACGGGCTCGCCGTCCGCGAGTACCTGCACGTCGACGACCTCGCCGCCGCCTACGTCCGCGCGCTGGAGGCCGTCCGCCCCGGCGAGGACCGCCTCTACAACGTCGGCAGCGGCGCGGGCGCCGCCGTCCACGAGGTGGTCGCCGCCGTCGAGAAGGCCACCGGCCGGCCGGTGCCGGTCCGCCGCCGCCCGGCCCGGCCGGAGGCGCCGGTACTGCGCTGCGACGCCGCCGCGATCCGGGCCGAGCTCGGCTGGCGGCCGGTGCGCTCCGCGCTGCCGGAGATCATCGCCGGCTCGTGGGACGCCCTGACCCGCGCGGACGGCTAAACTCGCCGGCGTGTCCGAGCCCAAGTTCGAAGTCCAGATGCTCCACGACCGCGTCATGATCAAGAGCGAGAAGGACAGCGGCGAGCGCCGCAGCACCGGCGGGATCGTGATCCCCGCGACCGTGGAGCAGGAGAACCGCCTGGTGTGGGGCGAGGTCTGCGGGGTCGGCCACCACGTGCGGATCGTCAAGCCCGGCGACCGCGTGCTGTTCCACCCCGGCGACCAGTACGAGGTCGAGATCCAGGGCGAGAACTACCTGGTCATGCGGGAGCGCGACCTGCACGCGATCGCCAGCGAGCGGCCCGAGCACGGCACCGGCCTCTACCTGTGACCCCGCGACCCGAGCGGGGATGAGCCGCGCGGGACGGGGGGTGCGGGGGCCGGTTCCGCAAGAAGCCGCGCCTCCTCCACGTGATTTTCACTAGTGGATATGCATAAACTCGGCCCATGGACGACCGCGAATGGGTCGACGCGGAGCCCGCGGCGGCCGAGGCGGGGCTCGGCGACAGCCGCGCCCGGGTCCTGCGGGTGGTCCGGGAGGCGGGCGCCGCGCCGCTGGGCGTGCGCGAGATCGCCGAGCGGGCCGGACTGCACCCCAACACGACGCGCTTCCACCTCGACGGGCTGGCCGAGGCGGGCCTGGTGCGGCGGGTGGCCGAGGACCGCGACCGGCCCGGCCGCCCGCGGATGGTCTACCGGGCCGAGGCCGCGGACGGCCGGCACAGCTACCGGCTGCTCGCCGAGATGCTGGCGAGCCTCGTCTCCGGCATGCTGCCCGACCCGGAGCGGGTCGCGATCGAGGCGGGCCGCGCCTGGGGCCGCCACCTCGCCGACCCGCCCGCGCCGTTCCAGCGCCTCGGTCTGGCCGAGGCGCTGGAGCGCCTCAACCGGATGATGGCCGGGATGGGGTTCAGCCCCGAGATCGAGCACGACGCGAAGCACCCGGACCGGGAGGAGATCCGCGTCCGGGTGCACAACTGCCCCTTCGGCACGGTCGCCGAGCAGCACGCGGACGTCGTCTGCCCGCTGCATCTCGGCCTGATCCAGGGGGCGCTCGCCGGGATGGACGTGCCGCTGGCGGCGGAGCGGCTGGATCCCCTGGTGGAGCCGCACCTCTGCCTGGCGCACCTGCGCCGTGTCCGGGACGCCGAACGCTGACGCGGTGATGCGCGCGCACAGGCCCGCGGGCGCCTTGCGGGGCGTCCGCGGGCCGGTGCGCGGGGTGCGCGGGTGCGGGTGCGGGTCAGCGGCTCTGCTCGGCGGGTTCGGCGGGGCGCTCGGCGTCCGTACCGTCCCCGGCGTCCGCACCGTGCGGGCGGCGCGGGCCGTACAGGGTGAGCAGGATCCCGGCGATCAGCACCAGTTCGGCGGCGCCGCTGAGGACATCGAGCCAGCCGAGCGCCTCCGCCTCCCCGGATTCGGGCCCGAAGGGCAGCCCGCTCGTCCGGCTCACCGCCCACAGGGCGAGGACGCCCGCGTTGACCGCGAGCCCGGACAGCAGCACCGCCCGCTCCTCGCCGGTGTGCACGAGCACCGCCCAGATGAGCTGGAACATGCCGATCGCGCTGAAGAAGATCGCGTACGCCCACCACTCGCTCAGGTGCTCGGGCACGACCGCGTAGTGGATGAGAGCCGCGACGACGGAACCGATCGCCGCGACACGCCTGGCCAGCGGCACGGGCGAGGGCGCCGGGACGGCCGTCCTCCGGGTGTCGAGGGTTGTCATGGTCACCTCCGTGGACATGGGTCAGCCGACCTGGAAGACGCCGAGGCCGCCGGTGGCCATGTTCTTCATCTTGTGGCCGAGGAACGGGTACGTGCCGGCGTCGGGCAGGGTGAACTCGACGAAGCCGCCCTGCGTGGGCTGCAGGTCGAGGACCTGCGCGCCGCCCTTCTCGTCGTTGTCCTTGCGGACCCGGTAGGCGCCGTCCTTCCAGACCGTGTCGAAGATCGTCCCGACGACGTGGAAGGCGATGTTCTCGTTGGGGCCGCCGTCGTCCACCCACACGCGGACCCGGTCGCCGGGCTTCACCTTGATCGGGGCGTGCACGTACTGGTTGTGGTAGCCGTTGAAGACGACCGCGTCATAGTCGCCGGCCAGCATCTTGGCCATGTCACCGGGCTTGCCCTGCGGGCCGAGGTACAGCTCGGACTGCACGAGCACCAGCTCCTTGTCGACCTTGTCCAGCTTCGGCGGGTCGACGATCACGGCGCCGTGCATGCCGTTGCCCATGTGGTAGATCATCGGGTCGGAGCCGCAGTGGTAGGTGAAGATGCCGGCGAACTGCGCCTTGAACTCGTAGACGAGCGTCTCACCGGGCTTGATCGTCCTCATCTCGACGTTCGGCGCGACCTTCGAGGCGTGGAAGTCGATGGAGTGCCCCATCGAGCCCTTGTTGACGAGCTTGATCCGGAAGGTGTCGCCGACGTTGCCGCGCAGTGTCGGGCCGGGCGCGGAGCCGTTGTAGGTCCACCGGGTCTGCTTCACCCCGGGGGCGACCTCGATCTCCTTCTCAGTGACGGTGAAGGTGACCTCGTGGACGTCCTTGCCGTCGTTGGCCGGGGCCGTCGGGTCGTGCGGCTTCCACCCGGCCGCGGGCTTGGCGGCCGGGTCGATCTTGGCGTTCGCGCTGTCGCCGGCCGCCTTGTCGCCGCCGGCCGCCGCCGTGGTACCGGACGCCGCGGTGCCGCTCTCGCCGCCGGTCACGGTGATCTCGACGAGCATGCCGGCCTCCTTGTGGCCGGGAATGACGCACCACGCCTGGGTCGACTCGGTCAGCACGCCCCAGTGCTGCGTCTCGGATTTGCCGGGCTGGAGCTGGTTGCTCGTCTTGCCCAGCAGGCTCAGGGTGTGCGCCTGGCTGCCCTTGTTGACGACGTTGACCGTGACGTCGGCGCCCGCCGGGACGGTGACCTTGTTCGGCTTGATGTACATGTCGCCCTCTTCGAATTCGAGGGTGACCTTCTTGCCCTTCCCGGGCAGGGCCGCGCCGCCGCCCCCTCCGGCGGAGGACGAGGTGCCTTCCGCGGACGAGGCCAGCGTGCCGGTGCTGTTGCCGAACGAGGCGCTGACCATGAGCAGCCCGACGATGAGGCCCAGCGCGAGCGCTGCGCTGACGACGGGCAGGACCCCGTTGAGGGCCGAGGTCCAGCGGGCGAGCCGGGAGCCCGGCGGTCTGTCCGGAGCAGGGTGATCCGGCGCAGGGGTTACTGACATTGACTTACTCCTAATTCGTGCAGCAGGGGGGCTCAGGCGAGTCACGCGGGCCGTTGCCGGCGACCGCGCCCGACTCAGCTGATCTGCATCTCCATGACCAGGCCGAACATGCCCTGGGGGCCCTCAGCGTGCGGGAAGATGTGGCAGTGCCAGATCCACTTGCCGGGCTGATCGGCGTGGATCAGTACGGTGTAGCGCTCGCCTGGCGCGACATTGATCGTGTCGGCCTTGTAGGTCTGTTCCAGGGGGAACCCGTCCTTGGCGATGATCACCTGGTCCACACCGTGCAGGTGCATCGGGTGGGCCATGGTGCCCGCGTTGACGTAGGTGACCTGCACCCAGTCGCCCAGCTTGGCCTTCAGCGGCTTGGTGGCGGGGAATCCCTTGCCGTTGAGCGTCATCCCGATGGCGCCGGAGTCCTGGATCTGGATGATCTGCTTCTGCGCCACCTTCTCCTTGTTCGGGGTGGGGATGTCACCGAACTGGATCGCGCCCCACAGCCCGCTGCTCACCTGCTTCACGCCGTCGTAGTGCGAGTGGTACCAGGTGTCCTGGATCCGCGTCACCGGGAACTCGTACGTGAACGACTTGCCCGGCTTGATCGAGTCCTGGGTGACGTTGGGGACGCCGTCCATCTTGTTGGGCAGCTGGATCCCGTGCCAGTGGACGCTGGTGGCCTCGGGCAGTTCGTTCTTCACCACGATGCGGACCTTGTCGCCGACGTCCGCGCGGATCGTCGGGCCCGGCACCATGCCGTTGAAGCCCCAGGCGTCCACGACCTTCCCGGGTTCGATCTCCCACTTGAAGGCCTCCGCGGTCAGGTGGAACTCCTTGGTGCCGTCCTTCAGCACCTTGTAGGCGAGGTCCTGGCCGCCCTGGCCCTTGGTCGCGGCGGGGAAGCTCTTGTCCCGCTTGGCCATGGCGTCGTCCATGGCCTTCCAGCCGTCCCCGCCGGACGCGTCGTGCGACATCCCGTCGTGCTCCGCCGCGGGCGACCCGGCCGCCTGCGCCGGCTCCGCCGAGTGCGACGTCTCGGCGGAGTGCGACGCCTCGGCCGCGTCGCCGCGCGGAATCGTCCACAGCGCGACGGTCAGCGCGACCGCGAACGCGAACGCCGCGACCAGCACCCTCGATCTTGCGCCATCCATTTCTGCCGACCCCTTCCGGGTCTCATTTTTCACTAGCAGACTAGTTTTTATTGGCAGAACACTGGGCGCGTCCAGGGGCGGCGGGTGTGAAGCGCCGCACAGCCCGCCGGGTCGCGGACAACCTGCTGGTCAGGGGCGGTGCGTCGGCGATCTTTTCGCGGCCGCGGCGCCGTCCGCGACCCCGGTGCGGCATCCCCAATTTAACCAATTACACTAGGTTTTTTAGCTCCGCAGCGGCTCGCTCGCGATGGGGCGGCGGGGGCGGCGGCGCGGGTGCGACACTTCCGCACGGAACGGGACGGGCCGTGCGTCCGTCGAAGCGGCACACCCGAAGACCGGAGGAAGCGATGGGCGACGAGATCGAACACGACAGGTCGAGCCAGCTCAAGCAGATCGAGAGCGGGCTCATCCCCGGCGAGCAGATCATCGCCGTCTACGACGCGGTCGGGGCGGGCACCGGGTTCATCGGCCTCACCGACCGGCGCGTGATCATCCAGGACAAGAGCTTCGCCGGCAAGAAGTACGCCATCACCAGCGTGCCCTACTCCAAGATCACGTCGGTGAGCGTGGTCAGCAACAAGTCATGGGCCGGGTCCTACTTCTCGACCGGGTCGATCGCGATCAACGTCGGGCACCAGACCTACGAGGTCGAGTTCCGCGGCAGCGACAAGAGCCACCACGTCCACAACGTGATCCTGCAGTACATCTCGTGACGCCGGGCCGCCGACCGGTCAGATGACGATCGTCGCGGTGGAGCCGGTGCGGTCCTTGGTGACGCGGAGCTGCGCGGGGATGCGGCCGCGCAGCTCCGCGACATGGCTGACGATGCCGACCGCCCGGCCGCCGTCGCGCAGGCCGTCGAGGACGTCCATGACCTCGTCGAGCGTCTCCTCGTCGAGCGTGCCGAAGCCCTCGTCGACGAACAGCGTGCCGATCTCCGTGCCGCCGGCCTCGGCGGTGACGACGTCGGCGAGGCCGAGCGCCAGGGACAGCGACGTGATGAACGACTCGCCGCCCGAGAGGGTGACGGGGTCGCGCATCAGGCCCGTCCAGGCGTCGGCGACGCGGAGGCCGAGGCCGCCGGCGCCCTTCGTGCGGTCGCCGGCCGCCTTCTCCGTGGTGTGGACGAGCGCGTAGCGGCCGCCGGACATGCGCGACAGGCGCTCGTTCGCGGCCGCGACGACCTGTTCGAGGCGCGCGGCGAGGACGTAGGCCGACAGCGACATCGCGTGCCGGTTCGCGGGGTGCTTGCCGGACGTCAGGCCGGCGAGCCGCTCGGCGACCTCGTGGCGTTCGGCGGCGGGGCGCCATTCGGCGACGGCCCCGGTGAGCTGGCCGCGCAGTTCGGCGACGCGTTCGCAGCGGTACCGGGCGCGGTCGGCGGCGCTCGCGGCCTCGGTGTGCGCCGCCTCGGCCGCCCGCACGGCCGCCTCGAGGGCGGGCAGGTCGGGGGCGGGCGCGGCAGCGGCCTCGATGAGCGCCGGGTCCTTGAGCAGGGCGCGGACCTGGGCCTCCTGGTCGTCCCACTGCCGGATCCGGTCGCGCAGGACGCCCTGGTCCTCGTCGGGCATCGCGGCTTCCAGGACCTCGTCGGGCGTCGCGAACCCCTGCTCCTCGGCCTCCTGCCTCGCCTTCGCGCGGGCCGCGGCCAGCTCCTCGTCGGCGCGGCCCGAGGCGCGCGACGCCTCGACGGCCTCGCTGAGCGCGTCGGCCTCGCGGGTGAGGCGGGCGATGCGCTCCTCCAGGGTCGGGTCGTCGCCGCGCGCCCTGTCGAGGTCGGCGGCGAGGCGCGCCTGCTCGGCGGCCAGCTCCCTGCCCTGCGTGCGGTTCTCGGTGAGCAGCCGGGAGACCCGGTCGTGCTCGTCCCGCGCCTGGTCGAGGTCCTGCTCGTGCCGGTGGAGCACGGCCTCCAGCCGCTCGGCCTCCGCCGCCCGTGCCATCGCGGCGTCCAGCGCCTGCTCGGCCTCGGCGAGTTCCGCCGCGAGGACGTCGGCGGGCGCGTCCCCGGCCGCCTCCGTCAGCTGGTCACGCTCGGACCGCCGGGACTCCACCTCGCCGGTCTGCCTCTCCCGCCGCTCCTGCGCCCGCTCGTAGGCGGCCTGGGCGCGGTCGATCTCGTCCTCGGTCGGGACGACGGCGAGCGAGGCGACGGGCGCGGGATGCTCGGTGGAACCGCAGACCCGGCACGGCTCGCCGTCCGCCAGTTCCGCAGCGAGGACGGCGGCCATGCCGTCCAGGCGCGTCTGCCGGAGCTCTTGGGCGCGGTCGCGGGCCTCCTGCGCGGCGTCGACCGCGGCGCGCTGCGCCTCCTCGGCGGCGGCGAGCAGGCTCTCGACCTGGTCGCGGCGGTGCGCGGCGTCGAGCCTGCGCCGGACGTCCTGGACGGCGGCCTCGGCCCCGGCGCGGCCCGCCGCCGCGAGCCTGGCCTCGTCCAGCTCGGCCCGGCGGGCGGCCACGATGCCGGGGAGCTCCTCCAGCGCCGCGGCGGTCCGCGCCTCCTGCGGCTCCAGGCGGCGCAGCTCGGCGGCCAGCGCCTCCCGCTGCCGCTCGACGTCGCGGAGCCGGGCGGCCGCGGCGCGCGCACCCTCCAGCGCGGCGGCCTCCCCGCGGCGGTCGCGTTCGGCCTTGGCGAGGACGTCCTCCGGCGCCTTCGGCGGCAGCAGCGCCGCGACCCGTGCCCGGGTCTCCTCCGCCCAGCGGCGCGCCTGCACCGCCCGGCCGCGGCGGTCGCGGACGTCCTTCACCAGCGGGACGACCCGGTCGGCGCGGGCCGCGGCGTCGAGCCGCGACGCCATCCGCGACTTCTCCTCCGCGTGCCCGGCCAGGGCGTCGCGTCGCGCGACGGCGTCGGCGTGGCTCTGCCGCCGCGCGTCGAGCGCCTTCCCCTCCTCAAGGGCCGTGCGGGCCGCGCGCAGTGTCTCGGTGACGTCCGCGCGGAGTTCCTCGACGGCCGCGCGGACGTCCGCGTGCCCGGCGGCCAGCTCCGCCGCCCACGCGGGCAGCGCCTCGACCTCGGCGAACGGCTCCACGGCCGGCTCCCCGCGGCGCGGCTGCGGGACGGCCGGGCGCTCCCCGCGCGGCGCCGCGGCACCCGTGGCCTCGGCGATGCGGTCGGCGATCGACGCCGCGGCCGCGCCGAGTTCGGCGGCCTCCCGCCCGGTCGCGGCGCGCCGGTCGGCCAGCCACTTCTCGACCTGCGTGAACACCTCGGCCGCGAACAGCCGCTCCAGCACCTTGCGGCGCTCGTCCGCGCCGGCGCGCAGGAACCCGGCGAACTCCCCCTGCGGCAGCAGCGCCACCTGGCAGAACTGGACGGCGTTCATCCCGAGCATGCGCGACACCAGGTCGCCGGCCTCGTCCAGGCGCGTGGTGAGCCCGGTCCACGCACCGTGCTCGAACTCCTCCAGGACGACCTTGGCGTGCTCGGTCGTGGTCCCGGACCCGCGCAGCTTCGGCCGCTCCCAGGCGGGCGACCGCGTGATCCGCAGCCGCCGGCCCCGGATCGTCGTCTCCAGGACCACCCTCGGCCCCGCACCGGGCGGGGCGTGGTCGCTGCGCAGGCCCTTCACCGCGTTGCGCACGCCGGGCACCTGCCCGTAGAGGGCGAAGCACACCGCGTCGAGGATGCTCGTCTTTCCGGCGCCCGTCCGGCCCTGAATGAGGAAGAGCCCGGCGTCCGACAGCGCGTCGAAGTCGATCACCTCGGTGCCGGAGAACGGCCCGAACGCCGCGACCTCCAGCCGGTGCAGCCTCACGCGAGCGCCTCCTTCCGCCGGCAGGACTCGAACGCCTCGTGGAGCAGGGCGCGCTCCCCGGCGGTCGCGGGGCCGTCGGTCACCTCGGCGACGAAGTCGCCCGCGACGTCCAGCGGGGAGCGCTCGCGGACGCGGTCGGACCAGGTGCGGGCGCCGTCCGCCGCGCCGCCCTCGGGGTCGAAGCCGAGGACGAGCGTGTGCGGGAAGCGGCGGCGGAGCCGCTCCATCGCGGCGGACGGGCGGCGCGCGTCGGTCAGCGTCACCTGGAGCCAGCGGTCTTCGAACTCGTCGTGGGCGGGGTCGGCGAGCAGGTCGTCGAGGCGGCCGCGCAGCCGGCCGAGGCGGCGCGGGACGGGCGCCTCCACGAACTCGCCCGCGACGCCGCCGTCCGCCGCGAGGTCGATCAGCCACGACCCCTTGACGTGCCTCTCCTCGGAGAACGAGTAGGCGAGCGGCGACCCCGAGTACCGGACGCGGTCGGTGATGCGCCAGCGGCCGTGCAGGTGGCCGAGCGCCGCGTAGTCGACCCCGTCGAACACCGACGCCGACACCTGCGACGACCCGCCAACCGAGATGTCGCGTTCGCTCTCGCTGGACTCGCCGCCGGTCACGAACGCGTGCGCCAGCACGACCGAGCGCTCCTCGCGGGCCGCGGCGTCGTCGCGGACGCGGCGCATGGCCTCGGTGAGCGCGGCGGCGTGGCTCCGCTCGTCCAGATCCCAGGGCTGGCGGACGAGCTCGGGCTCCAGGTACGGGATGCCGTAGAACGCGGTGCCGCCGACGACGACCGGATCGCCCACGGCGGCGAAGTCGGTGCGGACGTGCACGCCCGCCTTGTCCATCAGGGCGGAGCCGAACCCGAGCCGGCGCGCCGAGTCGTGGTTGCCGGCGATGAGCACGACCCGGGCCCGCTCGGCCAGCCGTTCCAGGGCCTCGTTGCACAGCTTGACGGCGTCCACGGCGGGCAGCGCGCGGTCGTAGACGTCGCCCGAGACGAGCACGCACTCGACCCGCTCCGCTGCGACGGTCTCGACGAGGTGGTCGACGAACGCCGCCTGCGCGCCCAGCAGGTCCTCGCGGTGGAAGGATCTGCCGAGATGCCAGTCGGAGGTGTGCAGGATTCGCATGTCGCAGCAACCATAGGCACCCCCTCCGACACATCCCGCGCAGAAACGCCGAGCCGTCCCAAAGGATCTTCGAACACCGCATCGCGGCGGCTCCCGTAGTGTTGCGGCGTGAGTGATCGTCCCTATGTGCTGCTGAGCTGCGCGATGTCCGCCGACGGCTATATCGACGACGCGGGCCCGGAGCGGCTGCGGCTGTCCAGCGCGGCGGACTTCGACCGCGTCGACGCGGTGCGCGCCGGCTGCGACGCGATCCTCGTCGGCGCCGGGACGGTGCGGGCCGACGACCCGAAGCTGCTGGTCCGCTCCGCCGCACGCCGGGAGCAGCGCGTCGCGCGGGGGCTGCCCGCGGACCTGACGAAGGTGACGCTGACCTGGAGCGGCGACCTGGATCCGGCCGCCCGCTTCTTCACGACGGGTGAGGCGCCGAAGCTCGTCTACGCCCCGTCGGCGACGGCGGCGGAACTGGCCCCGCGGCTGGACGGCCTGGCCGAGGTGGTGGACGCGGGCGACCCGCTCGACCTCCCGACCGTCCTGCGCGACCTGGCGGCGCGGGGCGTCCGCCGGCTGATGGTCGAGGGGGGCGGCGGCGTGCACACGCTCTTCCTGACCGCCGGCCTGGTCGACGAGCTGCAGCTCGTGGTCGCGCCGTTCTTCATCGGCGACCCGTCCGCGCCGCGCTTTGTGCGCTCGGGCGTCTTCCCGCAGTCGCCGGACCGTCCGATGCGGCTGGAGGACGCCACCCGGATCGGCGACCTGGCCCTGCTGCGCTACCGCGTCGGAGCCTCGCGTGGATGACCGCGCCTGGCTGGAGCTGGCCTGCGACCTGGCGAAACTGTGCCCGCCGTCCGAGACGGCGTTCTCCGTCGGCGCGGTGATCGTCGGGGCCGACGGCAGGGAGGTCGCGCGCGGCTTCTCCCGCGAGAAGGACCCGCACGACCACGCCGAGGAGGCGGCCCTCGGCAAGGCCGCCGGAGACCTGGGCGGCGCGACGATCTACACCTCCCTGGAACCGTGCGGGCACCGCGCGTCCCGCCCGCGCCCCTGCGCCGAGCTGATCATCGCCGCGGGCCTGCGCCGGGTCGTGTTCGCCTGGCGCGAGCCGGTCCTGTTCGCCGCGGGCACCGGCGCGGAGATGCTGGCCGCCGCCGGGATCGAGCTCCGGGAGGTCCCGGACCTGGCGCCCCGCGCCCGCACCCCCAACGCCCACCTCCTCTAGGACGCGGCAAGAGAGATGAGACGCGAGTCTCATTCCTCTTGCCAACGCCCCGGGACCCCGTGCGATGCTGTGCCCAAGCAAGCATTCGGTTACCCGAACTCGCCCCGTGCGGGCAGGGAGGCACAGCAGCATGCGCGAGCACGATCGGCTGTTCATCGGCGGCGAGTGGGCCGCCCCGGCCGGTACCGGCACGATCGACGTCATCTCCCCGCACACCGAGGAGGTCATCGGGCGGGTCCCCGAGGGCACCGAGGGCGACATCGACGCCGCCGTCGCGGCGGCGCGGCGCGCGTTCGACGAGGGCCCCTGGCCCCGGATGACGCCCGCCGAGCGCGCGGAGGTCGTCGGCCGGCTGTCGGCGATCTACGCCGAGCGGCAGCAGGAGATGGCCGACCTCTGCACCGCCCAGATGGGGTCGCCCATCATGTTCTCGGTGTTCGGGCAGGCCGCCATCCCGCAGATGGTCCTGCAGTACTACGTGGACCTCGCCGCCACCTACACGTGGGAGGAGGAGCGGCAGGGCATGCTGGGCCCGGTCACGGTCACCCAGGAGCCCGTCGGCGTCGTCGCGGCGATCGTCCCGTGGAACGTCCCGCAGTTCACGCTGATGCTGAAGCTCGCGCCCGCGCTGATCGCCGGGTGCACGGTGGTGGCCAAGCCGTCCCCCGAGACGCCGCTCGACACCTACCTCCTGGCCGAGTGGATCAAGGAGGCGGGGATCCCGGACGGCGTCGTCAACTTCGTCCCGGCCGGGCGCGAGGTCGGCGCCTACCTGGTCGCGCACCCGGGCGTCGACAAGGTGTCGTTCACCGGCTCCACCGCCGCCGGCCGCAAGATCGGCGCGGTCTGCGGCGAGCAGCTGAAGCGCTGCACCCTCGAACTCGGCGGCAAGTCGGCCGCGATCATCCTGGACGACGCGGACCTGCCGTCCACCATCGAGGGCTTCAAGCTCGCCTCGCTGATGAACAACGGCGAGGCGTGCGCCGCGCAGACCCGCATCCTCGCGTCCCGCCGCCGCTACGACGAGGTCGCCGACGCCCTCGCGACCATGGTCGGCGGCCTCACCGTCGGCGACCCCGCCGACTACGCCACCGAGATCGGCCCCCTGGTCGCCAAGCGGCAGCAGGAGCGCGTGGAGAACTACATCCGGATCGGCCAGGACGAGGGCGCCAAGCTGATCACCGGCGGCCTGAACCGGCCGCACGACCGCGGCTGGTACGTCGCCCCGACCGTGTTCGGCGACGTCGGCAACGACATGCGCATCGCCCGCGAGGAGATCTTCGGCCCCGTCCTCGTCCTCATCCCCTACGAGGACGAGGCCGACGCCATCAAGATCGCCAACGACAGCGACTACGGCCTCGGCGGCTCGGTCTGGACGTCCGACGTCGACCACGGCGTCGACGTGGCCCGCCGCATCCGCACCGGCAGCTGCGGCGTCAACATGTACACCCTCGACCCGAACACCCCGTTCGGCGGCTACAAGAACAGCGGCATGGGCCGCGAACTGGGCCCCGAGGGCCTGCACGCCTACCTGGAGCACAAGTCCATCCCCCACCC
>NZ_SMJW01000582.1 GCF_004348335.1 Actinomadura bangladeshensis | reverse complement strand
GATCGACGACGGGTTCTTCGACCTGGGCGGCGACTCGATCATCGCGATCCAGCTGGTGTCCCGGGCCCGCCAGTCGGGCCTGGTCATCACGCCCCGCGACGTGTTCCAGCACCAGACCGTCGAGGAGTTGGCGGCCACCGCGCAGCCCGTCGGCGAAGGCGAGCGCGCCGAGGCCGAGCCGCCCGGCGCGGGCATCGGCCGCGTCCCGGCCACCCCCATCATGCGCTGGTTCCAGGACCTGAACGGCCCCGTCGACGGCTACAGCCAGCGGATGCTCCTCCAGGTCCCGCCGGACCTCGGCGTCGACGCGCTGACCAGGGCGCTGCAGACCGTCCTCGACCACCACGACATGCTCCGCCTGCGCGTGGACGGCGAGGAGTTCGAGGTCGCCGAGCCCGGCGCGGTCGACGCCGCGCCGCTCGTCCGCCGCGTGGACGTGGCGGGCCTGGACACCGGAGCGCTCCGGGCCGTCCTCGCCGAGGAGGCCGAGGCCGCCCGCCGCGGGCTCGACCCGGCCGCCGGGACGATGGCGCGGCTCGTCTGGTTCGACGCCGGGCCGCACGCCTCCGGGCGCCTCCTGCTCACCCTTCACCACCTCGTCGTGGACGGCGTGTCCTGGCGGATCATCCTGCCCGACCTCGTCACCGCGTGGGCCGGGGGAGACCTCGCCCCCGTCCCGACCTCGTTCCGCCGCTGGGCGCAGCGCCTCACCGCCGAGGCGTCCGACCCCGCCCGCACCGCCGAGCTGCCGCTGT
>NZ_SMJW01000581.1 GCF_004348335.1 Actinomadura bangladeshensis | reverse complement strand
CCACCACACCACCCGAACGCCACCCCCTACCCCTGCCTTTCGACAGCATCGCCCTGATCAGACGGCCTGGAGGCACCGATGCGTCCTACCGGGGTGCGGGGCGGCGGCCGGTCAGGCGGGTGGTGAGAGTGGTCGCGGTGGCCTGGATGCGGGCCGCCAAGCGCGGCCAGGTCTCGGGGGAGTGGTCTTCGCGGCGGAAGGTGACCGTTATCGCGGCCGTGGGGTGGCCGGTGTGGTCGAAGGCGCAGGCGGCGATGCTGGTGAAGCCCTCGGTGATGTGGCCGTCCTCGACCGACCATCCGCGGCGGGCGTCGCCGGCGAGGGTGCGGCGCAGTTCGCGCAGGGACGTGGGGCCGAGGCCCGTCCGGTTCACGAAGCGGCCCGGGAACAGGGCGCGCACCTGCGCGGGCGGCAGGTGCGCGAGGAGGGACAGGCCGCTCGCGGTCAGGTGGGCGGGCATGCGGACGCCCACGTCGGTGACCAGGGTGGCGTGCCGGCGCGGCTGCTCCTTGAGGAGGTAGAGGGTCTCGGCGCCGTGCAGGACGCCCAGCTGGGCGATCTCGCCGGTCTGGTCGACCAGGCGGCGGAGCAGGGGGCGGGCCAGGCGTTCCAGGGGTTCGTGGCGCAGGTAGGCGGAGCCGATCTCGAAGGCCGCCACGCCCAGGCCCCAGCGCCGCTCCTCCGGGATGGAGGTGACGAAGCCGTCCTCCGCCATGGCGGTGAGCAGGTGGTACGTGCTGGAGCGGGGGAGGTCCAGGGC
>NZ_SMJW01000580.1 GCF_004348335.1 Actinomadura bangladeshensis | reverse complement strand
TCCTGGGTCGGTGAGGGCTTCGACCTGTGGCCGGGTTACATCGAGCGGCGCTACAAGGCATGCGAGGACGACGGTGCGCCCAAGGACGAGTGGGGGAACTCGCCGGGCGATCAGTGCTGGGGATATGACAACGCGACCGTCACCTGGAACGGCAAGGGCGGCGAGTTGATCAAAGCCTCTGACGGCACCTGGCGGATGAAGAGCGACGACGGCACCAAGTTCGAAAAGCTCACCAGCTCCGCCACCGGCAACGGCGACAACGACGGCGAGTACTGGAAGGTCACCACGACCGACGGCGTCCAGTACTTCTTCGGCCTCAACCGTGTGCCCGGCTGGGTGTCCGGCAAGCCCGAGACCGACTCCACCTGGACCGCACCCGTCTACGGCAACGACGAGGGCGAATTCTGCCACAAATCGACGTTCGCCGACTCGTGGTGCCAGCAGGCCTACCGGTGGAACCTGGACTACGTCGTCGACCCCGCCGGCAACGCCATCGTCTACAGCTACGCCAAAGAGACCAACCACTACGGCCGCAACCTCAAACCCGCGGACGAGACCCCGTACGTGCGCGGCGGCTACCTGAAGACCATCTCCTACGGGATGCGCAAGGACCAGCTGTTCGCCAAAGCGCCCGCGCAGGTCGACTTCACCACCTCCGAACGCTGCATCCCCACCGACACCTTCGACTGCGACCCGTCCAAGATCGGCGCCAACCCGGACAAGTGGTGGGACGTCCCCTGGGACCTGCACTGCGACTCTGG
>NZ_SMJW01000579.1 GCF_004348335.1 Actinomadura bangladeshensis | reverse complement strand
GGCGGGGTCAGCCGCGTCCGACGTGGGACGGCATCGCCGTGGCCAGCACCGTCATCGACTGGACGTTGGCCTCCAGCGGCAGGCCGGCCATGTAGAGGACGGCGCCGGCGACGTGCCGGACGTCCATCACCGGCTCGGCCCGCACCGTCCCGTCGGCCTGCAGGGTCCCGGTGCCGAACCCGCCGGTCATGTCGGTGGCGGCGTTGCCGACGTCGATCTGCCCGCAGGCGATGCGGTAGGGGCGGCCCTCCAGCGACAGGGTCTTGGTGAGACCCGTCACGGCGTGCTTGCTGGCGGCGTAGGCGACGGTGCGGGGGCGCGGGGTGTGCGCGGACAGGGACCCGTTGTTGATGATGCGGCCGCCCTGGGGGTCCTGCTCCTTCATCATCCGGAACGCCTGCTGCGCGCACAGGAACGCGCCGGTGAGGTTGGTGTCCAGGACGGTGCGCCACTCCTCGTGGGAGTAGTCCTCGACGGGCGCGGACGCGCCGAACACGCCGGCGTTGTTGACCAGCAGGTCCAGCCGCCCCCAGCGGGCGGCGACCGCGTCGAACAGGCCGCGGACCGAGCCGGGGTCGGTGACGTCGGCGGGGACGGCGAGGGCCTGCCCGGCGCGGGCGTCCCGGGCGGTCTCGTGCAGCCGCTCGGCGCGGCGGCCGGTCAGCGCGACGCGCCATCCGGCGGCCAGGAGCGCGGCCGCGACCGCGGCGCCGATGCCCGATCCCGCGCCGGTCACCAGTGCCACCCGTCCGCCCATGGCCCGCCTCCCCTTCTCCCGGC
>NZ_SMJW01000578.1 GCF_004348335.1 Actinomadura bangladeshensis | reverse complement strand
TCGCTGCGCAGTGCCACCTCGTCGTACTCGCGCTTGCACGCGCGCACCGCCCGCTCCGGCCGCGACCCCAGGAACCGGCTGACGGTCTCCACCGCCGCGAACCGGTCGGTGACGGCGCCGATCTCGGTCCGGCGCCGCGTGATCGACAGCGCCCCGCCCGCACGCTGCCGCCAGTAGTAGACCGGCTCATTGACCACGTCGACCGACGAGGCCAGGAAATGCGCCGGCAGGGTGACCGGGATGTCCTCGTACAGCACCCCCTCGGGGAAGCGGAACGCGTGCTCGTCCCAGAACCGGCGGCGGAACACCTTGTTCGGCACCAGCCGGTCGTACATCAGCAGGTGGTCGCGGGTGACGTGGGTACGCAGCCGCGTCGTCCCCATCGGACGGCGATGCATCGGCGACTGCACCAGCCCGTCCTCGGTGAGCAGCTGCACATTCCCCGAGGCGATATCGGAGCCCGTCCCCTCCAGCGTCCCCGCCAGGAGCTCCAGCGCGTGGCCGGGCAGCACGTCATCGCTGTCGACGAACGCCAGGAAGCGCCCGCGCACATTCGCCGCCCCCACATTGCGGGCGTTGCCCAGCCCGCCGTTGGGCTGCCGGATCAGCCGGAACCGCGGATCCCGCTCGGTGAACGCGCGGGCGATCTCCGCGCTCGCGTCGGTCGATCCGTCGTCGACCAGGACGACGTCCAATTCGCGGACCGACTGGCGGGCGATCGAGGCCAGGCATTCCTCAAGATACGGTTCGACGTTGTAAATGGGCACCACCACACCGACACGCG
>NZ_SMJW01000577.1 GCF_004348335.1 Actinomadura bangladeshensis | reverse complement strand
ACGTGCTGTTCTACCGTGCCGCGCTGGATCTGTCGCGCCCGACCCTGACCTTCGTTACCGGGCTGGTGCGCGATCACCGGGACCTGATCGGGTCGCGGTGGCGAGCACTGAGCCCCGAGCGCCAGGCGCTGCTGGTGCTGGTGCACCTGCGCCGCAACGACACCTTCGCCCGCCTGGCCGCAGCATTCGGGATCGGCGCGGCGACCGCGCACCGCTACGTCACCGAGGTCATCGCCCTGCTGGCCGACCAGGCCCCCGATCTGCGCGAGGCGATGCGGATCGCCCAGCGCAAGGCGTTCGTGATCCTGGACGGCACCCTCGCCCCGATCGACCGCCTGTCCGGTACCAACGACCGGCTGTACTACAGCGGCAAGCATCACCGGCACGGGGTGAACATCCAGTTCCTCACCGACCCCAACGGCGAGCTGATCTGGGCCTCACCGACGCTCCCGGCTCGACACACGACCTGACCGCCGCCCGCACCCACGGCATCATCCACGCCCTCACCAGCCGCGCGATCGCCTGCTACGCCGACAAGGCCTACGTCGGCGCCGGCGGCGCCATCGGCACCCCCTACAAGCGCAACAAGCGCCGCAAGCTCGGCAAACGCAAGAAGCTGTTCAACCGGCACCACGCCAAGGTCCGCGCACTCGGCGAACAGGGCGCCGCGACACTCAAGCACTGGCACATTCTCCGGAAGGCCCGCTGCTCACCAAGCCGCCTGACCGCCATCGTCCAAGCCATCCTCACCCTGCACCACCAGGCCAAATGAGGTTGGAATTAGCTCA
>NZ_SMJW01000576.1 GCF_004348335.1 Actinomadura bangladeshensis | reverse complement strand
AGCGAACTGTCGTACCCCGCTGCTGTCCTGTCGGCATGCCCGCTGACCTGCGGCGCACGACACACGTTCGAACACGTTGACGAATCGCCGTCAGGGCGGTTTACTGTGAATGCGTCGAACTTATGTTCGACGTTGGTGCGGGACTCGCGGCCCGCGCCAGGGCGACGTCCCCGCCGATCGCGGTGTTTCGGCGGGACGGACGGCCGGGCGGAGTGAGGGGAAGCTCTCCGCCCGGCCGGCCCGAGCCCGGAAGGAGGCACACATGTCCGGAACGATGACCGCACGCGGGGTCCACTCCGCCGCCCAGTCCGTCCCGCCACCCAGCCCACGCCACCGCCCGATGCCCGCGCCGCGCCCGGCGCACACGGCCGTCGGCCAGCTGCACGCCGCCCGCATGGGCCTCGCCGAGGCGGCCGAGGCGTCCTCGCCCGCCGTCCGCTACGTCTGCGCCCACCTGGCCGCGCTGCGCGCGGCCGCCGCGGTGCTGGCGTCCAAGGAGCCCCTGGAGACCCACCGCCGCGGCCGGCCGCGCAGCGTATGGGTGCTGCTGCCCGAGGCCGAGCCCGCGCTGCGCGAGTGGGCCGCGTTCTTCGCCGCCGGCGCCGACAAGCGCGCCGCCGCCGAGGCGGGCCTGCCGCGCGCCGTCACCCCGCGCGAGGCGGAGGAACTCGTGCACGACGCGGAGGTGTTCGTCACCCTCGTCGAGGACACCCTCGGCATCGACGGGCAGCCCACCCTGCCGGTCCCCGAGGCCGGCTAGCCACCGCCGGAGGCCCGCCCCGCCTCCCCGGGGCCGGCCTCCGCCGGAGT
>NZ_SMJW01000575.1 GCF_004348335.1 Actinomadura bangladeshensis | reverse complement strand
GGGTCGGGTGGGACGAGGACGACCGGGCACGGTGACATGCGCAGGCAGGCGGTTCTGACAGGTCCGCGGTCCGTTGGTGCGTCGCCGAGGACGAGGACGGCCGCCTTCGCGGCGAGGTGCAGCAGGTTGCGCGCGGGGTGGCCGTACGCCAACTCCTGATGCACGCGGGCCGCCGGCGCGGGGCCGAGCACCGCCCGGACGTCCCTGGCGAGCGCGCGCCGCGCACGCTCCCGCTCACGGTCGAGGGTCGGGTGCCGCGCCGCGATCGTGCAGGGCGCCGGAGGGTCCTGCCATGAGCGGACGGCCATGACCTCGGCGCCCCGCTGCTGCGCCTCGCTCGCGGCCCAGCGCAGAGCGCTCAGCGACGCTGGAGATCCGTCCACCCCGACGACGATCCGCACGGGGAGAGATCTGATCGTCCAAGACGGTGCTGGGCTCATCTGTGCCTCCCTCGGTTGCGCGACGCCCGTTCATGATCGCGCGCACGCGCCCCGCGGTACCGCGGTCTTGTGGCCCCGATGGCGGGGACCAAAGTCCCGCGAATCAGGTGAGGGCGAGGGTGCGCATGGTCAGCCGGGTCGTGCGGCCGCCCTCCTGTTCGGCTATGCGCAGGGCGGTGGGGACGTCGAGGTCGTTGAGGAGGGCCTTGGTCACGGCCGCTTCGGCGGCGGGGGAGTTGCCGGGGCGCCCGGCGGTGGTGTGGAGGCGGTCCAGGAGGGTCGCGGCCTCGTCCAGGGCGTCGGGGGTGTAGTCCCAGTCGTCCTGCCAGGGGGCGCTCATCAGCATGAGGCGGACGGCTGTCTCTTATACC
>NZ_SMJW01000574.1 GCF_004348335.1 Actinomadura bangladeshensis | reverse complement strand
CGACAGATCCAGCGCAGCGCGGTAGAACAGCACCAGAGGCTCCTGGCAGTGCGGTTGTTTTGGTCGACTTCGCATCTACCAGGGGCCTCGCCGCGTCACCGACCGGATCCGCCTACCGCAACAAGCCTGTGACCAGCACGATCAAGATGGAAAAGGCTCAGTCGGCCGCAGGCTTGGGTGAGGAGGGCGCCTCTGTGCTCATTGCGGTAGCGGCCTTCACCGTCCAGGAGAACGCGATCGGCCTCGACCAGCGCGTCCCGCGACGGCTCTGCGACCTCCTGACCCGATCGTCCAGGATGCGCCAGGCGCCGCCGAGGATTTCCGTGGTGGCGGACCGGACGGCCTCGAGCCAGCCGACGGGCAGCGATCGGTCCCGCAGCAGAGTGGCGGTCGCCTCGTGGCCTTGCCGTTCTACCTTGGCCACGGCGTCGACGCCCGACCCCGTCGCCGGGTCATACCAAAGCGTCCACGTCGGGTCGCTGATGGGCCAAGTGATCCCGATGGCACACACGCCGCTCGCCAGAAGCGCTGCCTCAGCGTGACGTCGACGCAACACGACGGCGTCGCTTCTCATGGTGACGATGAGCCGTGTCCTATGGACGTAGATAGCCCAGATGAGACCGGCTAGGCCAACGACCAGCCCACCGCCGCCATAGAACAGAGCAGTCGACATCGGAACGCCGGATCTCCTGGCCATGGCGTCGGGCAGTGTGGATGCGACGATGAGCAGCGCGACCACAGGACCGGCCACCGTCACGCCGACCGGCCATCGATTGGCTCGCGGCCCCAGAGTGACCTGGAGTTCCGGTGCGCCCTTCACTCTCGGCATCCG
>NZ_SMJW01000057.1 GCF_004348335.1 Actinomadura bangladeshensis | reverse complement strand
GTCAGGGGCGGTGGGCGGTGGGCGCCCCGTGCGGCCGCTCCGCGGTCCGGCCGAGCCGGCGCAGCCGGAACGCGACGCCGAGCATCGCGGCGCCGAACAGCAGCGCGAGCAGGCCGATCAGCCAGACCACCGCGATCGCCCCCGAGACCGGCCAGGCGAACAGCAGGATCCCGAAGATCAGCGAGATCGCGCCGGTCAGCACGTAGAGCCATTCGCCGCGCAGCTCGCGGTGCAGCGCGACCGCGACGACGATCTCCAGCAGGCCGGTCGCGACCGCCCACGCGGCGATCAGCATCAGCAGGATGAACGCGGTGATGCCCGGCCAGGCCAGCGCGGCGATGCCGAGCGCGATCCCGGCGACCCCGGACAGCGCGAGCAGGCCGCGCGGTCCGCCGGTCGTGCCGCGGACCGCCTGCGTCACCGCGACGATCCCGTCCGCGAGCGCGTACGCGCCGAACAGCAGCACCAGCGCGAAGACGGTGATGCCGGGCCACACGAGCGCGACGATGCCGAACAGGATCGCGAACGCGCCGCGCAGGGCCAGCACCCACCAGTGCCGCGTCATCAGGTCGAGCATGCCGGGCCTCCCTGGGTCGGGGACTTCCCCAAGTGATGGCCCGTTTTCCGTCCCGGCAACGCCAAGGCCGGTCGCGGACTCCGCAAAGTCCGCGGCCGGCCCCGCGCTCACGCCGTGCGCCGGGTCAGTGCTCCAGGCGGCGCACCAGGTCGTGGTACTCGTCCCACAGCGCCTTCGGCATGTGGTCACCGAACTTCTCGAAGAACTCCGGCACGAGGGCGGCCTCCTGCTTCCACACCTCGGTGTCGACCGACAGGAGCGTCTCCAGGTCGGCGTCGTCCATGGCGAGGCCGTCGGTGTCGAGCGCCGCCTTGGTCGGCAGGTGCCCGATCGGCGACTTGGCGGCGTCGGCCTTGCCGTTGAGCCGCTCCACGATCCACTTCAGGACGCGGCTGTTCTCGCCGAAGCCGGGCCAGATGAACCTGCCGTCGGCGTTCTTGCGGAACCAGTTGACGTAGTAGATCCGCGGAAGCTTCTCGGCGTCGGTGGCCTTGCCGATGTCGAGCCAGTGGCCGAAGTAGTCGCCCATGTTGTAGCCGCAGAACGGCAGCATGGCGAACGGGTCGCGGCGCAGCTCGCCGACGGCGCCCTCGGCGGCGGCGGTCTTCTCCGACGCGATGTTCGCGCCGAGGAACACGCCCTGCTGCCAGTCGAAGGACTCGGTGACCAGCGGGACGGCGGAGGCGCGCCGGCCGCCGAACAGGATCGCCGAGATCGGGACGCCCTTCGGGTCCTCCCACTCGTCGGCGATGATCGGGCACTGCCCGGCCGGGGTGGTGAAGCGGGCGTTCGGGTGGGCCGCCGGGGTGTCGGACTCCGGCGTCCAGTCGTTGCCCTTCCAGTCGGTGAGGTGCGCGGGCGGCTCGTCGGTGAGCCCCTCCCACCACACGTCGCCGTCGTCGGTCAGCGCGACGTTGGTGAAGATGCTGTTGCCCCACAGCGTCTTCACGGCGTTGGCGTTGGTGCTCTCGCCGGTGCCGGGGGCGACGCCGAAGAAGCCGGCCTCCGGGTTGATGGCGTAGAGGCGGCCGTCGTCGCCGAACCGCATCCAGGCGATGTCGTCGCCGATCGTCTCGACCTTCCAGCCGGGGATGGTCGGCTCCAGCATCGCGAGGTTGGTCTTGCCGCACGCCGACGGGAACGCGGCGGCGACGTAGCGGGTCTCGCCCTCCGGCGGGGTGAGCTTGAGGACGAGCATGTGCTCGGCCATCCAGCCCTCGTCGCGGGCCATCGTCGAGGCGATCCGCAGCGCGTAGCACTTCTTGCCCAGCAGGGCGTTGCCGCCGTAGCCGGACCCGTACGACCAGATCTCCCGGGTCTCGGGGAAGTGCGTGATGTACTTGGTGGAGTTGCACGGCCACGCGGCGTCGGCCTGGCCCGGCTCGAGCGGTGCGCCGACGGAGTGGACGGCCTTGACGAACGAGCCGCGCTCCTCGATGAGCTTCAGCGCGCCCGCGCCCATCCGCGTCATGATCTTCATCGACACCGCGACGTAGGCGGAGTCGGTGATCTCGACGCCGAGCTGGGAGATCGTGCCGCCGAGCGGGCCCATGCAGAACGGCACCACGTACATGGTGCGCCCCTTCATGCAGCCGTCGAAGAGGCCGTTGAGGGTCTCCTTCATCTCGGCGGGGGCGACCCAGTTGTTGGTGGGACCGGCGTCCTCCTCCTTCTCGGAGCAGATGAACGTGCGGTCCTCGACGCGGGCGACGTCGGTGGGGTCGGACGCGGCGTGGAAGCTGTTCGGCCGTTTGGCCGGGTCGAGCCGCGTGAGCGTGCCCCGCTCGACGAGGAGGCCGGTGAGCCGCTCCCACTCCTCGTCCGAGCCGTCGCACCACTGCACGCGGTCCGGCTTGGTCAGCTCGGCGATCCCGCGTACCCACTCAATCAGTTCGGTGTGGCCAGTTGGGGCCTGGTCGAGGCCGGGGACCTGGATGGACACGGGCTACTCCTTCAGCTGTTCGCAGGATGTTTGCATGATGAACAAGACCCGTCGTTTTTGCCATTTGGTCTGGACCAATCCCGTCCGCATTTGAGACTTCTTGCCCGCTTTGTGATTGTTCTCACGCGAGGGCGGACGTGACGCCCGCCACCCCGGCGTGCTTCGGTAGGGGGACCTTCAAGCTGGGTAAACGCGGGTTTCGGTGGCCTTCACGGCCGCCCAGATCGTGCTGCCCTCCGACAATTGGAGTTCCGCGACGGCGGCCGGAGTCACGTCCGCGACCGCGTCGAATGGCGGTCCGGACAGCTGCACCCGGACACGGTCGCCCTGCCGTTCCACCGCCGCCACGCGGGCGCGCCACAGGTTGCGCGGGCTGCCGTCGGGACGCGTCCGGTACAGCGCCACCGACGATGGCGCGAACGCTATGAACACCTCACCCTCGGGTGAGTCCACCGTGTCCAGGGTCCCGGCGCCGCCGCCGATCACCACGGTCCCGCCCTCGGCCCTGCCCCGGTACAGGTTCAACCCGACGAGCCGCGCCACGTAGCCGGTGCGGGGGCGGCGCGCGACGTCCGCCGGCGCCCCCTCCTGGACGAGCCGCCCGCCCTCGACCACCGCGATGCGGTCGGCCAGCACCATCGCGTCCAGCGGGTCGTGGGTGACGAGCACCGCCGCGCCCGCGAACCCGGCGAGGTGGCGGCGCAGCGCGGCTCGGATCTCCAGCCGCGTGCGGGCGTCGAGGGCGGCGAGCGGCTCGTCCAGCAGGAGCAGGCCCGGATCGACGGCCAGCGCGCGGGCGAGCGCGACGCGCTGCGCCTGCCCGCCCGACAGCGCGCGGGGACGGGCCGACGCGTACTCGCCGAGCCCGACGCGCTCCAGCCACTCGGCGGCGGTGCGGCGGGCGGCGCGGCGCCCGGCGCCCCGGCAGCGCGGCCCGAACGCGACGTTCTCCAGCACGCTGAGGTGCGGGAACAGCAGGTAGTCCTGGAAGACCATGCCGATGCCGCGGCGGTCGGGCGGCAGCGGGCGCAGGTCCTCGCCGTCCACCCGCACGTGTCCGCCCGCCATCGGGACGAGCCCGGCCAGCGCCCGCAGCGCGGTGCTCTTCCCGGCGCCGTTCGGACCGAGCAGCGCCACGACCTCGCCCGGCGCGGCGGTCAGCGGCAGGTCGAGGCCGAACCCCGCCCGCCGCACGACGAGGTGGGCGTCCAGCCCGTCGCTCGTGTCGCTCACGTGGTGTTCACCCACCGGTCGCGCAGGGCCGCCAAGACGATCACCGAGACGGCGAGCAGGACGAGGCTGAGCACGATCGCGGCCTGCGGGTCGGTCTCCAGCGCCAGGTAGACGGCGAGCGGCATCGTCTGCGTGCGGCCCGGGAAGTTGCCCGCGAAGGTGATCGTCGCGCCGAACTCGCCGAGCGCCCGCGCCCAGCACAGGACGGCGCCGGCCGCCACGCCCGGTGCGACGAGCGGCAGCGTGACCCGGCGGAAGACCGTCCAGCGGCCGGCGCCGAGGGTGGCGGCGGCCTCCTCGTAGCGCAGGTCGGCGGCGCGCAGCGCGCCCTCCACGCTGATCACCAGGAACGGCATCGCCACGAACGTCTCGGCCAGCACGACGCCGGCGGTGGTGAACGGGAACGTGATCCCGAAGGCGGAGTCCAGCAGGCCGCCGACCAGGCCGCGCCGGCCGAGGACGAGCAGCAGCGCGACGCCGCCCACGACCGGCGGCAGCACCAGCGGCACCGTCACCAGCGCGCGGACCAGGCGGACGCCGGGGAACGGGACGCGCGCCAGCGTCCAGGCCAGCGGGACGCCGAACAGCACGCACAGGCAGGTGGCCAGGGTGGCGCTGAGCAGCGACAGGCGCAGCGCGTCCAGCACCTGCGGCTCGAGCAGCCGGGTGCCGAGCGTCGCCCAGGGCGCCCGGACGAGCAGCCCGGCCAGGGGCAGTACCAGGAACGCCAGCCCGGTCAGCGCGGGCAGCAGCAGGATCCACGGCGGCCGGCCCGGCACCGCGTCGGGTCTCATGGCGCTTCGAAGCCCGCCCCGGTCAGCACCGCCTCGCCCTGCGAGCCGAGCACCAGGTCGATGAAGTCCCCGGCGAGGGCGGCGTTCGGGGCCTTGGCGACCTGGACGATCGGGTAGTCGTTGACGGCCTTCGCCGCCTCGGGGAACTCGATCCCGCGGACCCTCCCGTCCGCCGCCCTGACGTCGGTGCGGTAGACGAGACCGGCGTCGGCCTCCCCGAGCCCGACCTTGGTCAGGACGGCCTTGACGTCCCTCTCCCGCGACGCGGGCTCGACGCGGACCCCGGCGGCGTCGAGCGCGGTCTTCGCGGCGGACCCGCAGGGCACCTGCACCGCGCACAGGGCCACCTTCAGGCCCGGCCGGGACAGGTCCCCGAGCTTGGCCACCCTGCCGGGGTCGTCCTTGGGGACGGCGATGACCAGGCGGTTCCTGGTGAACACGCGCGGCCGCCCGGACGCCTCGCCCGCGTCCGCCACGGTCTTCATCGTGGCCGGGTTCGCGGACGCGAACACGTCCGCCGGGGCGCCCTGCGTGATCTGCTGCGCGAGCGTCGAGCTGCCGCCGAAGTTGAACCGGACCCGCACGCCGGGGTGCGCGCCCTCGAACCTCTTCCCGAGCGCCGTGAACGCCTCGGTCAGCGACGCCGCCGCGAACACCGTCAGCGTCCCGCCGCCGGCCTTGCCCGCGTCCGCGCCGGACGAGCCGCCTTCGACGTCACCGCAGCCCGCCGCCGCGAGCAGGAGGGCGGCCGCCACCGCGGTGCGCTTGATCATGATGCTCCCGGTTCCGCGACCTCGACCACGACGTTCGTCGACTTCACGACCGCCTCGGCGACCACGCCCACCTGGAGGCCGAGGTCGTCGGCGGCCTCCCTGCTCATCAGCGACACCACCCGGAACGGGCCCGCCTGGATCTCCACCTGCGCCATCACCCCGTCCCGGACCACGTCGGTGACGATGCCGCGCAGCCGGTTGCGCGCCGAGGAGAACCGCTCGGGCTGGTCGGACGGCGCCGCACCGCGCGCCTGGTCGCGCACGAACGCGGCGAGCTCGGCGCCGGGCACGCGCCGGTGCCCGTGCTCGTCGCGGGACGCCGGGAGCCGCCCGCCGTCCACCCAGCGGCGGACGGTGTCCGCGCTGACCCCGAGCAGCGCCGCCGCCTCACTGATCCTGAACGTGGTCACGGGCCTCAGCCTAGCCAACCGCAGATGCGAGGGAAAGATGCCATCTTCTCGCGGACCTGCGAGCATTAGCTTACGTCCAAGCTCGCAGTTGCGGATCGGCCCCTGCTCAACGGCACTCGACGTTGACCCGAATATCCACTTTCCATGGAAATGCTCCCTTTTTGGCCACGTGTGGGTCTTTGAACCGTGTGGATCGCCCGGCTCCGGGTAAACGGTGACTCAAAACGGAATTCGGACGCCCGGTCAGGAGGAATGATCATGACTGGGACCATGCGAGCACCCCGCACCCGGGGCGTCCTCAGTGGAGTCCTGCTGATCCTGCTGGGGCTGTGGGGCGGCCTGCTGCCCTTCGCCGGCCCCTACTTCGGCTTCGGCTTCGCACCGGACGACACCTGGGTCTACACCACCGACCGGCTCGAACTGAGCATCGCGCCCGCCGCCGCGGCCGTGCTCGGCGGGCTGATCCTGCTCTTCAGCGCCAACCGCGCCTTCGCGATGTTCGGCGGCTGGCTGGCCGCGCTCGGCGGCGCCTGGTTCGCCGTCGGACCGCTCCTCGCCACACTGTGGGACGTGACCGGCATCGGCGCCCCGCTCGGCACCACCGAGGGCCAGATCCTCGCCGAGCGGCTCGCCGGGTTCACCGGGCTCGGCGTCGTGATCGTCTTCCTCGCCGCGTTCGCGCTCGGCCGGTTCGCCGTCGTCGGCGCGCGAGAACGGCCCCTGCCCGCACGGGAACCCGCACCGGCCGGCACCACCCAGCCGATCGTGCACGGACGCTACGCGCGGGAGAACCAGCCGGGCCCGCCGTCGCCGCGGCCCGGCGACCAGCACGTCGCGGGCGACCCGCGCTACGACCGCTGACGGCCGCCCGGGCCGTCCGCCGGCGTCACTTGCGGTCGCGAGCGCGCATGTTGCGGACGGCCTTGGTGGTCTCGTAGCTGCCGCGCTCGTCGTCCGTCCGGACATCGTCGCGGTCGGTGAACATGGCCACGAAGGCGATCAGCAGGCCCACGCCGCCGATCCACGGTTCCCGCCAGGCGAAGCTGAGCGCCACGCATCCGGCGGCCACGCAGAGCAGTAGCAAGAGCTTCACGTCGCACCCCTCGACCCGCGCCCTGATGCCCGGAGGGCAGGCCCCCGGACGAAACCGTTGTCCGTCCCGGGATCAGCGAGTAATGGAAGACTTACTCTCGTCCCGTAGAAGGCATCCTGACACGACGCGGCCCGGTTCCGCTACTTCCCGCCCTTGCCCCGCTTCTCGCGGATCTTCATCGCGATGTCGAGCGGGGTGCCCTCGAAGCCGAACTCCTCGCGCAGCCGCCGCTCGATGAACCGCCGGTAGCCCTCCTCCAGGAACCCGGAGGTGAACAGCACGAACCGCGGCGGCCGCACGCCCGCCTGCGTCGCGAACAGCACCCGCGGCTGCTTGCCGCCCCGCACCGGGTGCGGGTGGGAGTTCACCAGGTCGGCGAAGAACTGGTTCAGCTTGGACGTCGGGACGCGGGTGCCCCAGCCGTCCAGCGCGGTCTCGATGCCCGGCACCAGCTTCTCCATGTGCCGGCCGGTCTTCGCGGAGATGTTCACCCGCGGCGCCCAGCGGGCGCTGTGCAGCTGCCGGTCGATCTCGCGCTCCAGGTAGTGGCGGCGCTCCTCGTCCAGCAGGTCCCACTTGTTGTAGGCGATCACCAGCGCGCGGCCGGACTCGACCACCATCGAGATGATCCGCAGGTCCTGCTCGGCGAGCGGCTGGTCGGCGTCCACCAGCACCACCGCGACCTCGGCGCGCTCCAGCGCCGACTGGGTGCGCAGCGTCGCGTAGAAGTCGGCGCCCTGGTTCTCCCGGTGCCGCCGCCGGATCCCCGCCGTGTCGATGAACCGCCAGGTCCTGCCGCCGAGCTCGATCAGCTCGTCGACCGGGTCGCGGGTCGTGCCCGCCACCGAGTCGACGACCGCGCGCTGCTCCCCCGCCAGCTTGTTCAGCAGGCTCGACTTGCCGACGTTCGGACGGCCGAGCAGCGCCACCCGGCGCGGCCCGCCCTCGGCGCCGAACGACTCCGCCGGCGGCTCCTGCGGCAGCGCCTCCAGCACCGCGTCGAGCAGGTCGCCGCTGCCGCGCCCGTGCAGCGCGCTGACCGGGTGCGGCTCGCCGATGCCGAGCGACCACAGCAGCGCCGCGTCCGACTCGGCGCCGATGTCGTCGACCTTGTTGGCCACCAGCACCACCGGCTTGCCGGACCGGCGCAGGATCTCCACCACGGCCTCGTCCACGTCGGTGGCGCCCACGGTCGCGTCGACCACGAACATCACCACGTCCGCGAGGTCGACCGCCAGCCGCGCCTGCTCGGCGATCGCCGCGGCCAGGCCGGACGAGTCGGGCAGCCAGCCGCCGGTGTCGACGACGGTGAACCGCCGCCCGCTCCACGTCGCGTCGTAGGCGACCCGGTCGCGGGTCACGCCCGGGACGTCCTCCACGACGGCCTCACGGCGGCCGAGGATCCGGTTGACGAGGGTGGACTTGCCGACGTTCGGCCGCCCCACCACCGCCACGACCGGCGCCGGGCCCGCCTCGTCGGCGACGCCGTCCACGACGTCCACCGTCTCGATCTCGTAATCGCTCAACTGTTCACCTGGTCCTCTGAAGGATGCCCCGGCCCTTTGGACCGGAGAGGAATTCGGACTCCGCTAGGAGCGGCCCGGCGCAACCGGGACGCTCCCCAGACCGGGTCACACATCTCCGAAAACCCTTACAGCCGTCCGGTCCGGGAGTAACGTGACAGTCATGGGGACGGCGTACAAGTGCCGGGCCTACCCCGACCCCGAGCAGGCGGCCATCTTCGGCCGCACGTTCGGCTGTGTGCGTCTGGTGTGGAACAAGACCCTCGCCGAACGCCATCGCGCCTGGCACTCTCACGGTAGGCGCACCTCTTACAAGGAGACCGACGCCGCGCTGACCGCGTGGAAGAAGACCGAGGAGCTGGCGTTCCTGTCCGAGGTGTCCTCGGTTCCGCTGCAGCAGGCGCTGCGGCACCAGCACGCAGCGTTCGCCGGCTTCTTCGCCGGACGCGCCCGCTACCCCCGTTTCAAAACCCGCACGTCCCGCCAGTCGGCGCACTACACCCGCTCGGCGTTCCGCATGCGCGACGGGGAGTTGCAGATGGCCAAGGCGATCTCCGACTGCGGGTGGGGCGAGTTCCGCCGCCAACTGGAGTACAAGGCCCACCGCGCCGGACGCACCCTGATCGTCATCGACCGGTGGTACCCGTCGTCCAAGACCTGCTCGAACTGCGGGCACCTGCTGGAGAAGCTGAGCCCGTCCACCCGGCACTGGACGTGTCCGGGCTGCCGCACCCGGCACGACCGGGACCACAACGCGGCCAAGAACATCCTTGCGGCTGGTCGAGCCGCAGCTGGGGCTCGCCCCGGCGAGGTCTGTGGAGCTGATGTCAGACGGCAAGGGTCTCCCCTTCCGCAATCGGCGACGAAGCAGAAACCCCCACGGCGCGAGCCGCGGGAATCCCCTTCCTTTCAGGGAGAGGAGGAAGTCAATCATGCTCTTTGGCGAGGCGGACGACCGCCTCGATGACCTCGGCGAGGCTCAGCTCCGTCGAGTCGATCTCGTGCGCGCCGGCCGCCTTCGTCAGCGGCGACGCCTTCCGGGTGGAGTCGAGCCGGTCCCGCCTGGCCTGCTCGGCCTGCGTGACCGTCACCGACGCGCCCGGGTCGGCGGCCAGGTCCTTCGCGCGGCGCGCGGCGCGCGCCTCCTCGCTGGCCGTCAGATACACCTTCACGGCCGCGTCGGGGGCGACGACCGTGCCGATGTCGCGGCCCTCCACCACGATCCCGCCGGCCCCGATGACCTCCCGCTGCAGCTCGACGAGGCGGGCGCGGACCGCCGGGACGGCGCTGACCGCGCTGACCGCGTTCGTCACCTCGCGGGTGCGGATCGGGCCGGCCACGTCCGTGCCGTCCACCGTGATCGCGGGCGCGTCCGGGTCGGTGCCGCAGGCGATCTCCGGGTCGAGCGCGCGGGCCGCGACGGCGGCGCCGTCCTCGACCGGGACGCCGTTCTCCAGCATCCACCACGTCATGGCGCGGTACATCGCACCGGTGTCCAGGTAGCGCAGCCCGAGCGCCCGGGCGACCCCCTTGGACGCGCTGGACTTGCCCGAACCGGAGGGTCCGTCCATGGCGATGACGAGCGACACGATCGCTCCCTCTCTTCTTCGTCGGAACGCCCGGCGGCCGCGGGCCGGCGGACGGAGCAGGGCGGCGCTCGCCGCCGCACGGGCGCGCGCAGGTCCCCCGGACAAGCCCCGGCGACCCAGGCTACCGGTCCCCGGGACTAGCCGGGGACGGACCAGCCGCGGGCGCGCAGCTCCGCCGCCAGCCGCTCGGCGGCCTCCGGGACCACCGACAGCTCCAGCACGCCGAGCGGGCGGCCCGGCGAATGCTCGATCGTCACGTCCTCGATGTTGACCTGCGCGATCCCCGCCGCCTGGAAGATCATCGCGAGCTCGCCCGGACGGTCCGGGATGACCACCTGGACGGTCGCGTACGCCGGCTGGTCGCCGCCGTGCTTGCCGGGGATGCGGGACCGGCCCGCGTTCCCGCGCAGCAGCAGGTCCGCGACGTGCGCGGCGGCCTCCTCGCTGCCGTCGCGCAGCAGCGACGCGGCCACCGCGAGATCGGTCGCGACCGCCTCCAGCACGTCCGCGACGGGCTGGGAGTTCGCCGACAGGATGCCGATCCACAGCCGCGGGTCGCTCGCCGCGATCCGGGTCACGTCCCGGACGCCCTGCCCGGACAGGCCGAGCGCCACCTCGTCCGCGCCGGTCAGCCGGGCCGCGACGGCCGCCGACACCACATGCGGGCCGTGCGAGACGAGCGCGACCGCCCGGTCGTGCTCGGCGGCGTCCACCTGGACCGGCATCGCCCCGCACGCCTTCGCCAGGCCGGTCACGACCTCGACGGTCTCCGGCGCCGCCTCCGGGGTCGCGCACAGCGCCCACGGGCGGCCGAGGAACAGATCGGCGCGCGCCGCGCCCGGCCCCGACCGCTCGCTGCCCGCGAGGGGGTGCCCCGCCACGAACGTCGTCAGATCGCAGCCCAGCTCCGCCGCCTGCGCCAGCGGCAGCGCCTTCACGCTCGCCACATCGGTGTAGGCCGCGGCGAGGCCGCGCTTCTGCGCGTCCAGCAGCGTCACCGCCACGGCGGCCGGCGGCACCGCGAGCACCGCCAGGTCGGCGGGCTCCGCGCGCGCCCCGTCCGGCAGCGCCTCCCCCGCGCCCAGCTCCACCGCCAGCGCCAGCGCCGCCGCGTCCCGGTCGGTCAGCAGCACGTCGGCGCCGCGCTCGCGCATCGCCAGCGCGATCGACGTCCCGATCAGGCCCGTCCCGACCACGACGATCCGCCGCGGCGCCCTGTCGTCCTCACTCACGCCAGAAGACCTTACTGTGCAGTGCCATCGCCTCGCTCCGCTCTTCTCCGGTGCTACTGCGCGATGTCCAGGCGCAGGGCCGTGGCGCCGCGCAGGTAAACGTGCTGGACGGCGGACCGGGGGCGGCCGGTCTCGATGTGCGCCATCAGCCGGATCACCCGGGGCAGCGCGCCCGGGACGCCGATCTCGGTCGCGCACAGCAGCGGCACCTCGTGGAAGCCGAGCTTGCGGGCGGCGAGCGCCGGGAACTCCGCGGTCAGGTCCGGCGTCACCGTGAAGATGACGCTGATCACGTCGTCGGTGCTCAGCTCGTTGCGGGCCATCACCTCGGAGACGAGCTCCGTCGTCGCCTCCAGGATCTGGTCCCGGTCGTCGGCGTCGATCTGCGTCGCCCCACGGACCGCGCGTACCGCCACAGTCGTCTCCCCTCCTCGTGCCGGGCCTTCTCGCCCCGGGCGTCCCTACAGGCCGACGGCCTTGTACAGCTCGCCGACCTCGCGCACGGTCAGCGCGCGCATCCCGCCCGGCTTCAGCGACCCCAGCTTGATCGGCCCGAACTCTATGCGGGCGAGCTGCTGGACGGGGAACCCGGTCTCCTTCAGCAGCCGCCGGACGATGTGCTTGCGCCCCTCGTGCAGGGTGATCTCCACCAGGACGCGTCGTCCGACCTGGTCGAAGACGCGGAACTTGTCGGCCTTCGCGGGCCCGTCCTCGAGGGTCACCCCGGCCTTCAGCCGCTTGCCGAGGTCGCGCGGGATCGGGCCGTGGATCTCCGCCAGGTAGGTCTTGTAGACCCCGTAGGACGGGTGGGTGAGGCGGTGCGACAGCTCCCCGTCGTTGGTGAGCAGAATCAGGCCCTCGGTGTCGGTGTCGAGCCGGCCGACGTGGAACAGCCGCTCGGGCACCTCCACGTAGTCGGCGAGCGACTTGCGGCCCCGCTCGTCCGACATCGTCGACACCACGCCGCGCGGCTTGTTGATCGCGTAGTAGCGCATCTCCGCGCGGGTCTCGACGCGCTTGCCGTCCACGTGGATGACGGCGGTCCGCGGGTCGACGCGCTCGCCGAACCGGAACACCTTCTTCCCGTTCACCGTGACGCGGCCCTCGCCGATCAGCTCCTCGCAGTGGCGGCGGCTGCCGATCCCGGCCTCGGCCAGCACCTTCTGCAGCCGCACGCCCTCGTTGTCGCTCACGTGTCCTCAGCTATCCACTATGTCTTCTGGCAGGTCATCGGGGAGGTAGGGGGCGAGCTCGGGCAGCTCGTCGAGGTCGCGGAGGCCGAGGCGCTCCAGGAAGTACCCGGTGGTGCGGTACAGGTGCGCCTGCGACTCCGGGTCCTGCCCGGCGTCCTCGATCAGGCCGCGCAGCGTCAGCGTCCGCATGACGCCGTCGCTGTTGACGCCGCGGATCGCCGACACGCGGGCACGGCTCACCGGCTGCCGGTAGGCGACGACGGCGAGCGTCTCCAGCGCGGCCTGCGTCAGCCGCGCCTGCTGCCCGTCGGTGACGAACCGCTCCACCACCGGGGCGCACACGTCCCGGGTGTAGAACCGCCATCCGCCGGCGACCTCCCTGAGGTCGAACCCGCGGCCCTGCCCGGTGTATTCCGCGGCGAGCTCCCGCAGCGTCTCCTCGATCTCGCCGCGGGGCCGCTCCAGCAGCTGCGCCAGCGTCATCACGGTGACCGGCTCGTCCACGACGAGCAGGATCGCCTCGATCGAGGCGCGCGTCCCCGGGAGTTCCGGCGCGCCCGCGCCGGGTTCCTCAGTCATCGTCCTCCTCGTTCTTCTCCCCCGCCCCGCCCGTGCCGGCGGGGCCCGTGTCAGCGTTGCCGGTGCCGGCGGGGTCCTTCTCGGGGGCGCCCTCGTAGTCGTCGCCGACCTCGACGTCCCCGTCGTCGGTGCCGGTCCAGGTCACGCGCAGCTCGCCGAGGGGCTCGTCCTGCTCGAACGTGACGGCCTGCTCCCGGTACAGCTCCAGCAGCGCCAGGAAGCGCGCGACGACCTCGTAGGTGCCCTCCGCGTCGGCGGCCAGGACGCGGAACGTCGTCCGGCGCAGCCGGCGGAGCATCCCCACGACGATCGCGGCCTGCTCCTTGACGCTGGCCTTCGGCTGGTACATGTGCTCGACCGACACCGCGGGCGGCGCCTTCGGCGCGAGGGCCTTGGCGGCGAGCCGCGCGAACTCCTCCGGGCCGAGGCCGAGCAGCACCTCCGGCAGCAGGTTCGCGAACTTCGGCTCCATCGGCACCAGGCGGGGGAACCGCCGGCTCGCGTCCGCGATCCGCCCGGCGAGGACCTGCGCGACCTCCTTGTAGGCGCGGTACTGCAGCAGCCGCGCGAACAGCAGGTCGCGGGCCTCCAGCAGCGCCAGGTCCTCCTCGTCGTCGACCTCGCCGGACGGCAGCAGCCGCGCGGCCTTCAGGTCCAGCAGGGTCGCGGCGACCAGCAGGAAATGGCTGGCCTGGTCGAGGTCCCAGTCCCGGCCGTGGGAGCGGATGTGCGCGATGAAGTCGTCGGTGACCTTGTGCAGCGACACCTCGGTGATGTCGAGCTTGTGCTTGGAGATCAGGCCGAGCAGCAGGTCGAACGGGCCCTCGAAGTTGTCCAGGTGGACGCGGAAGCCCTGCTCCTGCCCGCCCTCCGGACCGCCGTCCCGCTCGGGGCCCCGCTCGGGCTCCGGCGACGTCTCGTCCACGTCGCTCACGGTAGCGGAGTGCTCCTCCCGCGCTGTGCTCACCGGCCCCATCGTCCCACGCCCCGGGCGCGCTTCGCGCCACCGCCGGCCACGAGCGGTGACGGCGCGTCCGGACGGACGGCCGCTACCGCCCGGTCACCCGGCGCACGGGAGCATCGCGCGGCCTCAGTCGGTCTCGGCCCACCGGACGAGGACCTCCCGCGCCAGGCTCCGGTACGCGTTCGCGCCCATCGAGCTCGGGTCGAAGAACGTGATCGGCTCGCCGGCGACGGTCGCGTCCGGGAACCGGACCGTCCGGTTGATGACGGTGTGGAAGACCTTCTCCCCGAACGCCTCGACGATGCGGCCGAGGACCTCGCGGGTGTGCAGCGTCCGCGAGTCGTACATGGTGCCGAGGACTCCGTCGATGACCAGTTCCGGGTTGATCCGGCCCTGGACCTTGTCGATCGTCTCCATCAGCAGCGCGACGCCGCGCATCGCGAAGTACTCGCACTCCAGCGGGATCAGCACGCCCTCGCTGGCGGCCAGCGCGTTGACCGTGAGCAGGCCGAGCGACGGCTGGCAGTCGATGAGGATGTAGTCGTAGTGCGGGACGGCCGACTTCAGCGCGCCCTGCAGGATGTACTCGCGCCCGACCTCGTGGACGAGCTGGACCTCCGCGCCGGACAGGTCGATGTTGCTCGGCAGCAGGTCCATCCCGTCGACGCCGGTCTCGATGACGACGTCCTCCCACTCGGTGTCGTGCTCGAGCAGCAGGTTGTGGATCGTCACGTCGAGCTGGCGCGGGTCGCCCTTGCCGAGCCCGACCGACAGGGCGCCCTGCGGGTCGAAGTCGACGAGCAGCACGCGGCGGCCGTACTCGGCGAGCGCCGCGCCCAGGTTGATCGTCGTCGTGGTCTTGCCGACGCCGCCCTTCTGGTTGCAGACGGCCACGATCCGCGCGGGCCCGTGCTCGGCCAGCGGCTCCGGCTCCGGGAACACCGGAACGGGTCGCTGCGTGGGCCCGAGGGCGCGGCTCGGGTCGGTCTCTATGGTGGCGGAGGAAAGGACTCCCTCCGCACCGTTAGTGCTGGTCACCAGATCCCTCCCCGGCGGCCCGGAAATGCCATCCAGAACGGGGACTCTAGGGCCGTCCACCTCGGGCCACAAGCCGACGCGCGCCGAACGTCGCGATTTGTGCCGCGACCGGTCCGTCCCATTCGTCCCACTGTGCGCCCCTGCCCCGCCGGCCCCCGCCGGTCAGCTCCGGGCCCGCGGATGCGAGGTCGCGTACACCTCGCGCAGCAGCTGCACGGTCACCAGGGTGTACACCTGCGTCGTCGTCACCGACGCGTGCCCGAGCAGTTCCTGGACGACGCGGACGTCGGCTCCCCCGTCCAGCAGATGGGTCGCGAACGAGTGCCGCAGCGTGTGCGGCGACACCTCCGACAGCCGCGCCCGGTCGGCGGCGGCGCGCAGCACCATCCAGGCGCCCTGCCGCGACAGCCGCCCGCCGCGCGCGTTCAGGAACACCGCCGGGCCGCCGCGGCCCGTCCCGGCCAGCTCGGGCCGGGCCCGCACCAGGTAGGCGTCCACGGCCTCGCGGGCGTAGTCGCCGATGGGCACCACCCGCGCCTTGCCGCCCTTGCCGGCGACGCGGGCGAACCCGTCGCGCAGGTCGAGGTCGTCGACGTCCAGGCCGACCGCCTCGGAGATGCGCGCCCCCGACCCGTAGAGCAGTTCGAGCAGCGCCCGGTCGCGCAGGCCGCGCGCGGTGTCGCCGGACGCCCCGGCCGCGGCGAGGAGCCGCTCCACGTCCTGCAGCGAGATCGCCTTCGGCAGCCGGCGCGGCGGCGTCGGCGGCTTGACGCCATGGGCGGGGTCGCCGGCGGCGAGGCCCTCCCGCAGCGCGAACCGGTGCAGCCCCCGCACCGCGACGAGCGCCCGCGCCGCCGAGCCCGCCGACAGCGGCGGACGGCCCTCGCCGCCCTCCCGCAGGCCCACCAGGAACGCGCGGACGTCGTCCTCGGTGATCTCGCCGATCGCCCCGCGGCCCCGCGCGTCCTGCACCTCGGCGTAGCGGCGCAGGTCGCGGCGGTAGGAGCTGAGGGTGTTGGCGGCCAGGCCCCGCTCGACGGCGAGATGCCCCAGGTACGCCCGCACGGCGGAGTCGAGCGCGGAACCCGTGCCCGCGTCCTGGGCGGTGCTCCGGGGGGACGGGCTCGGGGACAGTGCGGCACCTCTTCCGGCCGGGGAGTGCGGGGACCCGCCCATCATGCCCCCTCCGGCCGCCGGAGGGGGACCTCATCCGGCTCAGTCCTCGGGCGCGTCGGCGGGCCGCAGCGCCGCGAAGCCGGCGTCGCGGGCCGCCCGCGCCGCGAGCACCCCCATGCACACGATCATGTTGTGCAGCTCGCCGGCCAGCACCTTGCGGACCGCCTCGTCCAGCGGCACCCACACGACCGGCATGTCGGCCTCCTCGTGGACGCGCTCGAAGTCGATCTCGTCGGCGGGCACCTCGGCGAGGTCGCGGGCCAGGAAGATCCGGACGCGCTCGTCGGCCATGCCGGGCGAGGTGAACACGTCGACCAGCGTGTCCCAGCGCCCGGCGCGGTAGCCGGCCTCCTCCAGCAGCTCCCGGGCGGCGAGCTCGTGCAGCGGCTCGCCGTCCACGTCCCGCAGCCCGGCGGGCGCCTCCCACAGCATCCGCGCCACCGCGTGCCGGTACTGGCGCAGCATCAGCACCCGGCCGCGGTCGTCGAGGGCGAGGACGCCGACGGCGCCGATGTGCTCGACCACGTCCCGGCCGACGACCTCGGTCCCGTCGCCCGCCGGCATCTCCACCCGGTCGCGCCGGACGCCGAACACCGGGCCCTTGAAGGCCGGGGACGAGTCCACGACGGGCCAGCGCTCCGGCCGGTCGCGGACGTCTCCGACACCGAGACCGGCGCTCACGCGCCCGCCCCGCGCTGCTCGGCGTAGTCCAGCGCGGCGGCGATGAGGCCGGTGAACAGCGGGTGCGGGCGCGTCGGGCGGGACCGGAACTCCGGGTGCGCCTGCGTGCCGACGAAGAACGGGTGCCGCTCGCGGGGCAGCTCCACGTACTCGACGAGCCGCCCGTCCGGGGACAGGCCGGAGAACCGCAGCCCGGCCTCCTCCAGCCGGTCGCGGTAGGCGTTGTTGACCTCGTAGCGGTGCCGGTGCCGCTCGGACACCTTCGCCTCCCCGTACAGCTCCCGCACGATGGAGCCGTCGGCGAGGTCGGCCGGGTACATGCCGAGCCGCATCGTGCCGCCCATGTCGCGCTCCCCGGCGACGACGTCGAGCTGGTCCGACATCGTCGCGACGACCGGGTGGGCGGTGCTGGCGTCGAACTCGGCGCTGCCCGCGTCGGCGAGCCCGCCGAGCGTCCGCGCCGCCTCGATGACCATGCACTGCAGGCCCAGGCAGATACCGAGCAGCGGGACCCGGTTCTCCCGGGCGTGCCGGACGGCGCCGAGCTTGCCCTCGATGCCGCGCACCCCGAACCCGCCGGGGATCAGCACGCCGTCGACGCCGTCCAGCTCCCGCTTGGCGCCCTCGGGGGTGTCGCAGTCGTCGCTCTTCACCCAGCGGATGCGCACCTTGGCGTCGTTGCCGAACCCGCCGTGCCGCAGCGCCTCGGTCACCGACAGGTACGCGTCCGGGAGGTCGATGTACTTGCCGACCAGCGCGATCGTCACCTCACGGGCCGGCTTGTGGACGCGCCGGAGCAGCTCGTCCCAGGCACCCCAGTCGACGTCGCGGAACGGCAGGTCGAGCCGCCGCACCACGTACGCGTCCAGGCCCTCGGAGTGCAGCACCTTCGGGATGTCGTAGATGGACGCCGCGTCCACGGCCGACACGACGGCCTCGCGGTCCACGTCGCACATCAGGCTGATCTTGTGCTTGAGCCCGTCGGTGATCGGCCGGTCCGACCGGCACACGATCGCGTCGGGCTGGATGCCGATGGAGCGCAGCGCCGCGACCGAGTGCTGCGTCGGCTTGGTCTTCAGCTCCCCGGACGGGCCGATGTAGGGCAGCAGCGACACGTGCAGGAAGAAGCAGTTCTCCCTGCCGATCTCGTGCCTGATCTGCCGGACCGACTCCAGGAACGGCAGCGACTCGATGTCGCCGACCGTGCCGCCGACCTCGGTGATGACGATGTCGACCTCGGTGTCGTCCGCCATCCCGCGGATCCGGTCCTTGATCTCGTTGGTGATGTGCGGGATCACCTGCACGGTGTCGCCGAGGTACTCCCCGCGCCGCTCCTTGGCGATCACGTTGGAGTAGACCTGCCCGGTGGTGACGTTCGCCGACCCGTGCAGCTCGGTGTCCAGGAACCGCTCGTAGTGCCCGATGTCCAGGTCGGTCTCGGCGCCGTCGTCGGTGACGAAGACCTCACCGTGCTGGAACGGGTTCATCGTGCCGGGGTCGACGTTGAGGTAGGGGTCGAGCTTCTGCATGGTGACCCGGAGGCCGCGCAGCGTCAGAAGCCGCCCCAGGCTGGACGCCGTCAGTCCCTTGCCGAGGCTGGAGGCGACACCGCCGGTGACGAAGAGGTGCTTGGTAGGACGTGATCTACCGATGGCTGCCGATGGCAAGAAGGCGCTCCCGTGGTCGAGATGAGGCGGACGAGTCTCACCGTCCACGGGCCACCAGGATAACAACTGAATCGCCCAGGCCGGACGCGCCCCGCGACATCCCCGGCCGCCGCGGCCGCCGCCGCCCCTAGAGGCGGGGCGTCGCGGCGCTCGGCATGATCGTGCGGAGCTGGCGGGTGAGCTCGTCGATCAGGGAGCGGGCCTGGTCGGCGGCCTGCCGGGCGGCGTCGCGCTCCTGGGACAGCTCGGCGATCTGCGCGCGCTGCTCGGTGACCGCCTGGGCCAGCTGGTCGACCCACTGGTCGCGTTCGGCGAGCTTCTCGGCGACGGCGTCGCGCTCGGCGGCCATCTGCCGCATCCCGGACACCGCCTTGTCGCGCTCGCGGCCGGCCTGGTCGGCGCGGCCCCGGGCGAGGGTCAGCTCGGACTCGGCGCGGGCCTGCGCCTGCACGGCCGCCTCGCGGGTCCGCTCGGCGGCCTCCCGGGCCTTGGCGCCCGCGTCCCGCTCCCGCTCGGCCTTCTTGGCGGCCTCCAGCGACTGGCTCGCCGTGTCGAGGGCCTGCTGGCGCTCGGCCTCGGCGGCGTCGGCGCGCGCGGCGGCTTCCTGGACGCGGCGCTCGGCGTCCTGCGCCCGGCGCTCGGCCTCCTGGGCGCGGCGCTCGTTCTCCTGCGCCCGGCGCTCGGCGACCTCGGCGCGGCGCCGGGACTCGTCGACCTCCTTGCCGGCGGCGACGACCGCGTGCTGCAGGTTCTGCGCCGTCATCTCGGCGTCGGTGACCTTGGCGCGCATCTGCGCCAGCTCGCCGTGCGCGGTCTCCAGCGCCCGCGACAGCTCCGCGGCCTGCTCGGCGACCCGGTCGCGCTCGGACTCGGCGGAGCGGCGGGCGCCGGTGGCGTCCTCGACGGCGCGCAGGGCGTCGTCGCGGGCCTCGCTCATGGCGTCGCGCTGCTGGATCGCCTGGCGGACGGTGGCCTCGGCCTCGGCGACGCGGCGCTCGGCCTGCTCGACCTGGGCCTGCACCTGCTCCATCTGCGCGCGGGCCTGGTCGGCCTGGGCGCGGGCCTGGTCGGCCTGCACGCGCCCCTGCTGGGCCTGGTTCCACGCGGCGGCGGCGTCGCGCTGCGCGTTCTCCTTCTCGGTCTGGAGCGCGGCGATCTGGGTGACGGCCTCGTTCTGGACCTCGGCGGCGCGGCGCTCGGCCTCGGCGACCTGCCGCTCGGCCTCGACGGCGCGGCGCTCGGCCTGCTCGGCCTGGCCGCGGGCGCGCTGCACCTCGCCCCAGGCGGCCGCGGCGTCGCGCTGCGCCGACTCCTTCTCCTGCTGCACCGCCGCGACCTGCGCGGCCGTCTCGTTCTGGGCCTCGGTGAGGCGCCGCTCGGCCTCGACGGCGCGCCGGTCGGCCTGCTCGGCCTGGCCGCGGGCGCGCTGCACCTCGCCCCAGGCGGCGGCCGCGTCGCGCTGCGCCGACTCCTTCTCCTGCTGCACGGCCGCGACCTGCGAGGTGATCTCGCTCTGCGCCTCGTTGACCTTGCGCTCGCCGGCGGCGAGCGCGTCGCCGATGAGGTCGGCCATCTGGCGGAGCCGCTCGACGATGTCCCAGGGCTGGGCCTCGGGCTGCTCCTCGGAGGCGAGCACCAGCTCGCCGCCCTGGCCGTGCCTGCCGTGCTGGCCGGGGTGGCCGCCCTGCGCGGGCTGGCCCGCCTGGCCGGGCTTGGCCATCTGGATGGGCTGCTGGGCGGCCGGCAGGGCGGGGGCCTCGGGGGCGCGGCCGGGGTCGCGGCCCATGGCGGGCCAGGGCGCCGCCGCGTCGGGGACACCGCGGTTGCCGCCCGATCCGTTCAGCTCGCTCACCGTTCTCCTCGCCTCACGGCCGGGAGCCCGGTGACCGGCATGCCGCCGCCCATCCTGCTCGCCGCTTTCCTCGGACGGCTCGTCACTTCGCTCACGTGTCTCCTCGCCCGGCGGCGCACGGCCGCGTTCGCGGGGGTCGTTGTGCACATCTCGTTCGCTCCGCACCCGGCCCTGCGGGCCCTCGCTTCGCTCACTGAAGGCACTCTAGTCCCGACCAGCGGAGCGTTTGCCCAGTTTGGGGTTTACTTTCTCGCCGCCCCCGCGGCGTTCCCGCACGCCGGGCGCCTGATGGCGGCCGCTATGGGCCGCCTGACGGTGCCGCGGGTCACATCCGGCCGGCGGTCGCCGCGGGTGGGACAATCGCGGTCCATGGAGCTTCGCACCCTGTATCCGCCGATCGAGCCGCACGATTCCGGGCTGCTCGACGTCGGCGACGGCAATCAGATCTACTGGGAGGTCTGCGGCAACCCGGCGGGCAGGCCCGCGGTCATGGTGCACGGCGGGCCGGGGGCCGGCTGCAGCCCGGCGCACCGCCGGCAGTTCGACCCCGAGGCGTACCGGATCGTCCTGTTCGACCAGCGCAACTGCGGGCGCAGCCTGCCGCACGCCAAGGACCCGGAGGTGTCGCTGGAGGCGAACACCACCTGGAACCTCGTCGCGGACATGGAGCGGCTGCGCGAGCACCTCGGCATCGAGCGCTGGCTGGTGTTCGGCGGGAGCTGGGGCAGCGCGCTGTCGCTGGCGTACGCGCAGACCCACCCGGAGCGGGTGACCGGGCTGGTGCTGCGCGGCATCTTCACGCTGCGGCCGTTCGAGCTGTACTGGTTCTACCAGGAGGGGGCGTCGCTGCTGTTCCCCGACCTGTGGGAGAAGTACGTCGAGCCGATCCCCGAGGACGAGCGGGAGGACCTCATCTCCGCGTTCCACGAGCGGCTCAACTCCAAGGACCGGGACGTGCGGGTCGCGGCGGCGAAGGCGTGGGCGACCTGGGAGGGCTCGACGATCACGCTGCGGCCGGACCCCGAGCTGGCCGGGGGGTTCGGCGAGCCGGACTACGCGGTGGCGTTCGCCCGCATCGAGAACCACTACTTCGTCAACGAGGGCTTCTTCGAGGACGAGCAGCTGATCCGGGACGTGGACAAGATCCGCGACATCCCGGCGGTGATCGTGCAGGGCCGCTACGACGTCTGCACCCCGGCGGCGACGGCCTGGGACCTGCACCGCGCGTGGCCGGAGGCCGAGTTCCACATCGTGGACGACGCGGGCCACGCGTTCAGCGAGCCGGGCATCCTGCACCACCTGATCGAGGCGACCGACCGCTTCGCCGCCGAATCGGTCACGTCATAACGCGATGACCGGCACGGCCGCAACCCGGCCGGACTTCGGTGCCGGCGGCGGGCCCCGGCCGGCCCGCCCCGGACCGAAATTCCCATCTTTCTTACTCTCCGGCGACCGGCGCCTTACCTCGCCGTGAGTGAACCGGCCCCTTGAAGGCAAGCAAGGGCGGGCTCCCAGAACCCGCCTGAACGCCGTGGCCCCCATACGTCCCAGGGCGCCCGCGCCCGGACGACCTCGCCCGATGCGACGTGACGCCCGCCGCACCGGCGGAGTTCACACCGAATCCGAGTGACTTACCTCACACAACCGATACACAGAACGCGTCGCCAAGCGATGTCAAAACATTAAGGTTGCGTTCAGGAAACGTCCGGGCGCTCTCTCCGGCGCATCCCGCCGTACCTCCTGCGTATCACCGGGAAAGGCGGGAGACCACCCGCGCGGGGACGATTGGAATTGCACCGAATTCGGCAAAGCCCTTAACCCTACCCAGCGCTCCGCGGCGCTAAACATCTCGCAGATAACATCTATATGCGATCACGGGGCGAGATTCGCTAAGTTGCCTGGACATGGCAGCGCAACCCCTGGAATCATCGACCCGACGCCCCGAACCGGACGAGACGAACGCGGAAGTGCTTCTCCAGGAGCCGAGCCTCTCCGATGGCCCAGAGCTGTGGCGGCTCGCCCGGGACTCGAAGGTTCTGGACGTCAACTCGCCGTACAGCTACACGCTTTGGTGCCGCGATTTCGGGGACACTTCCGTAGTCGCGCGGGACGGGGCCGGCCCGTGCGGCTTCATCACCGGCTACGTCCGCCCGGCCCGGCCGGACACCTTCTTCGTCTGGCAGGTCGCCGTCGACCGCGCGCACCGCGGACAGGGCCTGGCCCGCCGCATGCTCGACCGCCTCGCCGACCGGCTCGCCCCCCGCGGGCACCGGTACATGGAGGCCACGGTGACCCCGGGCAACGCCGCGTCCACCGCGATGTTCGCCTCGTTCGCCCGGGACCGCGGGTGCGAGCTCGCCCGCAGCCCGCTGTTCGGCGCGGAGCACTTCCCCGAGGGGGGACACGAGCCCGAGGTGCTCTTCAGGATCGGCCCGATCGCCGCCGCGAACTGACCACCGCAGTCCCTCATCCGCTCCCCCACCCCGACTTGCCTGGAGGCAGACATGGACGTTTTCGCCCGCATGGAATCGGAAGTCCGCGGCTACTGCCGAGGGTGGCCCACGGTGTTCACCACCGCGCAGGGCAGCCATATGACCGACGAGCACGGTAAAACGTATCTCGATTTCTTCGCCGGCGCCGGGACGCTCAACTACGGGCACAACAACCCGCAGCTGAAACGCCGGCTGCTGGACTATCTCGCCAGTGACGCGATCGTGCACAGCCTCGACATGTACACCGCCGCCAAACGCGACTTCCTGGAACGTTTCAACGAGTACGTTCTGGAGCCGCGCGGCTTGGACTACAAGGTCCAGTTCCCCGGCCCCGCGGGCAACAACTCGGTCGAGGCCGCGCTGAAACTCGCGCGCAAGTACACCGGCCGCGAGACCGTCGTCAGCTTCACCAACGCCTTCCACGGGATGACGCTCGGCGCGCTCGCCGTCACCGGCAACTCGATGAAGCGGACCGGCGCGGGCGTCCCGCTCGGCCACGGCGTCGCGATGCCCTACGACAACTACCTCGACGGGCGCACGCCCGACTTCCTGCTGTTCGACACGATGCTGGACGACAGCGGCAGCGGCCTGGACAAGCCCGCCGCCGTCATCGTGGAGACCGTGCAGGGCGAGGGCGGCATCAACGTCGCCACCGCCGAGTGGCTGCGCGGCCTGCAGGACCTGTGCCGCCGCCACGACATCCTCCTCATCGTCGACGACGTGCAGATGGGCTGCGGCCGCACCGGGCCGTTCTTCAGCTTCGAGGAGGCCGGGATCACCCCGGACATCATCTGCCTGTCCAAGTCCCTCAGCGGCTACGGGCTGCCGTTCGCGGTGACGCTGATGCGGCGCGAGCTGGACGTGTGGGAGCCGGGCGAGCACAACGGCACCTTCCGCGGCTTCAACCCCGCGTTCGTCACCGCCGTCGCCGCGCTGGAGGACTACTGGGCCGGCGGCGACTTCGAGAAGCAGACGCTCGCCAAGGGCCAGCAGGTCCAGGCCGCGCTGCAGGAGATCGCGCTCGCGCACGCCGGCGCCGTCGACTCCGTCCGCGGCCGCGGCCTCGCCTGGGGCCTGGTGATGAAGGACGCCGAGCTGGCGCCCAAGGTGTGCGGCGAGGCGTTCGCCCGCGGCCTGCTGATGGAGACCTCCGGCCCCGAGGGCGAGGTCGTCAAGCTGCTGCCGCCGCTCACCACGACGGAGGCCGAGCTGAGCCGCGGCCTGGAGATCATCGCGGACTCGGTGGCGGCCGTCCGCGCGAAGGTCACGGTCTGAGCCGGACCGACCGCACCACGGAAAGAGGAGATCAATGATCGTTCGTTCCCTTGACGAGATCGTCGGCACCGAGCGCGACGTCCAGGCGCCCACCTGGTGCAGCCGGCGGTTCGTGCTCGCCAAGGAGGGCGTCGGATTCTCGCTGCACGAGACGATCCTGTACGCGGGGACCGAGACGAGGATGTGGTACGCGAACCACATCGAGGCCGTCTACTGCATCGAGGGCGAGGGCGAGCTCACCAACGAGGAGACCGGTGAGAAGCACGAGATCCGCCCCGGCGTGATGTACCTGCTCGACGGCCACGAGCACCACACCCTGCGCGCCCACACGGACGTGAAGACCGTCTGCGTCTTCAACCCCCCCTGCACCGGTCGGGAGGTCCATGACGAGAACGGTGTCTACCCGCTGCTGACTGAGGAGGACGCATGAGCATCATCGAGTCCCATCCGACGATCGACGACGCCTACCCCACCCGGAAGGCCGCCGAGGCGGCGCTGCTGTACCGGCAGGACCCGGTCGTGTACGGCGGGCCGCAGGACGGGCCGATCGACGACGCCACCCTCGACGCCTTCGAGGCCAACGGCTTCCTGACCGTCGACCAGCTGCTCGCGCCGGAGGAGGTCGAGGACTACCGCGCCGAGCTGCGCCGGCTGTCGTGCGACCCGGAGATCCTGGCCGACGAGCGCACGGTCACCGAGCGCGGCTCGGACGAGGTCCGCTCCATCTTCGAGGTCCACAAGATCAGTGAGGTCTTCGCCGCCCTCGTCCGCGACCCCCGCGTGGTCGGCCGGGCGCGGCAGATCCTCGGCTCGGACGTGTACGTGCACCAGAGCCGGGTCAACTACAAGCCGGGGTTCACCGGCAAGGACTTCTACTGGCACTCCGACTTCGAGACCTGGCACGCCGAGGACGGCATGCCGCGGATGCGCGCGGTGAGCATATCCATAGCACTCACCGAGAACTTCGTGCACAATGGCGGGCTAATGATTATGCCTGGCTCGCACAAGACCTTCGTGGCGTGCGTGGGTGAGACCCCCGACGACCACTACAAGGAGTCGCTGCGCGGCCAGGAGATCGGCACGCCCGACCCGAACAGCCTCTCGATCCTCGCCGACAAGCACGGGATCGAGCTGTTCACGGGCACCGCGGGCTCCGCGACCATGTTCGACTGCAACTGCATGCACGGCTCGAACGGCAACATCACCCCCTTCCCGCGCTCCAACGTGTTCATCGTGTTCAACAGCGTGGAGAACACGTGCGTCGAGCCGTTCTCGGCGCCCGCACCCCGACCCTCGTTCATCGGCGCACGCGATTTCACCGCCGTGGCCGACTGATCTGGTCACAACAATTCGATAACCCCCCCGACCGCCTGCCCCGCGCCCGCGGGGGCCGCATATGGCCCCCGCGGGCGCGATGGCACACCAACAGGAGTTCGACGATGACTTCCTCGAGACGAGACTTCCTCCGCACCGCCGTGCTGCTGTCCGCCGCGGTCCCCCTGGCCGCGGCGGGCTGCTCCACGACGGATCCGGAGCAGGAGAAGGCGGGCGGCGGCACGCTGCAGAAGGCCAAGGACGCCGGCACCATCACCGTGGGCTTCGCGAACGAGGCGCCCTACGGCTACACCGACAAGTCCGGGAAGCTGACCGGAGAGGCGCCCGAGCTGGCCCGCGTCATCTTCAAGAACCTCGGCATCGACGAGATCAAGGGCGTCCAGGTCGACTTCGGCGGCCTGATCGCCGGGCTCAACGCCAAGCGGTTCGACGCGATCGCCGCCGGCATGTTCATCAACCCGGAGCGGTGCGCGTCCGCGGCGTTCGCGAACCCCGAGTACGTCGCCAAGAGCGCCTTCATGGTCAAGGAGGGCAACCCGAAGGGGCTGAAGAACGAGAAGGACCCGGCGGCCAAGGGCGTCAAGGTCGGCGTCCTCACCGGCGCGGTCGAGGCCGGCTACGCCGAGAAGAACGGCGTCAAGAAGGGCGACATCAAGACGTTCGCCGACCAGGCCAGCGCCTACGAGGGCCTGAAGGCCGGCCGCATCGACTGCATCTGGCTGACCCGCATCTCGCTGGCCGACCTGCTGTCCAAGCACAAGGGCGAGGGCTTCGAGGTGACCGACGCCTTCACCCCCGTCATCGACGGCAAGGAGCAGCTCGGCGCCGGCGCGTTCGCGTTCCGCAAGGCCGACACCGACCTCGTGGACGCCTGGAACGCCGAGCTGGCCAAGCTCAAGCAGCAGAACGGCCTGCTGCCGATCCTGCAGCCGTTCGGGTTCGCCCAGGACGACATGCCGGGCCCGGACGACACCGCCGCCAAGTTCTGCAAGGGCTGATCGCCCGTGTCCGACGTCCTCGACAGCTACCCCCAGTGGCTGGACGGCGCGTGGGTCACGGTCCGGCTCACCCTTCTCGGTGGCGCGCTGGCGCTGGTGCTCGCCCTGCTCTTCGGCATGGCGGGCACCTCGCGCCACGCGTGGGTGCGCGTGCTGAACCGCGTGTACGTGGAGTTCTTCCGCGGGAACGCGACCCTGGTCCTGCTGTTCTGGTTCTTCTATGCGCTGCCGCTGATCGGCCTGAAGCTCGCCACCACGTTCGCGGCGGTGCTGGCGCTCGGCCTGAACGTCGGCGCCTACGGCGCGGAGGTGGTGCGCGGCTCGATCAACGCGGTCCCGAAGGCGCAGTACGAGGCGACGATCGCGCTGAACTTCACGCCGTTCCAGCGGATGCGCCGCGTCCTGCTCCCGCAGGCGTTCGCGCTGATGCTGCCCCCGTTCGGCAACCTGATCATCGAGCTGATGAAGGGCACCGCGATCGTGTCGCTGGTGACTCTGGTCGACCTGACCCGGGTGTCGAAGAACATCCAGGGCAGCACGGGCGAGACCGTCGCGGCGTTCTCGGTGGTGCTCGTCCTGTACTTCATCATCGCGCAGGTGCTGCAGCTGTTCGTCCGCTACGCCGAGCGCCGGGTGGACCGCATGCTCGGCCGCAGGCCGTCGCGTGAGCCGTCCCTCGGGACGGTCGCGGCCGGCGCTCCCGGGGCGGGGGTGGGCTGATGGAATGGGACTGGCAGTACTCCGGGGACATCCTCCCCGACCTGCTGGACGGGTTGCGCTACACCGTCATCGCGACGCTGCTCGGCTACGTCGTCGCCCTGGTCCTCGGGCTCGTGTGGACGCTGCTGCGCCGCTCGCCGAGCCGGGTGTTCAACGAGACGATCCGGTGGATCACCGAGTTCATCCGGTCCACGCCGCTGATCCCGCAGCTGTACTTCGTGTTCTTCGTGCTGCCCGCCTGGGGCCTCACGATCGGCTCGCTGACCGCGGGGATCATCACGCTCGGGGTCCACTACTCGACCTACACCGCCGAGGTGTACCGGGCGGGGATCTCCGACATCCCGCGCGGCCAGTGGGAGGCGTGCACCGCGCTGAACCTGCCGCGGTCGCGGGTGTGGCTGGACGTGATCCTGCCGCAGGCGATCCGCCGGGTCATCCCGACGCTCGGCAACTACCTGATCGCGATGTTCAAGGACTCGCCGATGCTGATGGCGATCAACGTCGCGGAGCTGCTGTTCATGGCCAACAAGGTCGGGTCGCAGACCCTCCAGTTCCTGGAGCCGATGACGATGGTCGGCCTGTTGTTCGTCATCGTCAGCGTCATATCCTCGATACTCGTCCGCCGCTTGGAGAGGCGCTATGCCACCACCTAACACACCGGAAGCCCCCAAGGACGCAGCGGCAGACACCGCGGCCGACACCGTCCTGGAGAAGGACGCCCCCACCGGGGAGGACGCCGCCCCCGAGGGCGGGCACGCCGCGGGGACGCCGCACGGCGCCGCGCCCGGAATCCGCTTCGAGAAGGTGGTCAAGCGGTTCGGCTCCAACGTCGTCCTGCGCGAGCTCGACTTCACCGTGGCGCCCGGCGAGCGGGTGACGCTCATCGGGCCGAGCGGGTCGGGCAAGACCACGATCCTGCGGCTGCTGATGACGCTGGAGACGCTGGACGAGGGCGTCATCTGGATCGGCGACGAGACCCTCTGGCACATGGAGCGCGGCGGCCGGCGCGTCCCGGCGAGCCAGAAGCACCTGCACGAGATGCGCAAGCAGGTCGGCATGGTGTTCCAGCAGTTCAACCTGTTCCCCAACATGAACGTGCTGCGCAACCTCACCGAGGGGCCGGTGCGCGTGCTGGGGGTGCCGAAGGACGAGGCGGTCGAGCGCGCTCGCGGCCTGCTGGACATGGTCGGGCTCTCCGACAAGGAGAACGCGCATCCGACGCAGCTGTCCGGCGGGCAGCAGCAGCGGGTGGCGATCGCGCGGGCCCTCGCCATGCAGCCGAAGGTGCTGCTGCTGGACGAGGTGACCTCCGCCCTGGACCCCGAACTCGTCGTCGGCGTCCAGGACCTGCTGCGCGACATCGCGCGGCAGAGCGACCTCACCATGCTGTGCGTCACCCACGAGATGAACTTCGCCAGGGACATCTCGAACCGGGTCCTGATGTTCGACCAGGGCCAGATCGTCGAGGAGGGTCCGCCGGACCAGATCTTCGGCGAGCCGTCCGAGCAGCGCACCCGGGACTTCCTGCAGGCCGTCCTGGCGTCGTGAGCACGGCGTCGTGAGCACGGCGTTGTGATCCCGGCGCCGTGGGCACGGCACCGTGGGCACGGCACCGTTAGCGCGGCACCGTGCGCACGGCGTCCCGTACCAGGGCCTCCTGGAAACCGCGGGCCATTCCCGCGCGTCGCCCGCGTCCCCGTCGCCCCGGGGGCGCGGGCGACTCACGTCTCAGGGGGTGCCGGGCCAGGCGCCGGCGACGAGGGCCGCCCAGTCGGGCGCGGGGTCGCCGGCCCCGTACTGGCGGGCGATCTCGGCCGGGAAGGTGCCCATCGGGGCCTTGGCGGGATCGCGGGCGATCTGGTCGACGATGATCTCGGTGAGGCCGCAGCCGGGTTCGAGGCGGGGGAACGCGGCGTGCGCGCGCTCGGCGATGCCGCCGGGCAGGTCCGCCGCGCCGCGGCCGATCATGTCGGCGCCGGTCCCGGCGTGGGTGAGGGCGATCTCGGGCCGCATCCGGTGCGCGATGCCGAGGCTGGTGTGCAGGGCGATCGCCTCCCAGACGACGCGGGTCCGCTCACCGTCCAGGCCGTTCCCGGTGAGGAACTCGGCGGCGCGGTCGGCGCCGTCCACCTCGAAGCGCCGGCGGCCGTGGTCCGCTCCGATGAGCCCTACGTCGTGCAGGACGCTCGCCAGGAACAGGACCTCGTCGTCGTAGTCGGCGCCCGCGCGCACGCCCCGCGCCTCTCCGATGGCGCGGCCGAACAGGTAGGTGCGCGCGGAGTGGTGGGCGAGCGCCGCGGGGCCCGTGGAGAACACCAGGTCGTAGGCCTTGCGGGTCAGGTCGGTGTCGGGCAGCGAGAACTCGGCGAAATGGTCGGACACGGAGGCTCCTCGGAAGTGTCGCTCGGATCGCCACCGATCGTCCGGCACCGCCCGCCCTCCCGGACAGTGTCCGGACTGCCGATGTGCGCTACGTTCTGGCCATGCCTGGAAGGTCGGTGGACGGGACGGCCGAGCACGGGTCGGGGGCGCATGTGGTGGCGGTGCTCGCGCTGGACGGGGTCGTGCCGTTCGACCTGGCGGTCCCGGGCCAGGTGTTCGGGGTGACGTCCACGCCCGGCGACGTCCCGCTCTACGAGACGCGCGTGTGCACGCCGCCGGGCGGGGCGGAGACGTCCGCGATGCTCGGCCGGATGCGCGTGGACGCCCCGTTCGGCCTGGACGCGCTGGCCGCGGCCGGCACGATCGTGGTGCCGGGGCACGAGGACGTCCGGTCCGATCCGCCCGCCGAGGTCCTGGACGCGCTGCGCGAGGCGGCGTCGCGCGGTGCCCGGATCGCATCGATCTGCGTCGGGGCGTTCGTCCTCGCCGCGGCCGGGCTGCTGGACGGGCGCCGGGCCACGACGCACTGGCGCTACGCGGGGGCGATGGCCCGGCGGTTCCCGGACGTCGAGGTGGATCCGTCCGTGCTCTACGTGGACGGTGGGCAGGTCCTCACCTCGGCGGGCGTGGCGGCCGGGATCGACCTGTGCCTGCACCTCGTCCGGCGCGACCACGGCTCGGCGGCGGCGGCGCGCACCGCCCGCCGGATCGTGATGCCGCCGCAGCGGGACGGCGGCCAGGCGCAGTTCATCCGGCACGAGGACCCGCCGGACGGGGGCGCCGCGCTCCAGCCGACGCTGGCCTGGCTGGAGGCCAACCTGCACCGTCCGCTGACGCTGGACGACATCGCCCGGCAGGCGTCGGTGAGCGTCCGGACGCTGACCCGGCGGTTCCGCGAGCAGGCCGGGACGACGCCGCGGCAGTGGCTGGCGCGGGCCCGCGTGCACCGCGCGCAGCAACTGCTGGAGAGCACGGACCTGCCGGTCGAGCGGGTCGCGGCCGAGGCCGGGTTCGGCTCGCCGGTGACGCTGCGGGCCCACTTCGCCCGCCGTGTCGGCGCGTCCCCGCTGGCGTACCGGAGCGCGTTCCGCGCCCGTCCCTGATCACCCCGCCCGGTCCAAGACCGAACGCGATTCTGTACCGTGGCACTTACGGACGAGGAGAGCGAGGCGATGAGCATTCCCAGGGGCACTTCGATCGTGGGGCTCGGGATGACCGAGCTCGGCAAGGTGTACGGGCGGAGCCCGCGGCGGCTCGCCGCGGACGCGGTGCGGCTCGCCGCGCGGGACGCGGGCCTCGCGCTCGCCGACGTGGACGGGCTGCTGGTCAGCCACGGGATGGGCGGCTCCCCCGGCATCGAGCTGGCCGCCGCGCTGGGGCTGCGCGACCTGCGGCTGCTGTCCCAGGTCAACTCCTTCGGCGCGACCGCCGGGGCGATGGTGTCCTACGCGGCGATGGCGGTGCTCAGCGGCACCGCGACCACCGTGGCCTGCGTGTTCGCGGACGCGCCGCTCAAGCCGAAGCAGTCGGCGGGCTCGGCCTACAACCGCGACGCGCGCGAATGGTACGGGTTCGGCGGGATGACGGCGGCGCTCGGGCTGCGCAGCGTGAACTCGTTCTACGCGCTCGCGGCCCAGCGGCACATGGCCCGCTACGGGACGACCAGCGAGCAGCTCGGCGCGATCGCCGTGTCGACGCGGGAGTGGGCGTCCCGCAACCCGCTCGCCCAGATGCGCGACCCGATCACCCTGGAGGACCACCAGAACTCCCGCTGGGTGTCCGAGCCGCTGCACCTGCTGGACTGCTGCCTCGTGTCCAACGGCGCCATCGCGGTCATCGTGACGGGCGACGACCGGGCCCGCGACCTGCCCCGTCCGCCCGTCCACCTGTGGGGGTGGGGGCAGGGGCACCCCGGGCACCGCAAGGAGCGCGGCAGCGACTTCGGCCTGACGACCGGCGCCGCCTCCTCGGGCGCGACCGCGATGAAGATGGCCGGGATCACCCCGTCCGACGTCGACGTGTGCGAGCTGTACGACTGCTACACCTACACGGTCCTGGTGTCACTGGAGGACTACGGATTCTGCGCCAAGGGCGAGGGCGGCGCGTTCGCCGCGTCCGGCGCGCTCGGGCCCGGCGGTTCGCTGCCGACCAACACCGGCGGCGGGCAGCTGTCGGCGTACTACATGTGGGGCATGACGCCTCTCTCGGAGGCCGTGATCCAGGCCCGCGGGGACGGCGGGGAGCGGCAGGCGCCGTCCACCGACGTCATCCTCGTCAGCGGGAACGGCGGCATCCTCGACCACCACGCCACGCTGATCGTCAGCCCGCACCGGAAGGGGGCATAGCCGATGGAGATCGGCGTTCTGCGGCGGGACGGGCGGACCGACCCGTTCTTCGACGGCACCGCGTCCGACCGCCTGGTCGTCAGGCACTGCGCGGCGTGCGACCTGTGGTTCGCGCCGGACGCGACCGGCTGCCCCGAGTGCGGCGAGGAGGACCTCGCATGGGCGGAGGCGAGCGGCGACGCGACCCTCGTGACCTGGACCGTCCTGCCCAAGGACCCGCCCGCCTACCTGGCGCTGGTCGAGCTGGCGGAGGGCCCGTGGCTGCACGCCCGCCTGGACGGGGCGGACCGCGGCGACCTGCGCGAGGGCCTGCCCCTGCGGGTCGCGTTCGAGCATCCGGACGAGGGCGAGTCCTACATCCTGTTCCGGCCCTAGACACGTTCCGGCTCTGGACACGTTCCAGCTCTGGACCGAATGATATTCGGTCCGTTAGCGTCGGGGCCATGAACACCGAGGTCTGCACGCGATTCGGCATCGAGTTCCCGCTCTTCGCCTTCAGCCACTGCCGCGACGTCGTCGCCGCCGTCACCAACGCCGGCGGCTTCGGCGTCCTCGGAGCCGTCGCCTACACCCCCGACCGGCTCGAAGAGGAACTGCGCTGGATCGACGACCACGTGGGCGGCCGCCCCTACGGCGTCGACGTCCTGGTCCCCGGCAAGATCGACAAGTCGGCGGAGAGCGGCGGCGGCCTCGACGCCATGCTCGCCGCGATCCCGGACGAGCACTGGACGTTCCTCACCGGCCTGTTCGCCAAGTACGACGTCCCGCTGCCCGACTTCGAGAACGCCAAGCGGTCCAACGCACGCAGCGGCACGCAGGTCACCGCGAAGGGCGCGACCGAGCTGATCGACGTGTCGCTCGCGCACCCCATCGGCCTCATCGCCAGCGCCCTCGGCACCCCTCCCCCGCTCATGGTCGAAAAGGCCCGCGCGGCCGGCGTCCCCGTCGCCGCGCTGGTCGGGACGTCCGAGCACGCCCGCCGCCAGGTCGCCGCCGGCGCCGACCTGATCATCGCGCAGGGCGGCGAGGCCGGCGGCCACACGGGCGAGATCTCCACGATGGTGCTGGTCCCCGAGGTCGTCGACACGGTCGCACCCGTGCCCGTGCTGGCGGCGGGCGGCATCGCCACCGGACGGCAGATGGCCGCCGCCCTCGCGCTCGGCGCGTCGGGTGTGTGGTGCGGCTCGGTGTGGCTCACCACGGAGGAGGCGGAGACGTCCCCGGTGGTGAAGGAGAAGATGCTCGCCGCCACGTCCCGCGACACGATCCGGTCGCGGTCGCGCACCGGCAAGCCCGCCCGCCAGCTCCGCTCCGCCTGGACCGAGGAGTGGGAGGGCCCCGCGAGCCCCGGCCCGCTCGGCATGCCGCTTCAGATGATCGTCGCCGAGGGCGCGATGCGGCAGATCACCAAGGTCGCCGAGTCCGGGAACCCCGGCGCCCGCGCGCTCGCCAACTACTTCGTCGGGCAGTGCGTCGGCCTGATGAACACCGTCAAGCCCGCCCGCCAGGTCGTCTACGACATGGTCGAGGACTTCGCGAACGCCGTCGAGCGCCTCAACGCCATCACCGGCGAGGACTGACCGCCTGGTCGTCTCGCCCCCGCTGAGGGCCGCCGGTGGTCACCTCAGCGGGGGCGGGCCGGTCAGCGTCTCCCTTCGGCGTACCAGATCGTGCTGCGCAGGTCGGTGCCCCTGATCACCTGGACGCGCCAGGGCTCCAGCCGCAGGACGTGCAGCTGCGGATCCCCGGGACCGCCGCGCCAGAACCGGCCCAGGTCGTAGCCGGCGCCCTCCGGGCTCGTCCGCCGGTAGAGGTCCCAGACGCGGCGCTTGACGTCCAGGTCGTCGACCCAGGCGGCGACGGCGTCGACGCTGACCGCATTCTGCCCCGGCGTCCAGTAGGAGAACGTGGTGTGGGGGTTCCCGGCCAGGTGCGCGGCCTTCACCGGCGTCCTGTAGGTGGCGAGCCAGCCCAGCGGCGCGCCGTCGGCGATCTCCCACACCGGGATGAGCACGCGCGCACGGGGGCGCCCCCTGGCGTCGATGGTGGTCATGGTCGCGTACACGATGTCGCCGATGTAGGCGTCGAACTGGTCCTCGATCTCGGCGAAGGACGTCGCTTTCGTGGCCACTGCTCTTTCCCTCCGGCTCAGGCGGCGGTCTTGGCGGGCTCCGCGTGCGCGCTCCCGCCGCTGGACGCGGCGTCCGGGGCGGCGGGTGCGCGGAGGCCGAACGCGATCACGACCGCGCCCAGCGCCGCCGCCGCGACCGGGACGGCCAGGGCGGTCCGCAGCGCGTCCAGGCCCGTGCCGGCGGCGACGCTGACGGCGGTGACGGCCGACAGCCCGAGCGCCGTCCCGAACTGGAAGGACGTGTAGAGCAGGCCGCCCGCCAGGCCGTGCTCGTCCTCCTGGACGCCCTCGGTCGCCGCCATCGTCAGCGGCCCGTAGCACAGCGAGAAGGCCAGGCCGAGCAGGACCAGCGACGGCAGCATGGCGGTGTAGGCCCAGTCCGCCCCGACGGGCAGGAACAGCGCGTACCCGGCCGTCGCGAGCAGGAGCCCGCCGAACAGCACGCGGGTGTTGCCGAAGCGGTTCACCAGCCGCGGGGTCAGTGTGGGCGCGAGCACCGTGTCGATGCCGATCACCAGCATGGCGAGGCCGGTCTGCATCGTGCTCCAGCCGCGCACCTCCTGGAAGTACAGGGTGGCCAGGAACTGGAAGCCCGCGAACGCGCCCAGGAACAGCAGCGCCGCCGCGTTCACCCGCACCAGCGGGACCGCCCGCAGGATGCCGAGCCGCACCAGCGGCGACCGCGACCGCCGTTCGACCGCGACGAACAGCCCGGCCAGCGCCGCGCCCGCCGCGAGCACGCCGGCCGTCGGCCATGCGCCCTCGCCGGGGTTCTCCAGCCGGACCACCCCGTACGCCAGCAGCAGCATCGCCCCCGTGACGGCCAGCGCCCCGGCGATGTCGAACCCGCCCGAGCCGCGCGTCTCGCCCGTGTCGCGGAGCAGGGCCAGCGCCGCCACCAGGATCAGCGCCGCCAGGATGACCGGCGCGAAGAACACCCACCGCCAGCCGAAGGACGCGAGCACCCCGCCGGCGACCAGGCCCAGCGAGAACCCGCCCGCGGCCGTCCCCGCGTACACGCCCAGCGCGCGGGTGCGCGCCGGGCCCTCGGGGAAGGTGGAGGTGACCAGCGCCAGCCCGGCGGGTGCCATGAACGCGGCCGCCACGCCGGTGACGAACCGCGCCGCCAGCAGCATCCAGCCGCCGGTGGCGAAGCCGCCGACGCCCGAGAAGACCAGGAAGACCGCCAGCCACAGCAGGAACATCCGCCGGTGCCCCAGCAGGTCGGACGCCCGCCCGCCCAGCAGCATGAACCCGCCGTAGCCCAGCACGTACGCGCTCACCACGCCGCTGAGCATCCCGGTGGACAGGCCCAGGTCGGCGCGGATCGACGGCAGCGCCACGTTCAGCATCGCGACATCGATCCCCTCCAGGAAGATCGCACCGCACAGCACCATCAGGACGCCCCACGCGCGCCCGCTCATCCGCACATTCGAATCGGACATCGTCGCCCGGCTCTCCTTTGGACGAGAGAACCGGTCCCGAGGTGGTTCCCCGAGTGACCGCCGGTTCCCTCTTGTAACCGGCAACATCGTCGGGCACCATCGATGACCATGGAAGACGGAACTTCCGCGTCCCTCGGTTACTGCGGGGATACCGGCATCGACGACGACGTTCTCCAGTGGGACCAGCGCGCCGACTGCGAAGTACGGCAGATCCTCGACCGCATCGCCGACAAATGGTCGCTGCTGGTGATCGCGCTGCTCGACAAGCGGAGCCTGCGCTTCACCGAACTGCGCCGCGCGATCGACGGCGTCAGCCAGCGGATGCTGACCCGCACGCTCCGGCATCTGGAACGCGACGGCCTGGTGAGCCGGACGGTGCACGCGACCGTCCCGCCACGCGTGGACTACCGGCTGACGCCGATGGGCGCGACCCTGCACAGCACCATCAACGCGCTGGTCGTCTGGACCGAGGAGCACCAGAACGCCATCGCCGCGGCCCGCGCCGCCTACGACGAGCGCGCCGCCGCCGAACGCGCGGCCGCGGAACGCGAAGCGGCCGAACGCGAGGCCATCGCCCGCGCCGCGCTGCCGCCCCGGCGCTAGCCCAACCGAAGGAGCGGCGGGCCGGGGAACCGCAGCCACACCGCCGTCCGCTCCCCGTCCGGCCGCACGCCCCAATCCAGGCTGAGCGCGTCGATGATCCGCAGCCCTCGTCCGTCCTCGGCGAGCGGATCGTTCCGCATCACCGGCCGCGCGCCACCCGCGCCGTCATCGGCGACCTCGGCCCGGACGGACGATGTACCAGCCGCCTGACGGGGTGGTCCAGATGAGGAGGCCAGGCCAGATCTGGTGGAGCGTCCAGCCTAGGCGTTGTTTGAGCCGATGATGGGGATCTTCATGGCGATCAGCGAGGTCATCGCGGTGCTCAGGCTACCGGGCGTGGAGCAGTCCGCGAAGCACGTGCGGCTCTTCGCGCGGGACGTGCCGGGAGAGGGGCATCCGTCGCACGGGGACGTCCAGACGTGAACGAGGCGTTCACGAACGCGGTCGGGCACACGGCCTCGGGTCGGCGGGGGAGGGTGACGGTGCTCTTCTTGGTGGTGGCGGAGGACATCGTCGAGGATGGGCGGCCGGCCGCCGCCTTTCGGGTGTTGCGGGGCGCGGACAGTGGATGGGCTTCGGGAGTAGCGTCTGGGTGACGTCCTGCGAGTGAGGGAGGCGC
>NZ_SMJW01000573.1 GCF_004348335.1 Actinomadura bangladeshensis | reverse complement strand
GTGAAGATCGCGGGGCGGGGTGCGGCTGAACTACGGTTGGGCGGGTGACGGCTCCCCCGATGCGGTTCCCGGTCGGCCGGCTGCGCGATCTGGCGCGCGGTCCGGCGGGTGACGCGGTGCTCGCGGCGGCGGCGCTGGTGGTGACGGTGTGGATGAGCGCGGCGGCGGCCAGGCCCGGGGACCGGCCGCTGTGGCCGGGCGGGCTGGCGCTGATCGCGGTGGCGGCGGTGTCGCTGGCGTGGCGGCGGCGTGCTCCGGTGGCGGTGCTGGTGGTCGCGGTGATGGTGCAGCCGCTGTACTACCCGCTGGGGTTTCCGGACGGGCCGGTCGCGGCGGTGCTGTGGGTGGCGCTGTTCAACGCGGCGGTGGAGTGCCGGCTGGTGGTGTCGCTGGGCGCGGTCATCGTCGTGAACGCGGGGTTCCTGGTGGTGGCGTTCGCGCGGGGCGGCGGTGACGGCGGCGACCCGGAGGCGGTCACCGACGCGCGGGGGGTGGCGTCGCTGTCGCTGGGGCTGCTGGTGACGGTGGCGCTGGGGCAGTACGTGCGGAGCCGCCGGGACCGGGCGGAGGCGGCGGAGCGGCGCGCGGCGGAGGCCGAGCGGGACCGGGAGGCCGAGGCGCGGCGCCGTGCGGTGGCCGAGCGGCTGCGGATCGCGCGGGAGCTGCACGACGTGCTGGCGCACCAGATGTCGCTGATCAACGTGCAGGCGGGTGCGGCGCTGCACCGCCGGGACGACGCGGAGCGGGCGTACGCGGCGCTGGAGGCGATCAAGGCGGCGAGCAAGGAGACGCTGCGGGAGCTGCGCGGGGTGCTGGGCGTGCTGCGGCAGGTCGACGAGTGCGGCGGCGGCGCGGAACCC
>NZ_SMJW01000572.1 GCF_004348335.1 Actinomadura bangladeshensis | reverse complement strand
GGCTTGTTGCGGTAGGCGGATCCGGTCGGTGACGCGGCGAGGCCCCTGGTAGATGCGAAGTCGACCAAAACAACCGCACTGCCAGGAGCCTCTGGTGCTGTTCTACCGCGCTGCGCTGGATCTGTCGTCCTCTACCCGTACCTTCGTGGCCGATCTCATCACCGGCCACCGCCACCGGATCGGATCGCGGTGGCGAGCACTGCCGCCGGCCCGCCAAGCGCTGCTGGTGCTGGTGCACCTGCGCTGCAACGAGACCTTCGAACGCCTGGCCGCCGCGTTCAAGGTCGGCACGGCGACCGCGCACCGCTACGTCACCGAGGTCATCGCCCTGCTCGCCGAACTGGCGCCCGACCTGCGCGAGGCGATCCGGATCGCACAGCGCAAGGCGTTCGTCATCCTGGACGGCACCCTCGCGCCGACCGACCGGCTGTCAGGCGCAGGCGACCGGCTGTACTACTCGGGCAAACATCACCGGCACGGGGTGAACATCCAGTTCCTCACCGACCCGCACGGACGGCTGATCTGGGCCTCGCCCGTGCTGCCCGGATCGACGCATGATCTGACCGCCGCCCGCGCCCACGGCATCATCGATGCCCTCACCAGCCGCGCGATCGCCTGCTATGCCGACAAGGCCTATGCCGGGGCCGGCGGCGCGATCGGCACCCCGTACAAACGCAGAAAGCACCGCAAGCTCGGCAAACGCAAGAAGCTGTTCAACCGCCACCACGCCCGCGTCCGCGCCCTGGGCGAGCAAGGCGCCGCCACCCTCAAACACTGGCGCATCCTGCGGAAGGCCCGCTGCTCACCGTCCCGCCTGACCGCCATCGTCCAAGCCATCCTCACCCTTCACCACCAGGCCACATGAAGTTGGAAATGGCTCACTG
>NZ_SMJW01000571.1 GCF_004348335.1 Actinomadura bangladeshensis | reverse complement strand
CGCCATCCACCCCGCCGCGTTGTGCGACGCCGACGCCGCGGTGGCCGTCCCCCTGGCCGCCGACGGACGCGCCGGGTCGTATCGCGCTGCCTGGCCGCCCCCGCCAGCGCTCACGAGTGAGGAACCACCCCCATGCACAGCACCCCCGTGAACGACACCGCCGCCCCTCCCGAAACCCGGAGACGCCGCAGGTCCAGGGCCGTCCTCCGCACCAAGCCGTTCATCGGCGCCTGCGCGGTCGCGCTGGCGGCGGCCACGGCCGTCCTGCCGGGGACCGCCTACGCCGACACGACCATCTCCTCGAACCAGACCGGCAGTGACGGCGGCTACTACTACTCCTTCTGGTCGGACGGCGGCGGACAGTCGTCCATGACCCTGAAGGGCGGCGGCAGCTACAGCACCAGCTGGAGCAACGTCGGCAACTTCGTCGCCGGCAAGGGGTGGAGCAACGGCGGGCGCAGGAGCGTGAACTACTCGGGCAGCTTCAACCCGTCCGGCAACGCCTACCTCGCCCTCTACGGGTGGACGTCCAACCCGCTCGTCGAGTACTACATCGTCGACAACTGGGGCACCTACCGGCCCACCGGGACGTACAAGGGCACCGTCACCAGCGACGGCGGCACCTACGACATCTACGAGACCACCCGGACCAACGCCCCCTCCGTCGAGGGCACGAAGACGTTCCAGCAGTACTGGAGCGTCCGGCAGTCGAAGCGCACGGGCGGCACCATCACCACCGGCAACCACTTCGACGCCTGGGCCAGCAAGGGCATGAACCTCGGCAGCTTCAACTACTACATGATCCTCGCGACGGAGGGTTACCAGAGCAGCGGCAACTCCAACATCACGGTGGGCGGCACCAGCGGCGGGGGCGACGGTGGCGGTGGCGGTGGTGGCGGC
>NZ_SMJW01000570.1 GCF_004348335.1 Actinomadura bangladeshensis | reverse complement strand
ACTGAGCTGATTCCAACCTCATTCGGCCTGGTGGTGAAGAGTGAGGATGGCTTGGACGATGGCGGTCAGGCGGCTGGGTGAGCAGCGGGCCTTCCGCAGGATGTGCCAGCGCTTGAGGGTCGCGGCGCCCTGTTCGCCGAGCGCGCGGACCTTGGCGTGGTAGCGGTTGAACAGCTTCTTGCGTTTGCCGAGCTTGCGGCGCTTGTTGCGCTTGTAGGGGGTGCCGATCGCGCCGCCGGCCCCGACGTAGGCCTTGTCGGCGTAGCAGGCGATCGCGCGGCTGGTGAGGGCGTGGATGATGCCGTGGGTGCGGGCGGCGGTCAGGTCGTGTGTCGAGCCGGGCAGCGTCGGTGAGGCCCAGATCAGTTCGCCGTTGGGGTCGGTGAGGAACTGGATGTTCACCCCGTGCCGGTGGTGCTTGCCGCTGTAGTACAGCCGGTCGTTGGGGCCGGACAGGCGGTCGATCGGGGCGAGGGTGCCGTCCAGGATCACGAACGCCTTGCGCTGGGCGATCCGCATCGCCTCGCGTAGATCGGGGGCCTGGTCGGCCAGCAGCGCGATGACCTCGGTGACGTAGCGGTGCGCGGTCGCCGCGCCGATCCCGAACGCTGCGGCCAGGCGGGCGAAGGTGTCGTTGCGGCGCAGGTGCACCAGGACCAGCAGCGCCTGGCGCTCGGGGCTCAGCGCCCGCCATCGCGACCCGATCCGGTCCCGGTGATCGCGGACCAGCCCGGTAACGAAGGTCAGGGTCGGACGCGACAGATCCAGCGCGGCACGGTAGAACAGCACATGAAGCTCCTGTGCGGACAAGGTTGATCTTGGTCGACAACCTCATCTAGCAGGAGCTTCACTCATTCACCGCCCACATCCGTCGCCCGCGACGAACCCGTGACCTGCACAGTCAGGTTGGAATGGGCTCACTG
>NZ_SMJW01000569.1 GCF_004348335.1 Actinomadura bangladeshensis | reverse complement strand
CCATGAGGGGGAGCGGTGGACGCCGGAGCTGGGGGTGGAGTTCCTGCGGTCGCGCATGGGGCCGGACACCGATGCGGCGGTGGTGTTCGAGATCGACCGGTATCTGGGGCGTCCGGGGCAGGCGATCGCCTACAAGCTGGGGGAGAAGGTGTGGTTGGAGGCGCGGGAGGCGGCGCGGCGCCGTGCCGGGGCGGCGTTCGATCTGAGGGAGTTCCACCGGCGGGCGCTGGATCTGGGGCCGATGGGTCTGGATCGGCTGCGCGCCGAGCTTGCGCGGGCTTGAGCCGGAGGCCGGTGGGCCGGTGGGCGCCGGTTCAGACGGGTTCGGCGGGGTTGAGGCCGGAGGCGGGCGTGTGGAGGGCGGTGGCGCCGGTTTCGCGGAGCCAGCGGTGGGTGTCGTCGGTGCTGCGGGCGATGTGGCAGGCTTCCTCGTCGCCGTGGTCGAGGACGTGCTTGACGTAGTGGGGTGGCCACCGCAGCAGGATGCGGCGGCCGCAGGAGGGGCACGCCCACTCTTCCAGCCCGGACCCTGTGGTCTGGACCCTCCCCATTTCGTGTGTCCTGTGCAAAGCGGTGGCCCCCTCGACTGTCGGCGTGGTCCGGCAAATCGGCCTCTGACCTGTGATTTCCGGCGTCAAGGGCGTTAAACGGCCCGGGCAAGCGGCTTTAAGGCCGGTGTCAAGGGGGCCCGGGGCGGTCCGGGGTGCCGGTGAGGGCGCGGTGGACGGCGGCGCCGATCTCGGCGACGGCCTCGGCGGGGCGGCGCGCGAACGCGCCCCAGCCGAGGAACCCGTGGTCCAGGCCGGTCCCGGTGATGCGGGTGACGGGGACGCCGGCGGCGCGGAGCCGGTCGGCGTGGTGTTCGGCCTGGGGCCGCAGCCGGTCGTGCTCGGCGGTCGCGATGATCGCGGGCGGCAGCCCGGCGGGGTCGGGGTCCAGCAGCGGGG
>NZ_SMJW01000568.1 GCF_004348335.1 Actinomadura bangladeshensis | reverse complement strand
GTCTAAGAGACAGGTCCAGAGTTTGCGGGTGGGGACGCGGTGGCGCATCAGGGCGCCCAGACCGCGGTAGAGGATCAGGCTTTTGACCAGCCCGGTCAGCGCGCTGGGCTGGGCGGCGCGCCAGATGGTGCGGGCCGCCCAGGACGGGACACGGACCATGATCCACAGCAGGCACACCGCCAGCAGCAGATCGATCCCCATACCCGAAGCGAGCCCGAGGAAATGGTTCGAATCGCCCGAGTCGCCTCCGTGGTGGTCGACGTCGGAGAACAGCAGCCGGAACCCGGTCGCCAGGATCAGTGCCTGGCACACCCCGATCGCCAGAACCCCGGTGATGCTGCGCCACCACAACCGCGCCAGCCCGTCGGTGACCGGCAGAGCATGGAACATCAACGCCACCGGCGCGGCGGCGATCAGCACCATGGTCAGCGCGATCCGGATGATGTAGATGAACACCACGCACAACGCCAGCACCACCACACCCAGCCCGATGAAGATCGTGAACGGCTGATTGGGGATCACGCTCGCGACCAGGTAGCCGGCGATCGCCTTGGCGACCCGGCTGGGGTCGATCGCCTCCGCCCCGGCCTTCAGGAACGCCCCCGACAGGCCGTTGGCGAAGGTGATCGCGTAGCCGATCAAGACGAGGCTGAGATTGGAAGCAGCGAACGCCCCAACCAGCCGCGCCACCAACTGCCCAGGCGTCAACTCACTACCGGGCAGCGAATGCCCGGCGATCAGCAGCACCCCGCCGACCGTGACCAGCAGCACGTAGCAGGTGTTGGCGATGGTCTGCGACACACCCCACAAATCCTTCGCCCGCGCCATGTCCGGCGAATCCAAAGGCGGGGTGCCCAGCGCCGTCTGCGATAGCACCTCAAAGACCGGCTTGGCCGCACCGGTGACCAGATCAGCGAACCACCCGTTCACCGCCTGCTTGGCCATGCACCCCA
>NZ_SMJW01000567.1 GCF_004348335.1 Actinomadura bangladeshensis | reverse complement strand
CGCCTACTCGCCCGCCCGGTAGGCCGTCGCCACGGCAAGGTACTTCACGCGTCCCACGGATCGGATAGTGATGGACCGAAGGTCCGAGGCCAAGGGCATCCACCAGGACAAAGCCGTGATATATATCGCGGCACGGGCAGCCCTACCCAGAGGGAGACAAGCGGATGGAACCTCCCCCTTACCGCGACACGAAGCGTCAGCACGGACGCGACGTCAAGGCACTGTGGTCCAATCCCACGACTGACGACGCAGAGCCGAAGCGACGACGGAGCCCGGCCCAACAGCGAGCGCGCGACCGCCGTCACGCACGCCGACGGGCACAGCGCAACCCGGAAATCAATGGGAAGTAAGACCACAGATCACTTCCGTGTGAAGGGTTGTGGGGAGGGTGCACCGAACCGGCTTTCGCACCTTTCAAGCGCAGGGGCAGCAGCGCACGGCCGGGCTCGGGACGAGCCCGGCCGTGCGCGCCCGGGTCCGGGAGTCACTCAAGGGCAGGAACGGCGCCTACCGTGCCGGCTCCGTCGTCTACGGCATCAACGTGCTAGTGACAGCAACGACGGCAGGCAACAATCCCTCCTGCTCGTGCCCGACACCCTGATGCTCGACCTTGCGGACTGCGTTGGCACACTCCTGCGGCAAGGCGGTTCGGTTTGTCCTACAGCTATCAAGTCGGGCCCGGGGCGGCCGTGCGATAGCTGCTCTTCAACATCACCCGCGCGCCGCGGCTGAATACGCGTCCCACCGGGCAGTTCACACGTGCGAAGGTCAGCCTTCGGTGTCCTTGGGGTGACGAGGAGAGGCGTAGACGAGCCACACGATGCGCTTCTCCCTCTCTGTCAGACTCAGGGGAGACATGGGGACGAACTAGTCTTCTGTGACGCAAGTAGGGCGAGACTGGGATCTTTCGAGCGTGACGTTGAGTGTTGCCGATCTCCGCACCGATGATGGTGTGGT
>NZ_SMJW01000056.1 GCF_004348335.1 Actinomadura bangladeshensis | reverse complement strand
CCTCCAGCAGCCCGAGGACCTGCCGCGCGTACCCCGCGTAGACGGCCCCGGCGGGCGTCAGCCGGATGCCCCGGCCCACCTTCTGGACGAGCGGCACGCCGAGGTCGCGGGTCAGCGCGGCGACCGCCGCCGACACCGCCGACTCGGTCACGTACAGCCGCCGCGCCGCCGCCCGCACCGACCCGGCGTCGGCGAGCGCGACGAACGTCCGCAGCCGCGCCTCCGTCACCCGCCGGCCCCCTGCCTCACGTGCCGACCTCCTCGTTCAAGTGAATGCTTGATGGTCACCGTAGAACACTTGATGGACATCGCAAGTATCGGGCGGTCAAGCTTCGAGGCGTCACGGTTCCACATGGGCCGGGACGTGGCGCTCCGCCCCGTTCCCCTGGGCATGCCGTCCTTCACCGGGGCGGAGCACCGCGTCCCGGCCGACCGGCAGCAAGCGGAGGAGAGCGGCGTATGAGCTCGGGCAGATGGTCGGCGGGCGTGATCCCCTACGCGGAGATGGGCTACTGGCGCCCGGACTACGAGCCGAAGGACAGCGACATCCTCGCCGCCTTCCGGATCACGCCGCAGCCGGGCGTGCCGCCGGAGGAGGCGGGCGCGGCCGTCGCCGGCGAGTCGTCCACCGCGACGTGGACGGTCGTCTGGACGGACCGGCTCACGTCCTACGAGAACTACCAGGGCAAGTGCTACAAGGTGGAGCCGGTTCCCAGACAGGAGAACCAGTTCATCGCCTACATCGCCTACGACCTCGACCTGTTCGAGGAGGGGTCGATCGCGAACCTGACGTCGTCCATCATCGGGAACGTCTTCGGGTTCAAGGCGCTGAAGGCGCTCCGCCTGGAGGACATGCGGATCCCGACCCACTACGTGAAGACGTTCCAGGGACCGGCGCACGGCATCGTCATGGAGCGCGAGTACCTGGGCAAGTTCGGGCGTCCGCTCCTGGGCGCGACCGTCAAGCCCAAGCTCGGCCTGTCGGCGCGCAACTACGGACGCGTCGTCTACGAGGCCCTGCGCGGCGGCCTCGACTTCACCAAGGACGACGAGAACATCAACTCGCAGCCGTTCATGCGGTGGCGCGACCGCTTCCTCTACTGCATGGAGGGCGTCAACCGGGCGCAGGCCGCCACGGGCGAGGTGAAGGGCCACTACCTCAACGTCACCGCCGCGACGATGGAGGACATGTACGAGCGCGCCGAGTTCGCCAAGGACCTCGGCAGCGTCATCGTGATGATCGACCTCACCATCGGTTACACGGCGATCCAGTCGATGGCGAAGTGGGCGCGCAGGAACGGCGTCATCCTGCACCTGCACCGGGCCGGGCACTCCACGTACACGCGGCAGAAGACGCACGGCGTGAACTTCCGCGTCATCGCCAAATGGATGCGGCTCGCCGGCGTCGACCACATCCACGCGGGGACGGTCGTCGGCAAGCTGGAGGGCGACCCGAACAGCGTCCGCGGCTACTACGACACCCTGCGCCTGGACAAGGTGGAGGCCGACCCGGTGAAGGGCCTCTACTTCGACCAGGAGTGGGCGTCGATGCCGGGCTGCATGCCCGTCGCGTCCGGCGGCATCCACGCCGGGCAGATGCACCAGCTCCTGCACTACCTGGGCGAGGACTCGATCCTGCAGTTCGGCGGCGGGACGATCGGCCACCCGATGGGCATCGCCGCCGGCGCCACCGCCAACCGCGTCGCGCTCGAGGCGATGATCAAGGCCCGGAACGAGGGCCGCGACTACCTCGCAGAGGGCCCTGACATCCTGCGCGCCGCGGCGAAGCAGAGCCGCGAACTCGACATCGCCCTGGCCACGTGGGGCGACATCACCTTCACGTACGAATCCACCGACACCCCTGACGTCGTCGAGACCCCGGTGAGCGTCTGATGCGAATCACCCAAGGAACCTTCTCCTACCTGCCCGACCTCACGGACGCGGACATCGCGGCCCAGGTCGCCTACGCCCTCGACCAGGGCTGGCCGTGCTCGGTCGAGTTCACCGACGACCCGCATCCGCGCAACTCCTACTGGGAGATGTGGGGGCTGCCGATGTTCGACCTCGCCGACCCGGCCGGCGTCCTGTACGAGGTCAACGAGTGCCGCAAGGCGTACCCGGACCACTACATCCGGCTGAACGCCTACGACGCCCGCTACGGGCGGCAGACCACCGCGCTGTCGTTCATCGTCCAGCGTCCCGCCGAGGAGCCCGGCTTCCGGCTGGACCGGACGGAGACGTCCGACCGGCGCGTCCGGTACACGCTCCACCCGTACGCCCTCGACAGGCCCGAGGGCGACCGCTACGGGGCGGGACGTTGACCGAGCGCCCCGGCTTCGGGATGCGCCAGAACGGCTCCCCGGTGGACACGTCCCAAGCTCCCGCCACCGGGGAGCCGCTCCCTCCCGACGCGCGCATCGACCTCGCGAAGGAGCGCGCCGACTCCCAGGTCGACGCCGTCCTGGACGCCCTCGACGCCGAACTCGTCGGCCTGGCCCCGGTCAAGACCCGCATCCGGGAGATCGCCGCCCTCCTCCTCGTGGACCGCGTCCGCGCCCGGTTCGGCATCGACTCCGGGCGCCCCAACCTGCACATGTGCTTCACCGGCAGCCCCGGGACGGGCAAGACGTCCGTGGCCGTCCGGCTCGCCGAGCTGCTGCACCGCCTCGGCTACATCCGCAAAGGCCACCTGGTCTCCGTCACCCGCGACGACCTCGTCGGCCAGTACGTGGGCCACACCGCGCCCAAGACGAAAGAGGTGCTGAAACGGGCGATGGGCGGCGTGCTGTTCATCGACGAGGCGTATTACCTGTACCGGGCGGAGAATGAGCGCGACTATGGGCAGGAGGCCATCGAGATCCTGCTCCAGGTCATGGAGAACCAGAGGGACGACCTCGTCGTCGTCCTCGCCGGATACAAGGACCGCATGGACTCCTTCTTCGCGTCCAATCCGGGCATGAGCTCCCGCATCGCGCACCACATCGACTTCCCCGACTACGAGCCGGACGAACTGGAGGCCATCGGCCACCTGATGATGGAACGCGAGGGCTACGGCCTCGCCCCCGCCGCCGAACCGGTGTTCCGCGACTACCTGTCCCGGCGCCGCGCCCAGCCCCGCTTCGCGAACGCCAGATCCGTCCGGAACGCCATCGAACGCGCCCGCCTCCGGCACGCCAACCGGCTCCTCGCCGCCGGCGGCGACGTGGGCCGCGACGACCTCACCACCCTCCACCCGGAAGACTTCCTGGCCAGCCGCGTATTCGCGTGACCGGTGTCACACCGGAAACGGGGATGTGCCTCCGCATGTCCTAATGTTGGGCGTAGGACATGTGGAGTGGGGGAGAAGTTGCTTAACCCTGAGGATCTGTACGAGCTCGACGCCGACCTGCCGGAGATGACGGGTCCGGTGCTGCTGCACAGCCTCGACGGCTTCGTGGACGCCGGATCCACCGGGCAGCTCGTGCGCGAGCACCTCCTGGAGTCCCTTGAGCACCGCGTCATCGCCCGCTTCGACGTCGACTCGCTGATCGACTACCGGGCCCGCCGGCCGCCGATGACGTTCGACCGCGACCACTGGGCCTCCTACGAGGCGCCCGAACTGGTCGTCCGGCTGCTGCGCGACGAGGCCGGCAGCCCGTTCCTGATGCTGTCGGGGCCGGAGCCCGACCGGCTGTGGGAGGGCTTCACCTCCTCCGTGGTCCACCTGGTCGAGAAGCTCGGGGTCGGCGTCGTCGTCGGGTTCCACGGCATCCCGATGGGCGTCCCGCACACCCGTCCCGTCGGCACCACCGCGCACGCCACCCGGCCCGAGCTGGTCAACCGCAACTCCTGGTTCGACAAGGTGCAGGTGCCCGGCAGCGCCGCCGGGCTGCTGGAGCTGCGGCTCGGCGAGGCCGGGCACGACGCCGTCGGGTTCGCCGTGCACGTCCCGCACTACCTCGCCCAGTCCGCCTACCCGGCCGCCGCCGTCGCCGCGCTGGAGGCGATCGTCTCCGCGACCGGGCTGGTGCTGCCCGTCGACCGGCTCCGCGACGCGGCCGCCGCCACCGACGCCGACATCGCCGACCAGGTGGACGGCAACGACGAGGTCGAGAAGGTCGTCCGGGCGCTGGAGCAGCAGTACGACGCGTTCGCCGGCGCCGCCGAGCGCGACAGCCTGCTCGCCGAATCGCAGGACATGCCCACCGCGGACGAGCTCGGCGCCCAGTTCGAGCGGTTCCTCGCCGAGCAGGACGGGCCCGACCCCGCCGGCTGACATATCCCGTCCGCCGCTGGGTAGGCGAGCGCCCGAGAGGGGAGGTTCGCTCATGGCCCAGAAGGTGAACGAGGTGATGACGCCGGTGCCCGTGGCGGTGCCCCCGGACACGTCCCTGGTCGAGGTCGGGGACCTCATGCGGCAGCACGGCATCGGCGACGTCCTCGTCGTCCACGAGGGGCGGCTGCGCGGCCTGGTCACCGACCGCGACATCGTGATCCGCGCCGTCGCCGCGCACCGCGACATGTCCGGCACCACCGTCGCCGACATCTGCAGCACCAACATGATCACGGTCGCGCCCGGCGAGGACGCCGACGAGGCGGTGCGGCTGATGCGCGAGCACGCCGTCCGCCGGATCCCGGTCGTGGACGGCGACCGCCCGATCGGCATGGTGTCCATCGGCGACCTGGCCGTCCAGCGCGACGAGCGCTCGGCCCTCGCCGACATCAGCGCCGAACCGCCCAACACATGATCACGCTGAAGCTGCCGGACGCCGAACTCGCCGGCGACCTGGCGATCCCGGACGGCGCGACCGGCGTCGTCCTGTTCGCGCACGGCAGCGGCAGCTCCCGCCTCAGCCCCCGCAACCGTGCCGTCGCCGAGGGCCTCAACGCCGCCGGCATCGGCACGCTCCTCATCGACCTGCTCACCCAGCACGAGGACGAGGTCGACCGCGTCACCGCCGCCCTGCGCTTCGACATCGAACTCCTCACCCTCCGCCTGATCGGCGCGATCGACCGCCTCACCGAGGGCCTGGAGTCAGCGCCGCACACGGCCGGCCTCCCCATCGGCCTGTTCGGCGCCAGCACCGGCGCAGCCGCCGCCCTAGCCGCCGCGGCGGCCCGCCCCCGCATCGGCGCGGTCGTCTCCCGCGGCGGCCGCCCCGACCTCGCGGGCCCGTCCCTGCCCCGCGTCCAGGCCCCCGTCCTCCTGATCGTCGGCGGCCGCGACACCGAAGTCCTGGCCCTGAACGAGAAGGCGGCCGAGCAACTCGACCACTCCGAGATCCACATAATCTCCGGCGCGACCCACCTGTTCGAGGAGCCGGGCGCCCTGGAAGAGGTCACCATGCAAGCAGCCGACTGGTTCAACCGGAACTTGTGATGCGCGACGTCATCGTGGTAGGAGCCGGCCCCGCCGGCACGTCCGCCGCCTGCCACCTGGCCCGTGCCGGCCTGGACGTCCTCGTCCTGGAGAAGACGTCCTTCCCTCGCGAGAAGATCTGCGGCGACGGCCTGACACCCCGCGCCGTCGACGAACTCCACGCCCTGGACATCGACCTGTCTGACTGGTTCCGCACGGACGGCGTCCGCCTCATAGGCGCGGGCCGAACCCTGGAGCTTCCCTGGCCCTCAGGCCACGGCCTGACCCGCACCCGCACCGACCTGGACGAACTCCTGGCCCGCCAGGCCGTAGCCGCCGGTGCGACCCTCCTGGAGAACACAAAGGTCACCGCGCCTGTGGTGGACCGTGGCCGCGTAACGGGCGTTGAGACGAGCACGGGCACCCACCACTCCCGCCTGGTCATAGCGGCCGACGGCGCCTCGTCCCGCCTCTCCATCGCCCTGGGCCTCCATCCCCGCCGCGACCGTCCCATAGGCATCGCGGGCCGCCGCTACTACCGAAGCCCCCGGCACAAGGACACCTACCTGGAAATCTGGCTGGACCTGGCCCCCGCCGCCTACGGCTGGGCGTTCGGCATGGGCGACGGCACCTGCAACGTAGGCGTGGCCCTGCTTCGCACAGACCACCCCGACTACCACCACCTGTTCACCGACTGGCTGAAAACCCTCCCCACCGTCTGGGGCTTCACGGAAGACAACGCCGAAGGCCCCCTACGCGGCGCAGCCCTCCCCATGGGCTACAGCCGCCGCCCCCACTACCTCCCCGGCCTCCTCCTGGCCGGCGACTCGGGCGGCATGGTCAACCCGTTCAGCGGCGAGGGCATCGCCTACTCACTGGAGGCAGGCCGCCTGGCCGCCGAAGTGATCGCAAGGGCCTACCACGGCCCCTTCCCGGAGAAGATCCTCCGCTCCTACCCGTCCGCCATCCGCCGCGCGAGCGGCGCCCCCTTCACCCTCGGCCGCGCCTTCACCCGCGCCATCGAGAACCCCCGCATCATGCGGCTGGTAACGAGCCAGGGCCTCTCCCACCCCACCCTGATGCGCTTCGCGATGACCCTCTTCGACGGCATGCCACCTGCCACCGTCCCAACCCCGACCGACCGCCTGGCCACCGCCGTGACCCGCCTGACCCCGACCACCTGACCGGACCAGCGCGACGCCCGCCCACACCCCGGGAAACCGTTTCGCGCTCGTCCCCACGAACCGGGTACGCTTTCCCGGCAACCCGGGCGCGTAGCTCAGGGGTAGAGCACTCGCCTTACAAGCGAGGAGTCGGCGGTTCGAAACCGTCCGCGCCCACCTGCGAAAAGACCCTGTTCCCGATCATGGGAACAGGGTCTTCGTGCCATTAGCGTGCCATTAGCGTGCCATTAGCCGACGAGCGCGAGCGATCCGGCCGCACCGTCGTCGTCATCCGGGTTCTCGCTGTTGATCTTGTTGTCCATGGCCTGGGCGATGGCCCGGTTACCGCCCGCCGTCCGGTGCTGGTAGATCATCGCGGCCCGCACGCTGTCATGGCCCATCCGTTCCATGAGGTCGCGGAGCGTCGCGCCGGACTCGGCCGCGAACGTGTTCCCGGTGTGGCGGAGGTCGTGAAAGTGCAGGTTCGGCACGCCGAGCTTGGTCACGGTCTCGCCCCACTTGGTGGAGCGCCGGAAGTTCGCCCGCCGCAGGACGCCCCCGCGCTTGCCGGTGAAGATCAGCGCGTCAGGCTCAGCGCCGGTGAAGTTGCCGAGATGCCGCCGCAGGTCCGGGATGATCGCTTGGGGGAGTGCCACGGTGCGGAGGCCAGCCCGTGACTTGGGCGGCCCGATGATCAGTTCGCCGGTGTCCAACTCGACTTGCGCTTGCCGGACGGTGACCGTCCCGGCGTTGAGGTCGAGGTCCATCCTGCGCAGCGCGACGACCTCACCCCACCGGAGGCTTGCGAACGTCGCGAGGAGGACGAGAGCACGCAAGTGTTCCGGCACCATCGCCGCGAGCTTGAAGACCTGGGCGACGGTGAGGACCGGCCGTTCGTCGGGCTTCTCTTCACCGGCACCTTTGATCCGGCACGGGTTGCGGGAGATGATCATGTCATCGGTCGCCGTCATGAGGACGGCCCGCAGCAGTCGATACGCCTTGGCCACCTCGGACGCCCCGACTCCCGCACTGATCAGGGTGGCCCGCCACTCGCGGACGGTCGCCGTGTCGATCTTGCCGATGGGCACATTGCCGAGATACGGCGTGATGCGACGCCGGAGAAGGCCCCGGTAGATCTCGACCGTACGCGCCCGCAGGTCCGGCCGCTCGTTGATCCACTTGGCCGAGTACTCCGAGAGCTTGACCTTGGCCCGCTGCGGGTCCGTCCAGTCGCCGGCGATCTGCTTCGCTTCCAACAGCGAGAGCTGCCGTTCCGCCTCGCGCTTGGTCGGGTAGGTCGTTCCGGCCGAGCGCATCTTGCCGTCCGGCCCCGGATACCTGACTTGGAAGCGCCCGGAGGGTAGTTCGCGGATGCTGCCGAACCGGCGCTTCCCCTGCTTGTTCGCCATCAGGCGGCCTCTCTGCTCTCAGTTGCCGAAAGATCGGAGGCGGTTGCTCGGTCGAGTTCTCGCCGCCGTTGGATGCGCTCGTTGATCAGCAGCAAGAGCCGTTGCTCTGCTGGCTTGACGTCCGGGTCGCCAGGCCCAGCCCGTTCCCAGACGTGGACCGCTTGGGGGTCGGCCGGGTTGGCGACGGGGATTCCGGCTTCGGCGAGGCGAGCCAGGACCCAGGCTTTGCGGTCGGCTTTGTGGTCGGCGAGGGTTTTGCCGGACCATTTGCGGGAGACCAGGACGCGGCGGCCGCCGTAGCCGAGGTGTTCGCGTCGGTGGGCTTTGCCCTTGCAGTAGCCCGGCGTGAGGCCCTTGCGCGGGTTCTTGGGCTGGACGCCGTAGCGCAGCCAGTTCGCACACGTCGGCGAGCACGGCTCATACCGCAGGGCTTCAGCCATCCGGTCGACGTGCTCACGCTGCGCCGCAGTCTCGGCCTGATGGCATTCGGCCACGCCTTTGACCAGGTACTTGGTCAGGTAGCCGATGCACCGCCGGGAATCGGCCGAGTCGGCGAGGACGCCTTGCGCATCGATCTGCCGCCCGAAGCGGATCACGTGCAGGGGTTCGGCGTTCTCGTCCTGGCCGAGGGCGTCTAGCGCTTCATCCCAGGTGGGGAGGACTCCGCCGGTTGCCGGGTCGAGGTAGCCGCCGCCGTCCTGGCCCGCGATGTCGTCCCAGACGGGCAGGTGTTCGCCGTCGAAGACGACGCGGTCGGTCGGAGGCCACCACACTTGGTGGTAGGTGGCCGCCACCACCTGCCGCAGCTCAGCCCGCGAGACCGTGCCCCGGATCGCCATGTGCAGATGCGGCGCGAGACGCCGTTGCGGTTCGACGGCGGCGAAGTACTGCACGTCATAGCCGACGAACCGGCGCAGGTTCTGCACAAACCGGTCAACCAGCTTGGAGAAGTGCAACGCGTCCCGTGCCGCCCGCGCGTAGTCGTAGGACTCGGGGTCGACCGGCGTACCGTCACCCCGTACCCGCCCGTAGGAGTCCAGGGTGAGGGTCAGGAACAGCGAGGGCCGGAAGGTCTTCCCGTCCGCACCTCGGAACACCTTGCCTACTGTGCGGGAGTCGACCGGACGCCGAGGAAGGTCGGGCGCATCCTGCCGCCGCCGGGTCGACCGAGTCCGCCGGCCCTTGGAGTCATCACCGGTTTTGAGGGAGCCGCGGACCCCGGTGCGTTCAAGCTCGTTGTCGAGGTCGCGAATGACCGCGTCCCAGAACGAGGTGTCTTCCCCGTCCGCCGTTCCGTCGAGGGCCGCGCGGTCACGGGCCGCCGCCGCTTGCGCCCGCAGTTCCATCCACGCGCGTTGCTCGGCGTCGGGGTCGGCGCGGGTGATGACGGGTTCCTCGGTCAGGTGCCAACCTTGACGGCACTGCACGGCGCGGAGTTTGCGCTTGCGTTCGGCGCACGAGGGGCAGACCGAGGCCAAGGTGTGACCGCACGGGACGTAGACCATTTCCGCCGCACCCGTGTTCAGGTCGACCCGCCGCATGGGGACGGGGCGGATGCAGACGCCGTGCTCGACCGCGACCGCTTCCAACACGCCCCGCGCCAGCGGAGCCAGCGTCTTGACCACCGGTTCCGGGCCGGGTTCGGCCGACGAGGACGGGGCGACCTCGGGAGCGTCGAGGGTGGGTTGCGTGACGCCAGGAGCCGGGTTGGTCACGCAGCCCCCTCGATGTCGAGGTCAGGCAGGCCGAGCGCGACCATGTCGCGGATGTCGTTGTCGGAGACGTAGGCCGCCCGGACCCGCACCGGGTCAGGGGAGGTTTCCAGTCGGACGAACCCGACGCCCGCGCCGATCTCCGGGACCGAGGAGATTTGATCAGCGAGGGCGCCACGGTCGCGGGCGCCGTCGCCGAGCACCATGTCGACCTGTTCGTCTTCATCGAGGCGCAGGGCGATGCGGTCGGGGAACAGGTTGCGCAGGTTGTTGACCTCTTTGCGCGCGTCCTGCTGCGCCCCGATCACGCAGTACCCGACCGAACGGCCTTGCGAGGTGAGCACGGCCAGCGCCGACTCGGCCCGCTTACGGAGATCCCGCTCAGGGCAGTAGGCGGTCAGGAACGCCAGCTCATCCACCACGACGACCCGGAACGGGTGCTCATGCGACGGCGCGAACGACCGCGTCACCCCGGCGAACTGCTCGGCCCGCGCGTTCATGTCCTCGGCCGCCGCCTCCAGCAACTCGACCATGCCGCCCTTTGGGTCGTCGCTGTAGCGCCCGTAGCGTTCGAACAGCGGACGGCCGAAGGACAGTTCCATGCGTTTGGGGTCGGTCGCCCACACCTCCACTAGGCCCGCGAGCATCAGCGGGAGGAGTGCGCGGACGGTGGACCAGATGACCGAGCCCTTGCCGGCCCCCGTCGCCCCCGCGATCAGCACATGGGTTCCGAGGAGCCGCAGCCGCCACGGCGACCCGTCCTCACACCGCCCGACCGGGAGAGCGGACAGGTCGACCGCGGACCCATCCGGGACGGGCAGGGCCGGGATCGGGACGGCGAGGGCATCTTTGCGGACGAATTCCAGCCAGATGCGGCCCGGACGGTCCCCGTCCCGGACGCGGACCAGGGTTGCGCCGAAGCCGTGCGCGAGGTTGACCGCCACCCGCTCCCACGCGTCCGGAGCCTGCCCCTTGAGCATCCGGACGAGCACCCGATCCGAGGTCGGACCGCACCGCACCCGCACGAGGGAGGGCAGGTACTCCCGTCCCTTGTGGACCTTGGTCAGGCCAGCGGTGACCAGGACGGGTTGCCAGTCGCGCCGGTAGACGAGGACGAGGCGCCAGCGGGCACGGGCGGGACGGGCGATCCAGCGGACGAAGGATGGACGGTCCACCCCCGCCCATACGCCCAGGCCGACCGCGACGAGGGCCAGGACCAGGACGGGGACGAGCCAGCCGAAGCGGTAGCCGAGCCAGCCCAGACCGGCCGCGATGGACACGGGGACGATGTTGCGGACCAGGAACACCACCGTCCGGATGAGCGCGCGGACGGCGTTGACGATGAGCACCAGGCCCTCGGGCATGTGCCACACCGGAGGCGCCCACTTGGGTGCCGCGAACGGGTCACGCTGCGCCTCAACGGCAACGTTCTCACCAGGACCGAGCTTGCGGAACTCCCAGGCCATAACCTGGACACCTCTTCTCTTTCGAGCTGCGGGAGAGCGAGAGAAACGGGGGCGGCCGGAGGTACCAGCTCCAGCCGCCCCACCCGATCAACTAGCGGCAACGCGCGGGACTTCGGCCGACAGCGACCGCGACCGGCACACCCCGCAACCGGCGTCGCCGCAGAACCTCGCCAGGGTGTGAGCCCAGCGCACCGACCGCCGCTGTTCGCCGACCTCGGCCACCAGCCGCAGCCCGAACCCACCGGCACCAGCCAGCACGACGACGAGGGCGAGCATGCCGAGGATGTTCATGCCGCGTCCTTGGCAGCCGCGCCGCCGTCCTTGCCCGAGCGGCCCGCGCCCTTGAAGTTGGCCGGACGCACTGCCGACGCCTTGAGCGAGTAGGCCAGCCGACCGGTACCGGAGTTCACGTACGGCGTCACCGTCAGGCCGTCGAACTCCACCGGCACGAACGGGAACCCCGCCGGAGCCTCCGGGACGAGGGGCTGTACCGGCGCCGTGAGCTTGACCTTGAACGTGCCCTTGGACTCGGGGTCGGCGTCCAGCACCTCCACCGCCCACACCAGTTCCCCGGTGTCCTTGTCCCGCGCCTGCACGAAGTTCTCGCGGGTCGACCGGTCGAAGTCCCGCACCGGCTCCACCCCGCCCTTGACGAACGCCCCGAACGGGAACACGTCCCCGAACGCGACCTTGAACGGACCCTGCACCGCCATCACGAACCACCTTCGTTGTTCACCCGACCGCTTGTCCGAACGAGTGCTTGTGGCACGAGTGTACGTCGGCCACTCGACCGAACAAGCTCAGGAGGGAGTGACGTGCATCACATCAAGGGATGGATCAGGTCGGGACGCTGTACACGTCCTCCAGCTCATGCAGCGAGCCCGGCATCACGACCTCCACCACGAACCGCACCACGTCCGAGGCGTCATGCACGCCCGCCAGCATCGACAGCACCGGCTCAGAGGCCTTGATCTCCAGCAGCCCGGCCTCATCGCCGGCGGGAAGCCGGGCGGTCAGCCGCTCGGAGATGTGGTCGACCCGCAGGCCCTTGACCGTCCGCAAATGATCCCGCAGCCCGACCGGCAACGCCGCATCCTTGTCCAGGTCGGTACCGAACACCAACTCAGGCGGGAACCAGCACGTCACCAGATCCGAGGCGATCCCATCCCGGACGGTCAGCGACCGCCGCGCCAACACCCGCCCACGGCCGCCGTCGAGGCCGAGCAGCGCCGCCACCGGCCCCGGCGCGTCGACCTGGCCGACATCGACCAACCGCACACCCGGCAGAGTCTCCGGACGGTCCAGCAGCGCAAGGCCCCGCCGACTGGCCCGCACCTCGGAGGCGGGACGGCCCTTCACGAACGAGCCGCGCCCGTGCTCACGGGTGATCCATCCGTCCTGCTGCAGCATCTGCAACGCCCGCACCACGGTCGTCCGCCCCACCGCGAACTCACGCACGAGCTGTGATTCCGAGGGGAGCATGGAGCCGGGCGGGTAGTCGCCGTCCTCTATCCGGCGCCGCACCTCCAGCACCACCCGCGCATACTTCGGAGGCTCAAACTCCAAGCTCGACATATCGACCACCTGACTACTAAAACGCTTGACCGCATAAGTGCACCTCACGGAACTGTAGCCCGTGTAACACCCACCCGTCAGCCCTCAACAACCCCGACCACATGCCCAGGACGAGCGAACCCGGCTACCGGCCGTAGCCCCCATCACATCCGTCAGGCGGTACCGGGAAACCGGCCGCCACCAAAGCCGTCCGAACCTCGCCGACCCGCCGCGGCCCCATGTGACGCACCTCAGCCAGTTCACGCGAGCGCAGCAACCTGAGCACGTCCCCGACCGTCGCCGTCCGGCCGCGATCGTTGCGCAGCGCGCCCAGCACATGAGCCGACAACCCCAGGCACTCCACCGGACATCCCAGCGTCACCCGCTCATGCTCATGCGGAGCCCCGGACACCGCGTCGGCGAACGACGCGTGCAGTCCCGAAATCCGCCCCGCCTCCACCAGCAGGCCGAGCAGATCCCCGACCGTCCGCACCCCCAGACACCAGACCGGGCACTCAGGTCCGATGCCCGAGTGCCCGACCCTGTGACCGTCACCGGGGTTCACCTCGGCCACGGCCACCCCCGCGCGTTCACGATCGCCTCCCGCAACTCCCGCGGACTCCTCGCCTCCACCAAGCACGCATCACGATGAACCCGGACCATCGCCCACCAGGCGCCCGTGGCGTTCCCGTACCAGGCCACCACCCCGGAGAACTCGCGCTCAATCTGCGCCGCGATCGGTCGCCGACTCGTCTCGTCCGACGCCGACACCCACGACACCCCCATCACCCGCACCCACCCGATGAGCCGAACGAGCCGAACGAGCCGGACGAGCCGGACGACGCGGGAGACGGCGAGGCCGGCGAGCCGACGAAGGGCACCGCGACGACCCGCGCGATCCGGGTCACCGCCGTGACGACATCGGCGACCGGGCACAACGGCTCCAACTCCGGCGGAGACGTACACGACGGCCCCGGCCACACCCAATCCCACCAGAGCACCCCGTCCCGACGACGGCACACCACCTCCTGCCCCAGCCCCGGCGCGAACGCCTGCCCCTGCGGGTCATCCGGGTCAGGTCCACCAGCGGGATTGTGCACCCGCACCAGACCCGACCCCCGCACCTCGGCCACCAGCCCGAGCCGCTCCAACTCCGCGACCAGACCCAACGCCGCCGGACGCCACGCGCCACCAGCAGCCCGAGACCACACCGACACACCCACAAGGCACCACTCCCGAGGACAAGAGAGCGGGACCGGCAGGAACGAGCGGCCACAGGGACGACCCACCACCCCGAACAGAGCCACTACGACACCCCACCGGCCCCGCAGCTTGGACGAACTACGCCGCACGCGCCTCACGCGACGGCGCACACCAGCGACACGGCACCCGCTCAACCTCCGGCCCGGAACCACCCGGCGCCCCGACCAGCACCGCCCGCCGAGCGTGAGCGAACTTCCACCCACGACCGCCGCAGTGCCCGCACTCGTTGCCCGCTTGCTCGTCTCGCATAGGCCAACACTCCCGCCGGGGAGTGTCCTAAAGAAGGCCGTCTATAGGTCTCTTAGAGGACGTAATAAGGACGCTACAGCGCGTTAGACGAGTCACAGAGTCCGCTCAGTGCCTCTATGAGCGCTAAAGTCGGACCCGAAGAGGACTCGCAGCGAAGGGAACGAGGATGCCGCGCCCAGCAGGAAACACCCGTCTCAAAGCAGCCCGGCAACATGCCGGGTACGCATCCCAGCAGGCACTAGCCGACGCCATGACGGCAGCCGCTCCACTGCTGGGCTTGGGGAACATGCAGATCAGCGCCCGCCAGATCCGACGTTGGGAGTCCGCATCCCCGCCGTGGCCGCGCGCCGACCACCAGCGCCTTTTGGTCCACGTGCTGCAACTGCCCGTCGAGGAACTCGGCTTCACCCCGCCGTGGGAGACCTCGGACGCATCAGCGCCCGCGCGGCCCAACCCCAGCGCCTCCACCGTCCCCGCCCCAGGGACCGGCGCCGCACTCCCACTCCCCAAAGCCAACGCCGCCGTCCAACCGCCCACGGTCGGGGCCGACTTCTCCGCCATCAACGGCGCGTTGCGTCGCCTCTACTTCTCCGTGCAGCCCGCCCAGCTCCACCCGACCGTGGTCGAGCACACCAAACTCGGCACGCAGCTCCTGGCCGAGACGACCGGTGTCCCGCGCACGATCCTGGCCACCGCGCTCGCCGAGTCCCTGCTCTTGGTGGGCCGCATCGAGTTCTTCGACCTACGCCAGCCCGACGACGCCGACGCCTCCTACGTCCGCGCCCTCCAGGCCGCCGGCGAAGCCAACGATCCGCTGTTGGGCGCGGCGATCCTGGCGCACGCCGCGTTCATCCCCGGATGGGACGGCCGCCGCGACGAGGCCGCCGAACGCATGCGGGCCGCCCGCACCTACGCCCGACGCGGCACCGCCCCCGCCGGGTTCCTGGCCTGGCTGGACGCTGTCGAGGCCGAGTGTGAAACCCGTTGCGGACACCCCAGCGAGGCCCTCCGACTCATCAACCACGCCGAACACCTGCTCTCCGAAAGCACTGGACAGCCGGCCCCCGACTGGTTCAACTGGTTCTCACCGATCAGCCTTGCTTCTTTCAAGGGCGACACCCAGCTCAAGGCTGGGCAGCCCGCGCAGGCCAAGGCCACACTCCTGGGCGTCCTAGAGGCGATCGGCGACACCAATGCCAAACAGCGCGCCGTCATCCTCGGGGACCTGGCCGCTGTCGAGGTCGCTCAGCGCGACCCCGAAGCCGCATGCTCCTATGCCGAGCAGGCCCTAGACCAACTCGCCGTCACTTGGTACGCCACCGGCATGGACCGCGTGCACACCGTCCGCCGTGCCCTCCAGCCGTGGGCTGACACCGAATGCGTCCGCCGCCTGGACGACCGCCTGTACGGATGGCAAACGACCCTCAGCGCGCTCCAGCGTTGAACTCAGCGATACGGCCCGGAAGCTCGGCCAGCGAATCAATCCGCATCGTCGGAACGCGGTCGGCTTCCGGGTCGTCCTGCTGAACGATCCCCCACGGCCCCCGCCGGATCAACGCCGTTCGCAACCCCACCGCAGCCGCGGGCATGATGTCGTTGTCCAACCGGTCACCCACATACAGCACCTCGCCCGCATCACACGGCGCAGCATCCACCACACACCGGAAGAACCCCGGATCAGGCTTGGACACACCCCAGTCATCCGACGTCGCGATCATGTCGGAAGGCAGATCCAGCGACCGCAGGATACCGCCGGCCCGCACCGTCTGATTCCCCGCGATCCCGACCCACAGCCCATCACCCCGCAGCTTGGCCAGCGTCGGACGCGCATCCGGGTACAAGTCCTCCTCCCCGAACGTCTCAGGCCGCCCCACCTCGGCCCGCTCCTGCCGCTGCTGCGTCAGATCAAACCCCGGCGCGAACACCTGGAACGTCTCCCGGTAGTCCAACCCCCGAGCGATCACCGCCCCGAACATCGCCGAGAACGTATGCCGAGGCACCCCCAACCAGTCAGCCCACGTCCCATACTCCCGAGACTCGTCAACGAGACACTCACCAACATCAAACACCACAGCGCGAATCATGTCGTCAATACTACGAGACGTTCCGTGTTGCAGGTGCCGTATCACCTAGTCCGCAATCTTCCCACGTGAATCCTTTCGAAGAATGCGTTCCATCGATGAGCGTGCTTTTCTCCAGGAGATCACTACGCCATCCCGCCTGCATTTCTCCTCCTTCTCTAAAAGAGAAGTGCGTATGTCATTATCCGACTTGGAATATTCGCAAATTGCGTCGAAAGCCAGACTTGGGATGGTTGACGTCACCTCATCCAGCAAATTCTCAATCGGCACAGCATCCCTGCTTCCATCTACGTTGATGGCGGCAGCCCATGTGGCTGGCTCGTAACGTGCCAGCATTGATAGGGCAAAGAGGACTGCCCACCAAGAAAGAATAGGATGCATGGCAGCGTCGTTATCGGAAACCGTTGGCAACGCTACCAGTTTGCCGCGGTACGGGAATCCGTGCATCGTAACGAAGCCGCCGTGAACGTATTCATGCAGAGAACTAATGTATACCTGGCCATGAGGTCCGTGCCGCAAGGGCCTCTCGTGTCGGTACTGAGGCATGCCATCTGGTGGCCATATCGCAGGATAGCGGGCCATAAATTTGACCAGAGATGGTATGTTTTCGGGAACTCCATCTAGAATGATTACACTAGGCGGGCCGAAATCTCCCCAATCATTACGCGTCTTATCTGATCCTTCATTCAACCAGAGTGCCGGATGGTCGTCACCGCCCGGGAGGTTATGACCACTTGCCTCGGGAATGGAATTCCATACACTCGCAAGAGTCGTGCCTTTGGTCAGTGATGGCGATCTCAGCAAGTGCGCCAGTTGAGTAAAAGAACCTTTTCCTTGGTCGCGCACTACTAGTGTGCCGATGCCGCTTGCTAGTTGAGATATTCCAGGGACTCGTATTCCGTGTCCAGAAAGCTGCCAGTCATTCGGTGAAGAGTGCCTATCGCGGTGCGTTGCAGCTGCTATCGCACGCCCCATTTGCGAAAGTCCATAAAACGCGAGGACTGGCCGGGTTTCATATCCCACCTCTTCTGCTGCCCGGAAATATTGCTCAGACTGCTCCAAAGATGCAGAGAAGATCTTCTTCTTGCTATCTGTGGAGACAGAGTTAGGTGGCTCTGAGCGCAACGCGCGTAGATCTCTCCAAATGGGATTAGAGCTCATGAGCTACTCCGGGCCTCGGGCGAGTACGGGATTTGTGATTATCGTCCATGCTCCCTCCGCTGTCTATTGGGATGTTTGGGACAGCAGTCACGCTGATGACTTGCTTGCCGAATCTGGCTGTTTGGGATCAAGGGGCGGCGGCGCTCAGGCCGCTGCGCGGCCCCGCGCCAAGCCGCCCGGAGCGTGCGGCGTGGGCGCCGGTCACCGGACGGCCGCGCCGGGCCGCGCATCCTGCCGCCGCCGCACCGTCCGGCAGCCGCCGGCGGTCACAGGGGCCGCGCCACCGCCAGGTTGCAGGCCACCGCGTGGCCGAGGTCTTCTCTGCCTCCGGCGGGGGCCTCTGACTCTGGGAAGCTCAGCCCGTCCCGTGACGGTTGTTGGTTGGTTGGGGGGTGCCTGAGCTTCCCGTCTGCCGTCGTCCCGATCGGAGATCTACCAGACCAGGGACGGGGGGCCAAGGTCGTTCGTCCAGTGGGGCGCTCCACCTTGGCCCCCCGTCCCTGGCCCGGCGGCGCGGAGCGCGGGACGACGGCAGACGGGAAGCTCAGGCGGGGAGCGGTGTGCGTGCCACGCGGAGGACGGCCCCGTGCCACTTGCGTGCCACATCGGAGCGCGGGAGCTGTGGGGCTCGGCAGGTCAGGACCTTGATCAGCCTGCGTGATCATGCCGCGCGTCCGTGCCATTAGCGTGCCATTAGGTCTGTGGACAGAGAGCGTGTGCCGTCCTGGACGGGTTGCGAAGGCCCAGGTGAGCGCCGTCCGGATGATGATCGCGGCTCCTTACAAGCGAGGAGTCGGCGGTTCGAAACCGTCCGCGCCCACCTGCGAAAAGGCCATGATCTGCAGCCGCGGATCATGGCCTTTCGTGCTGTGGTGCTAAAGGTCTGGCTTCGCCAGGACAGCCGGAAGATCGCAGGACGTGGACCCGAGCATGGGGAAGAGGCTCGGCGGCGTTGAGGAGAGCCGTCTCGGCGCGAGCCAGCGTTCGGGGGACGAGCAGCTTTGAACGCCGATGGGCTGTTGGCTCATTCCCGGTGCGGGAGGTCCCACAGATGGAGAGCGGTCTGATCCTTGGACACCGTGCACCAGGCGTCTTTTCCTGCCGACAGCGGAGGCCCCGCTACAGGGAAGGGGTAGACGACTGATCCTCGCAGGGCCATTGTGCGTGGGTCGATGAGCCAGTGGCGGGGGACCTCCGCGTAGTACTCAGTGCCGACCACGGCGATGTCGTCGTACGGGAACGCCGCTTCGAAGTCCCAGCGAGCACGGTCGTCTCCCGAAGGAGGGGGTACGGCATCCTCGGCGTTCAGTTGCCGTAGTTCCATGCCGTCTTCCGCCTGGTGGAGATAGAGGGCCCACTGCCCCGTATCCGTCGTCAGGAAGTGCTCCCCGGACGGACTCACCGCGAGAAAGACCTCCTCGATGAATCGCTGGACGGTGAGCTGCGTACCATCCCAGCGTCCCCACAGCACGGGCGAAGTCTCCTCGCCCTCCGCGATGGACAGCCCCATGTACGCCGGGTCGGGGTGGGGAGAGTGGAAGGAGCCCGATCCCACGGTCATCGTCGCGACCCGGGCCAGCAGCGAGCCGTCGGCGGCGTCTAGGACCAGCCATTCCTCCTCGGTGCCGTGCCCTATGTGGCTGCGGACGTGAGCCCACAGGACCTTGCCGTCGGAGGAGAAGGCCGCCGAGCCACTGTCGGCGTGGCCGTGGTGGTAGTCGTCGGCGTACTCGGAGAACGAGGCATGGGCCGTCGTGCACACGGCGGCAGACCAGCAACCGTGGCGGATCTCCCACAGCACGGCGCCGGTCGAATCCACGGCCCGCAAGGCGTGCACGCCGGCGAACACGGCGACGTCACCGGCGGGAGAGACCGCCACTGAGCCGTACCGGCGAGGCCACGGCGCGGGAAAGCGGACCTCCGTCCCCGCCTCGTTCAGGTCGCGGACAGCCAGTTCGGTGTCCCCGCGCTGCACCAGCAGCCTGCGCCCCGGCCAGTGCAGTACCCGTGGGCCGTCCGCCGAGGCGGGGTCGAGCGGAGCGGCGGCGGTGGCCAGGAGACGGGCGGCGAACCGGGCGGCTCCCTCACGGGTGGCATCGGGCGTCACAGCCGCATGCTTTCACACCCGCCAGACGGTGCATCCGGCCTGAATCGCCTGTTTGGTGGGGTCGGTTGTGCCGCTTGATCCGAACCCGAGGGCCGAGTTCCAGGTCCGCCCCCCCCCACGCGGGTTGTCGCCTCATGGCAGCCGCTTTGGTGGTCTTCAGGGCTGCGGCTGTGATCTGGCTTATCGACGTAGCCTCCGGAACAGTCGTCGGGTCCGGTACACCAGGCCAGGGCCTAGGACGTAACCCGCCATGGCTCCGAAGAACAAGCAGACCGTTCCGAAGATCAGCAGTAGTCGCGCTATCGCCGCGAACTCGCTGTCCATCAGGGACGGGTCCCGAGGTGAGCCCCGAGGACGCGGGCGATCGTCTCGGCGGTCTGTGTGGGGGAGTTGGCCGCGCCGATCGTTTCACCGGTGCGGGCCCAGGTGAACATCCAGGTCCCGGCGATGAAGTCGGCGCCGATCTCCGTGAACTTGCCAGGCGACTCGGTGTTGATCACGTAGAGGACGGGCGTGCCGCTGCGTGCGACGATGCCGCACGACATTCCGCCGTGCTTGCGGACGGCCTCATCGAGAGCGGTCAGGAACGGGCGCCGTCCGCTCATGGCCGTCAGGTGGTCAGTGGCCATTCTTATGCTGCCTCCCGTCGAGGGGCGTGTCTGGACTGCCGATGGGGATGGGGGCGGGCGCGGGGCCTGCTATGGGTGCATGCGCGCCCAGATCCACTTGCCGCCGGCCGGGTCGGCGGTGACGCCGCACTTGGCGGACATGGCCTGGACGATGTGCAGGCCCCAGCCGCCGTTGTCGTCGAACGCCTCCGCCGACAGATCGAGGTCGTCGAGGGTGAGTTCCTTCAACGGCTTGGCCTTGGGCAACTCGTGGTCGGCGTCCCAGACGGCGATGATGATCCCGTAGGCGTCCCGGCTGAGTTGGAGACGGATCTCCTCGTCCGGCGTCTGGCGGATCCCGTTGGTGACGAGTTCCGAGACGATGAGAAGCGCGCTGTCGAGAATGTGTGAGTAGTCCCATTTACGGATCTGTGCGTCCGCGAATGTGCGCGCTTGCCCCACTGCGGAAGGTATGCCCATAAGGGGCATAACCTGCCCTGCGGTCGCTGTCATCGACATCGTCCTGTCCTTGCCCGAGATTCCGATTTCCTGTGACAAGGATCACCGCGGATGCCTAATTTCTAGGTGTACCCCCGGAAGTTGAAAAACAAGGAGACTCGATGCCCGCCGTCCGCGAGCCCCTGGACCCTCGTATCTCGATGTGGCACTTCCTGGCCTTTTTCATGCGTTACATGCGTGAGAAGGCCGGGCTGTCGCTCGCTCAGTGTGGGGAGATCATGGCCATCGCACGCTCGACTGTTTCCAACTTGGAGGCGGGCAGGCGGCGTCCGCAGGAGGATCAGATGCGGCTGCTCGATAAGCACTACGGGACGGGTCTACTTTTTCAGCTAATCCTCTGGTTTGCCCGAATGGCGCACGACCCGGACTGGGCGCGCCAGTGCATGGAGTATGAGAAGACGTCCACCGCGATCAAGACCTACCACGGGAAGGCCATCCCTCGTCCGTTCCAGACAGAGGCGTACATCCGGGCCATGCTCGAAACGGAGACGGCCAAGGACATCGAAACTGAGATCACCACGCGGGTGGAGAGACAGCGTTTGATCCTGGAACGGTCGGACGCACCTATGCTCTGGATGCTCGTCGACGAAAGCGTGCTGGCATGCCCCATCGGGGGCCCGGAGGTCATGATGCGCCAACTGGAGTACCTGCTCAAGATGGCGAGCCAGGCTAACGTCATCATGCGGATCGTTCCCACCGCGGCTGGCGCTCACCACGGCTTCGATGGGCCGTTTCAGGTCATCTGCTTGCCCGACCGGGATGTGGCCTACGCCGGTGCCCAGAACGGTGGCCGCTTGATCGAGAGCCCTCTCGAGGCTAGGGACTTTTCGACTAAGTTCGAACGTATCGGCGCGAAGGCCCTTCCTGAGGGAGCCTCGCGCGCTCTCATCGAGCAGTACTTGGAGCAGTACTCATGATCGTTCACTGGCGGAAGAGCAGTCACAGCGGTGGCATCAGTGACCAGCAGTGCGTTGAGCTGGGACGACTTGCGCCGGGGGCCGGGATCGGGGTGCGGGACAGCAAGGACCCGGACGGGGGCCACCTCACCTTGTCCGCTGCGGAGTTCGCCGGTCTGATCGAGCAGGTCAAGCGGCACCCGGTCCGCTGACCGAACCATCCGGCCTCACTTTCGGTCGTGCGCCTGCTCGTTGCGCGCCGGGACCGACTCATGTCCGTGGGCGCGACACTCCGCGTCCACGCGTCCGGCATCGGGCCCCTCCGCTCGCCAAGGCGAAGGGGCCGGTTCGGCTGGCTACTCGCCCAGGTAGGGCAGTATCGCCCGCCGTCCGGTGCTGGTAGATCATCGCGGCCCGCAGGCTGTCGTGGCCCATCCGCTCCATGAGGTCGCGGAGCATCACGCCGGGCTCGGTCGGGAACGTGTTCCCGCTGTGGCCGCGGTCGTGCGAGTGGAGGTTGGGCACGCCGAGCTTGGTCAGGGTCTCGTCCCACTTGGTCGCGCGCCGGAAGTTCGCCCGCCGCAGGTCCGGGATGACCGCATGGGGGGAGTGCCACGGTGCGGGGGCCGGTGCGTGACTTCGGCGGGCTGATGATCAGTTCGCCGGTGTTCAACTCGACTCGCGCTTGCCGAACGGCGACCGTCCCGGCGTTGAGGCCAAGGGGCGGCGGCGGTCGAGCTACTCCTCAGCCCCGCGCCAGGCCCCCCGAAGCGTTGAGGTCAGACATGCGTCAGAGCACACCTCCGGCGGGGGCGCTGTCTCGGACGTGTTGCCGGGGCCCCGGTCGGCGCTGCCCGTGGGGTCATCATGGTGCCTCACATGGGGGCCGCCGCCGCAGCCGGTCCTCTCAGACCCCGACCATCACTGGATGTGTCTCCAGGCGTCCGTAGGTAAGGACCCGCCGAAGACTCTGGCGTAGTTGCTCGATGGACTTCTCGTCCACGGCCAGGGTCGCTTCGATCTCGGCGTGATCCAGACCCAGTGCTTCTAGATCATCGTCCGCGACTACTACACGCAGGACACCGTCGCTGATGGCTATCTCCTTGACGCCGCCGTAGGCCGTGCCTTGGTCAGGGGTGACCAGGCAATAGGTGTCCATGCCCAGCATCACGTCCTGCTCGTCCGGCTCGGACAGCATGCACATGAACGTCAGGAACATGCCGGAACCGTCGTCGTGTTCAGCTACACCGACGCATAGTGATTCCTTGTCATCGTCCGTTGCAGCGACCCTCGCCGTAAATTTCAAGGTCATTTGCGGCAGCCTAGTCCCGGTGACTGACATTCCGGGTGGCTGTTATGCCACCGGCGGTGGCACTGCGGCTCTGGGAGGCGGGCGCGCCCGTGGTGGTTGCCCGGCTCCGCGCCCGGGGGACGGCCACTGGCGTTACAGGGGGCGTGTGGCTGTGCCGGGCTCTGCTAACCGTCCGGCTCAGGTGTGCTCGCCGTAGGCGGCGGCGATTTGTTCGGAGGCGGGCCAGCGGGTGTAGGTGGGGGACTGGGGCCAGCCTTCGGGGGAGTCCTGCCATTCCTCCTGGCGACCGTAGGGGAGTACGTCGATCAGGGCGAAAGAGTGGCTGAGTTGTTCGGTGCCTCGGCCGTTGGTGTGCCACGTGCGGTAGACGGTGTCGCCGTCGCGTAGGAAGACGTTGACGGCGAAGCCGCCGCCGGGCGGGGCGCCCACGTCGGTGCCGAACGTGCTGTTCGCGGTGGAGTACCAGGTCATCTTGTTGCCGACGCGGCGCTTGTAGGCGAGTGCCTCGTCGATCGGGCCCTGGGTGACGATGACGAAGCGAGCGTCGTAGGCGTCCAGGAACTCCAGGCGTGTGAACTGGGACGTGAAGCCGGTGCAGCCCGGGCACTGCCACGTCTCGCCGGGGAACCACATGTGGTTGTAGACGATCAGTTGGGTCTTGCCCTCGAAGATGTCGGCCAGCTTGACCGGTCCTTGCTCGCCTTCCAGGGTGTAGTCGGGCATCTCGACCATCGGTAGGCGGCGGCGCTCGGCGGCGATCGCGTCGAGTTCCCGCGTTGCGGCCTTTTCGCGGACGCGCAGCTCGTCCAGCCGGTGTTGCCAGGTCTCGGCGTCGACGACGGGCGGTAGTGCCTTGGCGGTCATGGGGTTCTCCTCCTGTGGTCCCGGTTGGTGGTTCTTGTAGGTAGACCATGGCCGTTCGCCGAACTCATCGCCGCGACGATGGGGTGGTGAGTGATCGTTAACGTTCAGGTGCTCAGCGCCCTGCTGCGGGTGCGGGGTGAGGGGAGCGGGGAGCGGGGCCGCGCCGGTAGGTTGCTTCGCGTGACCACCGATGGCGAGCGCGACCAGCTTGCTCGGGAGTTGCTTCGCCTGAGTCTCCCCGAACTGGTCGACGTGCTTCGCCGTGTGCTGCCCGCCCATGGTGAAGGAGACGACCTCTCGACCCGCACGCTGGTTCTCGCTGAGGTCTTCCGCCTGTCGGACGATGACTCGCACTCGCCCGCGCCGCTTGTTGAAGTCGTTGCCTGGCCGGATCGGGACTACTACGACGGGGGCTTTGGGTCTGAGCCCGCGCTGTACGAGCAGGGAAGCTGCCGTAACTGTCGTGTGGAGGTCACTTCGACGGCCAAGCGTGCCTTCTGCCCGTTGTGCGGGGTGCTCTGCGAGCTCACCTAACGACTACGGCCACGCCGGCTAGGACCCCCTGTATCCGAGGACGGAGACAGGGGGTCATGCCCCCGTGGCCTGGTCAGCGGAGGTAGCGGGCCGGGTGGTGCCGGGTGAAGGACGGGGTCGTCGGGTGCAGGCCCGGCTCGGGGTCCGGGTCGAACACCGTCTGGTAGTCGGGGGCGAACTTGGTGGCGGCGCTGTTCAGGACGTCCGGCCGGGTGCTGGGCCAGTGGCGGGTGTTCATGCGGGTGAGAAGGGTCTGCAGGGCCGTGATCTCTTCGGACGCGGTGAACGTGCAGTGGTTGCCGCGGTCGACGTAAAGCTGCTTCAGGTTCGCCGGGTTGCCCGCTCTCCGCACTTGGGTCGCGTACCAGCGCTGGTTCTCCGGCGGTACGTTGCCGTCCCCCGTCGAGTGGAGGGTCACCACCGGCCACGGGGTACGGCCCGTGGGGGTGCCGTAGCGGTCCAGGTAGCGGACGGCCGCCGGGTCCGCCTTGATGCGCGGGGCCGCGTTGAGGCGGGCGAGGTCTGCGCGAAGGCTCAGGCCGGCTTCGTCGTAGGCGCGCTTGACCAAAGCCTTCTGGCTGGAGCGGGCGAAGAGCCTCCTATAGTCGACGCCCGTGTTCCAGGACGGGTTGCCGCCCGTGCGCCCCTCCATGTCGGTGCGGTTGAGGCCCCAGAACGCGCCCCGGTCGTAGGCGTTGTAGAAGTACTGCTGCTGAACCTGGCCTGCGACCGTCCCAGGCGCGGGGGCCCGCGAGATGTACCGGGCGGGGATGTCGGCGAGGGCGCTCGCGAGGGCCAGGCGGGCGCGCCCGCTCGCCGTGCCCAGCGCGGCGCCGAGGGCTTGGCGGGCGTTCGAGGTGTTCGCCTGCGGGTCCTTGACGCGCACCAGGTCGAGGCCCGGGGCGAGCAGCGTCTTGATCGCGTAGTTCGCGTCCAGGGCGCTGTTGAAGTGGCCCGTCGTGCCGCCGAGCACCCCGCAGAGGGACGCGACGCCGGCAAAGCGGGTGGGGTTGCGCTCCGCCAGAAGAACCGAGACCAGGCCGCCGGCCGAGGCACCCGTGGAGATGGTGCGGCGGGGCTTGCCGATGTTGGCGGTGAACCAGTCGAGGAGGTCCATCTGGTCCTTGAGACCCGATTCCACCACGCCCCAGCCCTGCGTCACGCGGAACTGGGAGGCCGCCACCGCGTAACCGTTGTCGAGCAGCCACTGCTTCGTCGCCGGGTGGTTCGTCAGGGAGATGTCCGCGGGCGCAGGGAACTCCAGGCTGTAGGCGCCGTGGCTCCAGAGAAGCAGTGTCCCGTTCCAGTTGCTCGGAACCTCGACGCGGTAGGGGACCCCCTCGATGTCGCCCTGGTGGACGTCCGTACGGGCATCGGCGCGAGCGGGCGGCGCGACCGCGACCATGGCGGCGACCAGCATCAGCGGGACGGTGCGGCGGAGCGGGCGGAGTCGGCTCATGGCCGCACCTTCCAGGAGGAGCAGAGCGAGGCGCAATGATTTTGGAAATAGCTGAAATGTCGTAGATTCCGATCATGCTGCGGCTCTGGCTCGACTATGACGACCTCGCGCGCATCCGCATCACACCCGGCCTCTCGCCGATCGCCCAGACCGTCCTGAGCGCCCAGGCCCTGCGTGCGACCGGGCCCGAGCCGGTCCCGGGCGCATGGCGGGCGCGGACGCGCGCGAAGCTCACCGGCCCGTCCCGCCTGCTGCTCGATCTCGTGCCGCCCGGACGCTGGCTGCCCGACTTCCTGACTCCGTACACGAGGGTCCCGGGGCTCGACTCGGAACTCGACACGGTCGCCTCGACGCCCGTCCGGCGGATCCGGGCCGAACTCGAGCGGTCGCACGGCGCGCGGTCGCCGGCCTCGTGGCTGCCGCGGCTCGTCTCGGGGGACGGGGAGACGATGCGGGCGCTGGTCCGCGGGCTCCGCGACTTCCACCGGATCGCGCTGGCGGACGTGTGGCCCGAGCTGAGCGCCCACCTTCGCGCCGAGGCGGCCGGTCTCGCCGGGACGATGGCCGGCAGCGGGGTCGGCGGCCTGCTGGGGGGCATGCATCCGGCCGTCCGCTGGACGCCGCCGGTCCTGGAGATCGAGACGCTGCGCGACGGCGACGTCCGGCTCCAGGGGCGCGGGCTCGCGATCATGCCCTCGCCGTTCGTGGCGGGGCCGCGCGTGCTGATCGGCGGCGACTCCCCGGCGACCGTCGTGCTGCCCGCGTCCCGGACGTTCAGCGGGACGAGCGACGCCGCCCTGCCGCGGGTGTTCGGCCGGACGCGCGCGGCCGCGCTCCGGTCGGTCGCCGACGGCGAACTCACGACCGGCGCGCTGGCGGCCCGGCTCGGGGTCAGCGCGGCGTCCGCGTCGCAGCACGTCTCCGCCCTGCGCGGCGCCGGGCTCATCAGCAGCGAGCGCCGCGGCAAGACCGTGCACCATGCGCTGACCCCGCTCGGGGAGCGCCTGCTGCTGCGCGGTGAGAGCCCTCCCTCAGGGCCGGGCGGGCAGCCGTGCGGACCGTCCGGATGACCTCCGGCGCGCGGACGGGAAGACCCCGTCGCCGATGCGGAAACGGGGTCTTCCTGTCCGGTGTGTCGGGTCAGCAGAGGCCGCGCGGGTTCGAGGTGCGGCAGGCGTTGTGGCGGAAGCGGTTGGTCTTGCTGCCGCTCCTGTCGACCAGGTCGAACGGCGCGTTGCGCCGGACGACGTTGGCGTCGATCAGGTTGTAGCGGGCGGGACGGCCGGGTCGGTGCGCCGAGGCCAGGCCCGGGACCAGGACGATGCCGCCGGAGTAGGGCAGCCCGCCCCGGTTGCCCAGCACGACGTTCTTCGCGATCGTGTTGTGCTCGCCGCCGGCGAGCAGGACGCCGGTGCCGTTGAGCGCCGGGACGGGCTCGTGGGCCTCGCACGACCGGTTGTTCTTGATGATCTTGTTCTTCCAGACCAGGTTGTGGCCCTCGCTGCCCGGCTGGCCGTCGTCGACCAGGGCGACGCCGGTGCAGTTGCCGGCGATCTCGTTGTCGTGGACCCGGACGTGGTGGGCGTGCCGGACGAGGACGCCCAGCGTGTTGCCGTAGGAGTGGTTCCAGGCGACCTCGGTGCCGCGGGCGTTCGCGGTGTCGCCGACGTACAGGCCGGCGTCCTCGTCGTTCTCGAGGGTCCAGTTCCAGACGAACCGGCCGCGGGTGGAGCGGAATTCCGCGATGCCGTACTCACCGTTCTTCTTGGCGAGGACGGCCATCACCGTGAGGCGGTCGGTGTACATGCCGTGCACGCCGTTGCCCTTGAAATGCTGGACGGACAGGTTCCGGATCGTGACGCCCCTGACCGGGTGCCTGGCCGAGCCGATCACGCAGATGCCCATGCCGGGCGCCTTGGCCCTCGCGCAGTTGTCGCGGCGGCCCGGGCGCAGGATGGTCTCGTTGCCCTCGCCCCGGATCGTGAGGCGCTTGCGGACGAGGACGCCGCCCTTGTAGTAGCCCTTCTTGAGCCGGATGGTGTCGCCCGGCCGGGCGCGGTCGACGGCCGCCTGGATGGAGTGGCCGGGCGGCACGACATGGATGCGCCCTCCCTTCGGGCCGTGCGCCGCCGCCTGGCTCGCCGGTGCCAGGGCGGCGAGCCCCGCCAGCACGACGACCGTGCTCAGCGAGGCCGAGAAAGTCCGCCTCATCCCTTTTCCCCCGTTCTGTTCTTTGGGTCAGAACATGCCGCGGCACGCGCCGCGACGTCTTTCCTCGATCATCTTGAAGGTGGCGGCGTAATCCGCGGATGCCGGCGAAGTAAATAGTCGGGGGAGTTTGCGGCAATCATCGTCCGGTTCTCCATGCGAAAACCGTCGAAAGTGCCCGGATAAGGCGAAGCATTGGTGGGAGCGGTTATCGGCTCGGTCCGAGAAGTGCATTCAGGGCACCGATGGCGCGAGCGCTCCTCCGGCCGCGCCGCGCCGCCGCGAGCCGGCCGCCGCCGGCCCGGGCCCGCGCAGCCGGGCAGAGCCCGCGGAACCGGACGAGATGTCACACAGCGTGACCATTGTGACGAAGGTCTCCGCAGGTCACATTGCGTGTTACATGCCGTTCACAAACGGGCAACAGGTGTGAAATGGCCGGTTGGCACGTTCTGTAAGGCCGAACCCGTGAGGCCAGGCAGAGACGAGAGGACCGACGTTGAGCTACAAGGCCGAGTACATCTGGATCGACGGCACCGAGCCGACCGCGCGCCTGCGGTCGAAGACGAGGATCCTCGCCGACGGGGCCGATCTGCCGGACTGGGGCTTCGACGGGTCGAGCACCAACCAGGCGCCCGGCGACCACTCGGACTGCGTGCTGAAGCCCGTGTTCTCCTGCCCCGACCCGATCCGGGGCGGCGACCACAAGCTCGTCCTCTGCGAGGTCTACCTCACGGACGGGACGCCCCACGAGACCAACGAGCGCGCGAAGCTGCGCCCGATCGCCGAGCAGTACGCCGACCAGGACTCCTGGTACGGGATCGAGCAGGAGTACACGTTCTTCAAGGACGGCCGCCCGCTCGGCTTCCCCGAGCGCGGCTACCCGGCCCCGCAGGGCTTCTACTACTGCGGCGTCGGTTCGGACGAGGTGTTCGGCCGCGACATCGTCGAGCGGCACATGGACGCCTGCCTGGACGCCGGCCTGAAGATCTCCGGGATCAACGCGGAGGTCATGCCGGGGCAGTGGGAGTTCCAGATCGGCCCGGCCGGCCCGATCGAGGTCGCCGACCACATGTGGGTCGCGCGCTGGCTGCTCTACCGCATCGCCGAGGACTTCGACGTCTCCGCGACCCTCGACCCGAAGCCGGTGGAGGGCGACTGGAACGGCGCGGGCGCGCACACCAACTTCTCCACCAAGGCCATGCGCGAGGGCTACGACCCGATCATCACGGCGTGCGAGGCGCTCGCCGAGAAGGCGGACGAGCACGTCGCGAACTACGGCGCCGACATCGAGCGGCGGCTCACCGGGATGCACGAGACGGCCGCGTGGAGCACGTTCAGCTACGGCGTGTCCGACCGCGGCGCGTCGGTGCGCATCCCGTGGCAGGTCGAGGTGGACAAGAAGGGCTACATCGAGGACCGCCGCCCGAACGCCAACATCGACCCGTACGTGGTGACCCGGCTGATCACCGGCACCTGCTGCGCCGCGCTGGAGAAGGCCGGCCAGGTCTGACCTCCGGCCGGTCCCCATCCGGCGGCACGGCGCCCCGCGCTCTCGCGAGGGGCGCCGTCGCCGTTCCGGAGGCGTGGCCAAGCAACTGCAAATTGTCGAGCTTGGGCGAGTTCCCCCCATCGGTGCCGGGTAAGCACCTCTACGTTCGCACCCGGGGGAGGGAACATGCCCGACTCGCCATCCGGGCGGTACCCCGGCGGCCTGCCCGGCAGGCACGCCGGCCGTCCTGCGCCACGGCCCTGGGAACGGTCGTTCCGGTGTCCCTCCACGGCCCGGCGCCGCCCGGTGGAGGCGCCGCCGAAGCGCTACGAGGACTTCGTCGCGCTGCACGAGGAGATCACCGCCGAGTCCGGCCCGCCGCTGCGCCCCCTGTGGTGGACGGGGATCTCCGCGTCCCTGGTCGGCGGCGGCCTCGCGTTCGCCGCGGTGATGGCCCTGCGCACGATGTTCGGCGTGGAGGTCCCGGTGTTCGCGGGCGGGCACGCCTCCGACGTCTCGGCCGCGACGAGCTACGCGCTGTGCGCGACGGCGGCGACGATCCAGGCGACCGCGCTGATGCACCTGCTCCTGTCGACGGCGGCGCGCCCGGTGCGGGCGTTCGCCTGCATCGGCGCCGTCGCCGTCTTCGTCCTGACGGTGCTGCCGCTGACGATGCACGGCCCGTTCGACGCGGCGCTCGCGACGTCCGGGATCAACCTCGCGGGCGGGACGGGCGTGGTCGTGCTGCTGTCGGCGGTGGTGGGGGCCTCCCGCCCGTTCCCGTGGGACGGGCCCTTCAGGCGCGCCCGACGGTGATCGTCAGCGGGTCCGGCGCGGCCGAGGACCTCACCCGCATGTGCCGCAGCCGCCGCCACACCTGCACGTCCACCGGCTCGTCGGCGGCGAGCAGCCGCAGTTCGCGGTGCATCCCGGAGAAGCCGAGGCACAGCGACACCTCCCACGTCCCGCGCGGCAGCGGATCGTCGATGAACGCCCGCGTCACCGGGACGGCGGCGGTGTAGCAGAGCCGGCCGGGACGCTCCTCCAGCATGGCGATGACCTCGAACGTGCGGTCGGAGCGGTGCTGGGACAGCAGCAGCGTCCCCGAGATCGGCATGCTGATCTCCCGCAGGTCGAGGTGCCCGGCGACGAGGATCTCGGCGCGCGCGCCGTTCCAGCTCGTCGCGTCGGCGCGGGTGGTGCCGGCGGAGTGCGGGCGGCCGCCGACGTCGATCTTGAAGGTGCCGTCGGTGGCGAAGTAGGCGATGACGGTGACCGATCCGGGCAGGAACCGGCGCTGCGGCGCGGCGTCCAGGCCCGGGACGTGCCCCAGCGGGACGACGGCGCGGGCCGGCGGCGCGCCGACCGCGAGGTCGACGTCCCACAGCCCGCCGGGCAGCGGCCGCCCGCCCATGGCGGACGCGACGTCCACCCGTGCCTCGAAGACGACGGCGCCGTCGCTGGTATCCGCTGCGACGGGCACGCGCAGTTGCGCGCCCCCGGTCTGCTCGTGCAGCAGCAGTTCGATCTCGGGGACGGCGGCGCCCGGCTCGAACCGGCCGGCCAGCCGCAACTCGGACCCCGTCCAGCCGACCTCCGTCAGTAGAGGATCCGGCATCGCCACCTCCGCCTGGTCCGTCAGCGTTCCTCCTCACCCGTCCCCCCGTTGCCGCCGTCGAACCGGCGCGGGCATGACAAGGCATGACAAGGAGGGACGGTAACGGACGGGCGCGGGGGCGGCCCGCACGGGGTCCGGGCCGCCTCCGGTCGCACACGGACTGTGATCGCCATTATGCGCCAGGTGGCCGCCCGCGTGAGATTCTCTCAATGCCACTTCCGGCCCGCGCTGTCAAGCCGAATTCACGCAGGTTTCACAGGCGCGTGATTTCCGCGCGGCGGCGACCAGTGTATGAATGGCCTGAACGGCGGCGGCCGCCTTTGGTCAATGCGCCCCCGCCGTAATCGGCGAATGTGGACGGACAATGACGAAATGATCCTTTCCCCGCGAGGTCTGCGCGACGCGACGTCCAATGCCCTGCGGCTGGCCCGGTCCGGCCGGATCGCCGATCTGCGCCCGATGCCGGCGGAGACGGTCGAGGAGGGGCCGGGCCGGTCGGTGCGCCGCTACCGGCCGCCGGAGGGGCTGGTCCCGGCCGGGCCGCCGGTGCTGTTCGTCCCGCCGCCGGACGCGCCCGCGCGCTGCTACGACCTGCGCCGCGGCTGCAGCCTCGCCGAGCACGTCGTCCGCGCCGGGCGCCGCAGCTACCTGCTCGACCGCGGCCCCGACCTGGACGGCGGCCCCGGCCCCGGCGTGCGCCGCTGGGTCGGGGACGTGCTGCCGGGCGCGATCCGGGCGGTCAGCCGGGACGCGGGCGGCCAGCCCGTCCAGCTCGTCGGCTGGTGCCTCGGCGGCGTCCTCGCGCTGCTGGCCGCCGCCGACGACCCGGGGCTGCCGATCGCGTCGGTCGCGGCGATCGGCGCGCCGGTGGACGGGGCGGCGGCGCGGCTCGCGGCAGCGCCGGTGAACCGGGCCGTTCTCCCGGCCGGCCTGGACCGGTACCTCCTCCGCCCCTGGGCGGTGCTCGCCCACCTCGACGACGCCGATTTCCTCGCGCATATCGAGGCGATGGATCATTTCCGGAATATGACGATCGCCCATCCGGGAGACGCCGCCCGGCGTCTCTACCGGTCCATTCTGGACGGCGGCGGGCTGCTGCGCGGCGGCGTGGAGATCGGCGGCCGCACGGTGGATCTCGGCCGGATCGGCGTGCCGGTGCTGGCGATCGCGGGCCGCGGCGACCTTTTCGCGCCGGTCCGGGCCGTCCGGCCGCTGGTCCGCCTGCTGGGCGGGGCGCCGCAGGTGCGGTTCGAGATCGCCTCCGGCGGCCATCTCGGCGTGCTGACCGGGCGCGAGGCCAGGTCCACCACGTGGCGGCACCTCGACCGGTGGCTCGACGAGGGCATCGTCAGGCACGGGATCCGCGCGCAGCGCGCCGCCGCCTCCACGCTCTGACCCTCCGGCCCTCCGACCCTCCGACCCCCTGACCGGGCCGCCGCAGGTCTTCCGCACGCCAAAGGACGTTCCAATCTCCTTTGCGGACGCGCCAGCAACACGCCCGCAGGTGTGTCGTCTCGGTAATCGGCATGTCGCCGACCGTAGTGTGGCGCACCGTTGTTGGCGCACGGGACGTCGGGGGGCCCAGCATGACGGCGGACACGGGCGGATACGGCACGGCCCGGGGCGAGCGGGCCCCCGTGGAGATCATCGGGGGCGCCCCGTCCGGCCGTCCGGTGCCCCATCTCACCGTGGCCGTCGCGCGCGCGGGCGGGACCGGGATCCTCGGCCTCGGCGCCGACCGCGCGCCCGTGCTCGCCGCGCTCGCCGACGTGCGCCGCTGGTGGGCGGGCCCGTTCGGCGTCCGCGTCCCGCCCGGATGCCGGGTCCGCGCCGCCGAGATCCCGCCCGCGGCCCGCACCGTCGTCGTGGACGCCGCCGCGCTGCACTCCGACGACTGGCTCGGCATCGCCGGGTTCGCCCGCGGCCGCCGGCTGCTGATCGAGGTCGCGGATTCGGCGGAGGCCGCGGACGCCGTCCGGATCGGGCGCGGCCTCACCGACGAGGTGGGGATCATCGCGCGGAGCGGCGGGCGGCCCGCAGACCCCACCACGTTCGTCCTGCTCCAGATGCTGCTGGCCGAAGCGGAGGCCCCCGTCTACGCGGCGGGCGGCATCGGCCCGCACACGGCCGCCGCCGCCGTCGCGGGCGGCGCGGCCGGGATCGTCCTGGACGAGCAGCTCGCGTTCGTGCGCGAGGCGGAGCCGAGCGGGCCGGGCCCGGAGTGGCCGGGCCGGCCGGGCGTGGTGCTCGCGGGCCGGTACAAGACGGCCGGGGGAGTGGTCCAGGCCGTCCGCGAGCAGACCGTGCTGCACCTGCGCGCCGCCGTCCGCGCCGAGCCGCTGGCGCCGCGCACCGGCCCGGTCGCCGTGCAGGGGCCGATGGCGCAGATCAGCGACGTGTCGGCGTTCGCGGGCGCGGTCGCGCAGGACGGCGGCCTGCCGTTCCTGGCGCTCGGCCCGCTGGACGGCGGCCGGGTGCGGGCGCTGCTGCGGGAGACCGCCGACCGGCTCGGCGACCGGCCCTGGGGCGCCGGGATCGCCGGCGGCGCGCCGCCGGAGCTGCGGGCGGAGCAGCTCGCCGCCGTCCGCGACGCCCGGCCCCCGTACGCGATCATCGCCGGCGGCGGCCCGGCGGAGGCGGCCGCGCTCGAAGACGCCGGGATCAGCGCGTACCTGCACGTCGCGTCCCCGGAGCCGCTCGGGCGGTTCCTCGGCGAGGGCGCGCGGAAGTTCGTCTTCGCGGGGAGCGAGTGCGGCGGGCCCGCCGGGCCGTACCCGGGCTTCCCGCTCTGGGACGCGCAGGTCGAGCGGCTCACGGCGTTCGGCGGCGACCCCCGCGAGCTGTCGGTGATGTTCGCGGGCGGCGTCCACGACGCGCGGTCCGCCGCGATGGTCGCCGCGCTCGCCGGGCCGCTGGCCGAGCGCGGCGCCGACGTCCGCGTGCTGATGGGCACCGCGTATTTGTTCACGCCCGAGGCGGTCGCGGCGGGTGCGATCGTCCCCGCCTACCAGGACGTGGCGCTCTCCTGCACGGGGACGGTCCTGCTGGAGACGGCTTCCGGGCAGGCGGTCAGGTGCGCCCGCACCCCGTACACCGAGACGTTCGAGCAGACCCGCCGCGAACTGGAGCAGGCCGGCACGCCGGAGCCGGAGGTGCGGCGGCGGCTGGAGAAGCTGAACCTCGGCCGCCTGCACCTCGCGAGCCGGGGCCTGCGGCTCGGCACGCCGGTCGATCCCGTCCGGCAGCGCTCCGAGGGCCTGTACGCGATGGGGCAGGCGGCGGCGCTGCGGTCGGCCACGACCGGGATCGCCGCCCTGCACGAGCAGGTCACCTCCGGTGCGACCGCGTTCCTCGCGGCGCGGGCCGCGGAGCTGGGCATCGGGACGGCCGAGGACGTGCGCGACACCGCGCGCCCGGTCGATGTCGCGATCATCGGCGTGGGCTGCGTCGCCCCCGACGCCCCCGATGCCGACGGCCACTGGGCGAACATCGTCGGGGGCCGCTCCCGCGGCGGTCCCATGCCGAGCGTCCCGTTCGACGCGGACGCCTACGGCATCCCGGCCGACGAGATCGGCGGCATCGCCCCGATCCACCTCCTCTCGCTGGAGACCGCGTCCCGTGCCCTGCGGGACGCCGGTTACGGCGACCGCCCGTTCGACCGGTCCCGGACCTCGGTGTTCTTCGCCGCCGAGGGCGGCGGGGATCTCGGCACCGCCTACGCCCTCCGCGCGACGCTCCCGTCCTACCTGGGCGAACTCCCGCCCGGACTGGACGAGCAGCTCCCGCGCCCTGCCGGGGACTCCCTCGACGGCGTCGGCACCGGCGCGGTCGCCGGGCGCGTCGCCGACCGGCTCGGCCTCGGCGGCACGGCCTGCGCGGTCGGCGGCACGCCGCTCGCCGCCCTCGACGCCGCCTGCAACGACCTCGTGGCGGGTTCCAGCGCCATGGTGCTGTGCGGGGGCGCCTACCTGCGCGACCGCGTCCATGACCAGGTGGCACCCGCGTCCGGGGAGGGCGTCGCGTGCGTGGTCCTGAAGCGCCTCGCGGACGCCGAGCGCGACGGCGACCGGATCTACGGGGTGGTCAAATCGGTCGCCGGGGCCGGCGGCCGGCTCGCCCTGGAACGCGCCCACGAGCGTGCGGGCGTCGCGCCGCCGTCCATCGGACTGGCCGAGACGGACGGCCTCACCGGCCTCGTCACGACCGCGTGCGCGCTGCACACGGGCGTGCTCCCCGGGACGCCGGACTCCGGCGGCGCCCGCCCGTGGGCGGCCCGCCCCGGCGAGCGGTTCGCCGGGGTGAGCGGGCCGGGATCCTGCGGCAGGCGCTTCCACGCCGTCCTCGCCGGCTACGAGGGCGCCCCGGAACCGGTGTCGGGGCTGGCCGAGTGGCCCGCGGAGCTGTTCCTGATCCGCGCGGACGACCCGGACGCCGCACGCGCCGCGATCGACCGGCTGGCGCACCTGCTGGACGGGCGGCCCCGGCTGCGCGACCTCGCCCGGACCGCCGCCTCGCTCGAGGGCCCGGTCCAGGCGGCGTTCACGGCGTCCGGCCTGGACGATCTCCGCGAGAAGCTCGCGCTCGCCGCCCGGTTCCGCCCGGAACCGGGGATCTTCGTCGCGGCGGGCGAACCGGGCCAGGTCGCCTTCCTCTTCCCGGACGGCCTTCCGGGTGAGGACGGGCGGCCCGGCGGCATGCCCGCCGACCTCTTCGTCGCCTTTCCCCGGCTCCAGCGCCTCCTGCGCCTGGCCGGCGGGCGGTGCGCGGGCGCCGGCGTCGCGGGACTGGCCGTCCACCGGCTGCTCACCGCCGTCGGCGTCCACCCGGACCTCGCCGCCGGCCGCGGCCACGGCGAACTCGCCGCGCTCTGCGCCGCCGGGGCCATCGACGACACCGACATGATCGAGATCGGCGCGGCCCGCACCGGGGCGGTCCCGTCCCGCGCCGACCTGCTCGGCCACGACCTCCGCTCGCCCGCCTTCCCCGTCTGGGCGAGCACGACCGCCCGCCCCTACGAGACCGACCCGTCCGACCTGGCCGCGGCCCCGGCCGCGCCCGTCGACGCCGCCGAGCAGATCGAGGAGATGTACCGCGCGGGCGCCCGGACGTTCGTGGAGGCCGGCCCCGGGCGCGTCCTCACCGACCTGGTCGGCGCGACCCTCGGCGACCGCCCGCACACCGCCGTCGCCTGCGCCGCTCCCGGCGAGAACGGCCTGGTGGCGCTGCTGGGCGCGCTCGCCGCGCTGGCCGCCGCCGGGGTCCCGGTCGACCCGGTGCCCCTCTTCGCCGGGCGCGGCGCACGCCCGATCACGGCGCCGCCCGCCGCGCCCGGCTGGCTCGTCGACGGCCGGTCCGTCCGCACCGCCGACGGCGGCTACCCGGCGGGAGCCCTCCGCCCGCCCGAACGCGTCGCGGACGTCCGCCGCCCGGCCGACGCCGCCGTGCTGGAGTACCTGCGCACGAGCCGGGAGATCATCGCGGCGCAGTGCGAGGTCGTCCTGCGGCATCTGACGGCCCCCGTGCCGGACGCCCGCGAGGAACCGCCCGTGCCGGACGCCCGCGAGGAGCCGCCCGATGAGCCGCCGGCGGAACCGCCGCGCCCCAGCGTCCCGCGCCCGGCCCGGCCCAGTGCCCACGTGCGGACCACGGCCCTGTCCGGCGGCCCCGCCCCGGCCGCCCGGGACGAGCCGCCCGCCGCGACCGCCGTGGCGGAGGAGCGGCACGACGCCCCCTGTCTCTTC